>CAIPGC010000073.1 GCA_903864505.1 uncultured beta proteobacterium | reverse complement strand
GAACAAGCCAACACACGTCGGTACCTATCAGTCGTTTGGATCAGCCTTTCACTGCTGCTGGCTTCCTGCGGGGGAAGCTCTGGTGAAACGGCGGGCGGACCAACGCTGGTCTCACCGGTTCCCGTGGACCCGATTGTCAATACCATGGGGCCTGGCGAATTCAGGTCTGCGACGTGGTTGAAAAGCTTTACCGCGGAGGTTGTAACAAATGCGGTACGGGATTCCGCCGGTGCAGTGCCTTCGGTCGCCCCGAAGTACACGGTCAACACCTACCGATTGGAGTACCTGACCTTGGGCGCGCAGGGGTTGCCGGTGCTGGCATCAGCCCTGATCGCAATACCTGCCAAGGCCTCCACCAGCGTGAGTCCGGTGTTGAGTTACCAGCACGGCACCCTGGCCAGGGACGCAGAAGCACCTAGCAACCAGGTTCTGGCCTCCGAAATACCGGTACTGATGGCCTCGGTTGGCTACATCGCGCTGGCACCCGATTTTGTCGGCTATGGGGCCAGCAAAGGGCAGTTGCATCCCTACCTGCTGGCGGCACCGTCGGCGTCGATGGTGATGGACCTGTTGACCGCCGCAAAATACTGGCGCCAGACGCAGGGTGTACGGGACAACAAGCAGCTCTTTCTGGCCGGTTATTCCGAAGGTGCCTATGTCACCATGGCGGCGGCCCGCGCCATGGAGGCCAGCGCCAGCGTGCACAACCAGAATCTGGTGGCAGCAGTCACGGGCGCAGGACCCTATCAGGTGCAGATTACTCTGGACGAGCTGTTGAAACGTATTCGTGATCAGAACGCGCTGCTGGGTGCCCTGGTAAACCCGGGGCTGCTGAGATACCTCGGAGCAGGCGTGCGGGCCTCGGTGCGCAACGAACTGATCAATCAGCTCCTGGGTGCCAATGCCGATGTCGTGTTTGACAGTACCCTGATCGACAATTTCCTGGCCGATGACACCGAGGCCATAGCACGCCAAAGCAATGTGCACGACTGGAGGCCGGCCAAACCGATCAGGCTGTTCCACGGACCACAGGATCAAACAGTTTCTTACCTCAGTTCCAGTGCCACGGTGCAGGCGATGCAGGCCAACGCAGCGGGCAGTCTGGTGCACTTGACCGACTGCACTGCCCAACCATCGTCGCACCTAGGCTGTGTACCCGAGTTCCGCAGCCTGATGGTGAAGGAACTCGGCGATCTGGCCAGGGACCTTTGACCATGCGCAACATTGTCATCCTGATCTCGGGCGGAGGCTCCAATATGGCGGCTATCGTGAATGCGGCGCAGCGCGAGGACTGGAGCGGTCGCTATGGGGCACGGGTTGCGGCGGTGATCAGCAACAAAGCCGATGCCAAGGGCCTGCTCTTTGCACGCGAACATGGCATCGACACCGAGGTGCTGGACCACAAGGTCTTTGCCTCACGCGAGGCGTTTGACGCGGCACTGGCCAGCCTGATTGACCGGTTCGATGCGCCGGGCACACCCGCGCTGGTGGTGCTGGCAGGCTTCATGCGTATCCTGACATCAGGTTTTGTAGATCGCTTTGCCGGGCGCCTGACCAACATCCATCCATCTCTGCTGCCTGCCTTTACCGGGCTGCACACGCACCAGCGCGCCATCGCTGCTGGATGCAAGTTTGCCGGGGCCACCGTGCACCTGGTGAGCGCTGAGCTGGACCACGGTCCAATCCTGGCGCAGGCGGTGGTTCCGCTGCTGGCTGACGACACAGCCGACACGCTGGCAGCGCGGGTGCTTACCCAGGAGCATCTGATCTATCCCCAGGCGATTGCCGAACTGCTACATAAAAGGTAGCGGTCTACGCAAGTAACACGGGAGCCAAAGGCCATTTGTGCTCACAAGAAGTATCCCGCTATTCGTGACGCAGCGCTTCAATTGGATCGAGCCGTGCCGCCCGGCGTGCCGGGAAGTAGCCAAACAGCACACCAATGCCGGCCGAAAACAGGAAAGACAGCAGGTTCACGCCCGGGTTGAACAGGTAAGGCACGTCCATCGCGCTGGCCAGTCCTATTGAAGCCACGGTAGCCAGCACAATTCCGACCAGGCCGCCCAACGAGGCCAGCACCACCGCCTCGATCAGGAACTGCAGCAACACTTCGCGCTCGAGCGCACCAATGGCTAAGCGCAGGCCGATCTCGCGGGTGCGCTCAGTCACACTGACCAGCATGATGTTCATGATGCCAATGCCGCCGACCAACAGACTCACCGCCGCCACTGCGCTCAGCAGCATGGTCATGACCTTGGTCGTGCCCGACAGGGCATCGGCCAGTTGCTTGGTGTCGAGCACGTTGAAGTTGTCCTCATCGCCGGCGGCAAGCTTGCGTCGCTCGCGCAGCAACTGGCCAATGCTGGCCTTGACGCGCGCGGCTTCGCTGCCGTCCATCATTGATACCAGCAGGGTATTGACGCGGGTGTTTCCGGTGATGCGGCGCTGCAATGTTTTGAGTGGCACCAGCACCACGTCGTCCTGGTCGTTGCCAAAGCTGCCCTGCCCCTTGGAGGCCAGCAGGCCCACCACTTCGCAGGAGATTTTTTTGACCCGCAGCTGCGCCCCCACGATGGCGCGCGTGCCAAACAACTCGCGTCGCACCGTTTCACCCGCCAGACATACGGCGGCACCGGCGCGCAATTCGTCGTCCGAGAAGGTGCGACCGTCGGCCACCCTCCAGTTACCCGTAAGCAGCCAGGAGTTGGTGCTGCCAATCACGCTGCTGGCCCAGTTGCGACCGTTGGCGACCACTGTGGCGGCGGTGCGTGCCTCAGGCGCGACGGCCGCAATGCCTCCGATTTGTGTGGCAATGGCATCGGCATCCACGTCTTTGAACGAGGGGGCGCCACCGCCACCGCCCGGGCCCATCGTGCGCTGGCCCGGGCGCACCTGCAGCAGGTTGGTGCCCAGACCGGAGATCTGGTTTTGCACCGCCAGCGTCGCGCCATTGCCCAGCGTCACCATGGTGATGACGGCGCTCACGCCGATCACGATGCCCAGGATGGTCAGAAATGAGCGGAGCAGGTTGCGCCGGATCGAGCGCAGCGCAAGCAGCAGGGTGTTGAGCAACACTACACCGTCTCCGTTACTTCTGCTGCCTGCGCCGCGCTGGCCTTCAGCCCGGCCGGTTGCAGATTGGGTGTGTCGCTTGCTACGATGCCGTCGACGAAGCGCACGATGCGCTTGGCATAGGCGGCCATGTCGGCTTCATGCGTCACCATCAGCACGGTAATGCCATGGTCTACATTCAGCGCCCACAGCAAGTCCATGATTTCACGGCTGCGCAGGGTGTCGAGGTTGCCGGTGGGCTCGTCGGCCAGCAGCACAGCGGGTTCGGTAACAATGGCACGGGCAATGGCCACGCGCTGCTGCTGGCCTCCGGAGAGTTCAGCTGGTGTGTGGTGCTCCCACCCGGTCAGACCGACCTGGGCCAGTGCTTTGGCGGCTGCCGCGTGGCGTGCCTTGGCGGTTTCACCGCGGTAGAGCAGGGGTAGCTCCACGTTTTCCTGGGCCGAGGTGCGTGCCAGCAGGTTAAAGCCTTGAAACACGAAACCCAGGAACCGGCGGCGCAATCTGGCCCGCTGATCGCGTGACAGGGTTTCGACGTGCACGCCATGGAACAGGTACTCGCCACTGGTGGGGGTGTCCAGACAGCCCAGCATGTTCATGGCTGTGGATTTGCCCGAACCGCTGGGGCCCATGATGGCGACAAAGTCGCCGGCTTCGATGCGCAGGTCCACGCCCTGGAGAGCCTGCAAGGCGGTCGTGCCCTGGCCATAGGTCTTGGTCACCCGCCGCAACGCAATAAGGGGCACATCGCTCACGGAGTGGCTCCTGCGCTGCGCTGGTCGGTGATCACCTGCATGCCGGCCTGCAATTCGCCCCCGACGATTTCGGTCATATGGCCGTCGCTGATGCCGGTGGTCACGGTTACCGCCACAGGTGCGTTTTCGCGCAGCACCCAGACCTGACGTGTGCTGCCACTGCCACCGGCTGATTTGCGGGCACCGCCGGGCATGCGTGGCAGCAGGCTCGACACAATGCCGCCGCCCGACTTTGCTGCCGCTGCGCCAGCGGCAGCGGGAGTGAAGCGCAGCGAAGTATTGGGTACCAGCAGCACGTCTTTACGTTCGGTGGAGGTGATGGTGCTCGATGCGGTCATGCCCGGGCGCAGACTCAAGTCGGTGTTGTCCACGTCCAGGTAGGTGATGTAGGTCACCACATTCTCGGTGGTGGTGGAGCCAAACGCCACGCGGGTGATGGTGGCCGGGTACTTGCGCGAAGGATAGGCGCTGACGGTAAAGCTGGCCTTTTGTCCGACCCGGACTGCACCCACATCGGCCTCGTCGACGTTGACCTGCAGACGCAGCTTGCGCAAGTCTTCGGCCACGGTAAACAGTGTGACAGCCTGCAGCGATGCAGCCACCGCGTTACCCGGGTCTACCGTGCGTGTCAGCACCACACCATCGATGGGGGAGCGGATCGAAGCTTTGGAAAGATTGGTTTGGTCGGTGGACGCGGCCGCGCGCGCCGAAACCACGTCGGCCTGCGCGCTGGTTTGCTGGGCCAGGGCGCGCTCCAGCGTGGCGCGACCGGTGTCGAGTTCGGCTCTGGATGGAATCTTCCCACCGGAGAGTTGAGACACTTCCTGCAGTCGCGCCAGGTTGCTGCGCGCTTCTCCCACCGTGGCATCGGCCTGTGCCACCATGGCAATGGCTGCACCCAGCGCGGCGCGCGAGCGCGCGACCTGGTCGCTGAGCTTGGCGGTGTCGAGTTCGACCAGTACCTGGCCCTTCTTCACGCGGTCATTCACATCCACCAATACCCGCAGCACGGTACCCGAGAGTTCACTGCCAATGCTCACCGAGCGGGTGGGTTGAAGTGTGCCGTTGGCAGCCACGCTCAAAGTCAGGTTGCCGCGGGTCGCGGGCTCATTCACAAATACCGGTGCCGCATGCGCCTTGGCGTTTTCTTGCCAATAATAGGCAGTAGATGCCGCCAGCATCACCGCGATACCAGCGGCCCACACCATTGGGCGACGCCACCACACCCGGCCGGGGGCTTGGTTGAGCAGGGCCTGAACCTCTGCGGTAGAGAGTGGTGTGCCGGTGGCAGCTTGCGTGGTCATGGCGTCATCCAAATTGGCAAAGGGGTAGTCAGTTCCAGCCGCCACCGAGCGCCTTGTACAGGCGCACATGGTCGGCACTGATGTCGGCGCTGGAACTTGCCGCGGCGTCCTGCGCAGTCAGCAGGTTGCGCTGGGTTTGCAGCACGGTCTGGAAGTCAATCAGACCGCTGCTGTAGCGTTGCTGTGCCAGTAGCGCTGCGTTGCTTGCGGCAATGGCGGCGTCTCTCAGATGTGCTCTGCGGTCGCGGTCGTGGCGAAGGGTGACCAGCGCGTCTTGCACATCCTTCAGAGCCGTCAGTACCGCGGCCTGGTAGCTGGCGCGTGCCTGCTCCAGCGCCGCCTCCTGTGCCAGCCGTTGAGACCGCGTCGCGCCTCCATCGAACAAAGGCATGGAGATGCTTGCCAGCAGCGCACTGACCGTCCCGGCACCCTGGGCCAGGCCGGACAGTGTCAGCGCGTTCAGGCCAACCGAGCCTCCAATGGAGAAGTTGGGATATTGGGCTGCGTCTGCTACGGCAACGCGCGCCAGTGCCGCCTCCATGCGGTGCTCGGCCGCGCGCACATCGGGACGCTGGCGCAGCGTGTTCGCCGGGATGTTCAAGGCCAGATCGTCTGCAGCTTGCGGTATCGCAACTACTGCTTCAAGCGGTGTGTTCAGGGTGATCGGCGACTGACCGGTCAGCACTGCCAGGCTGTGGCGGGTTTTGTCCTGACCCGATTGCAGGCTGGGGATCTGGGCGGCGGTCTGTTCGCTGGCTGCACGGGCCTGCTCAACTTCCAGAGAACTGGCCAGACCCGCCTGTGCACGCCAGGTGGTCAGCTGCAGGGTCTCCTGTTGGCTGGCCAGGTTATTGCGGGCGATCTGCCACTGGCTTTGCAACCCGCGCAGCTGGATGTAGGCCAGAGCCACCTCGGCAGCAACCGACACGTGCACATCGCCCAAAGACGCTTGCGCTGCCTGTGCATCCGATTCTGTCGCACTGAGTGCGGCGTTCCGACCGCCAAAGACATCGGGCTCCCAGCTGGCATCGAGTCCGATCCTGAAACTGCTGCTTGCGCTGCCAGAGTCGGTCTGGTTGCGCTGGGCGGAGGTGGATGCGGTGGCGCCAGGCAGCATGGAAGCCTGCCTCACATCCCGCAGCGCACGGGACTGCTGCAATGCAGCTTGGGCTGCGCGCACGCTGGTGTTGGCCTGAAGTGCCTGTGTGACCAGCGCGGTGAGCAGTGGGTCGTTGAAGCGCTGCCACCACTGCGAAAGCGGGTCTGCACCGGGGGCCTGGTCCGACACCACAGTTGCCAGACCGCCGAAGGGAACTGCGGACCGCACCGCCGAAGAGGGGACCGGGCTGGCGCAACCCGCCAGCAAGCTTGCCATGGCCAGCGCCATGTACCGGATGCGGACAGCGCCTGGCACCCGCAAGCGGCGTGGTGTGTGGAGAGCATTGGAGGCCATAGAGAACAGACGTGTCCATTCGAAGATCACGGAGTCCATTGTGCGCGCATGGGACAATCTCATGCTATGCATCCAAAAGCCCTTCTTGAAGCCTGCGCTGAACTGGTCCGGCTGACCCTGAAATTTGACCATCCCGCGGACGCAATCGTCTCGCGATTTTTTCGGGATCACCGGGGTCTGGGTCCGCGCGAGCGTGCCACCATGGCCGAGACCGTCTACACCGTCTTGCGCAAGAAACTGCTGTTTGACCATCTGGCCCCGTCGGGCAGTGGCCCCAAGGAGCGGCGGTTGGCGATTCTGGGCTTCTACGGCCCAGGCGACTTTCTGCGCAGCGCGCTGACCGAGCAGGAAATCAACTGGCTGGACCAATGCGAGAAGGTGAGTCCCAACGACCTGATGGAGCGCCACCGCCACAACCTGCCCGAGTGGCTGGTGCAGCCACTCAAGGAGCAGCTGGGCAGCGAATTTTGGGCACTTGCCGAGTGCCTCAACCAGGGGGCAGGGTTGGACCTGCGGGTTAACACTTTCAAGGCCAAGCGTGCCGAGGTGCAGAAGGCGTTGGCCCAGTCGGGCATCAAGGCGGTGGACACGCCGTATTCCCCGTGGGGTCTGCGCATTGCCGGCAAGCCGGCGCTCAACAAGCACGAGGCCTTCGTCCGCGGTGATTTTGAGGTGCAGGACGAGGGCTCGCAACTGCTGTCCATGCTGCTCGATGCCAAGCGCGGCGAAATGGTGGTCGATTTCTGTGCCGGAGCGGGTGGCAAGACCTTGGCCATTGGCGCCTCCATGCGCAGCACGGGCCGGCTGTATGCGTTTGATACCTCGGCGCACCGGCTCGATGCCTTTAAGTCGCGCTTGAAACGCAGTGGCCTCTCTAACGTGCACCCTGCCGCCATTGCGCATGAGCGCGATGACCGGGTCAAGCGACTGACCGGCAAGATTGACCGCGTGCTGGTGGACGCCCCCTGCTCGGGCCTGGGTACGCTGCGGCGCAACCCGGATTTGAAGTGGCGCCAGAATCTTCAATCGGTGCAGGAGATGGCGGTCAAGCAGGCGGCTATTCTGCAAAGCGCGTCGCGTCTGCTCAAGTCGGGTGGCAGGCTGGTGTATGCCACGTGCAGCGTACTGCCACAGGAAAACGAAGCCATTGCCGAGGCGTTCTCTGCGGAAAATCCGGATTTTCAGCCACTGCCGGTGGGTGAGTTGCTGGCGGCATTGAAGGTACACAACGCTTCCACCTTGTGCAGTGGTGCACAGGACGGGCAGTTGTACCTGCGCCTGTGGCCCCATCGACACTTGACTGACGGATTCTTCGCCGCAGCATGGCAACGAAAGTAAGTGTTCTAATCTCTGTGCATTGATCCACACCAACTAAGCATTGTGAGAGCGAACTAACCATGCTGCCATCCGAGGGGACTGTATTGATTGCCATCGTCGACTGGTTGGCCCATGGCCTGTGGGATCTGAGTGCCTGGGAAATGGTGGCATTTACTTTGGTGGTGACCCACATCACGATGATTAGCGTAACCGTTTTTCTGCATCGCCACCAGGCCCATCGGGCGTTGGATCTGCACCCCCTGGCTTCCCACTTTTTCCGCTTCTGGCTATGGCTGACGACCGGTCAGGTCACCAAGGAATGGGCTTCGGTCCACCGCAAACACCACGCCAAGTGTGAACAAGCCGAGGATCCGCACAGTCCGCATGTGCACGGCATCAGGACTGTGCTGCTGCAAGGCTATGAGTTGTACCGGTCGGAGGCGGTCAAGCCGGAGACCCTGTTGCGTTACGGTCACGGAACGCCGAGCGATTGGCTCGAGCGCAAGGTGTACAGCCGCTTTTCGTTTCTGGGCGTGGCGTTGCTGCTGGTGATTGATCTGGCGCTGTTTGGTGCAGCTGGTTTGGCGGTGTGGGCGGTTCAGATGGCCTGGACACCGGTCATGGCGGCCGGCATCATCAACGGGGTCGCACACTATTGGGGCTACCGCAACTTTGAGGCGCCTGACGCCAGCACCAATATTTCGCCCTGGGGCATTCTGATTGCGGGCGAAGAGCTTCACAACAACCACCATACCTATCCGACATCCGCCAAGTTGTCGGTCAAGCCCTACGAATTTGATGTTGGATGGGTCTATATCAGCCTGCTGCGGCGATTGGGTCTGGCAACCGTCAAGAAGACACCGCCCAGGTTGGCTCTGGGTGATATTCGACCGGTGGCCGACGAGAGGACGCTGGAAGCGCTCATCTCCAACCGGTACGAGATCATGGCAGGCTATGCCCATGAAATGCGGCGTGCTTTCCGTGCCGAAATTGAGGCCATGGGCGCCCGCAGCGCCGATGCAGCAGTGCTCAAGGCCGCCAAGCGCTGGATGCACCGCGATGCAGATCGTGTGCCGGCAGCCATGGTTGCCTCGCTTGCCGTGGCCCGCGCGGCTTCGCCTGTGATGGACAAAATGGTCGTCATGCGTGAAGAATTGCGTCAACTGTGGCTCAATCGCTCGCAAACCCGTGAGCAACTAGCGCTCGACCTCCAGGCATGGTGCCAGCGTGCCGAAGCCAGTGGCATTGCAGCGCTGGAGGAGTTTTCGCTGCGGCTGCGGGCGGCGCGGGTGTAAAGGAATACGCCGCATTTGACGAATTCACCGCCTATTGCGGAACATCGAAGCCGACATATTTAACGAAATTGTTGCTGTCTTCCCGCACCGATTTCACGCTGTTGGCAATGAAGTCGTTGTCCGGGTATCCCATTGCAATGCAGATCATGATGTTCTGATCATCGGGAATGCCCGCATGTTCGCGAACGACGCTGGATTGCATGATGCCCTGTCCATTGATTACGCACCCCAAACCACGCTCCCAGGCAGCCAGCACTATCGCATGTGAAAGTGCACCGAGATCAAATTGGCTGATGGCCGCCGGTTCCAAATACTTGTCGTAGGTCAACACCAAGGATACCGGGGCGTCGAACTGCCGGAAACCCCGCATAACCCAGTCCATACGCCGTACCTTGTCGTCGCGCGCAATCCCCATTGCTTCGAAGAGCTGAATCGCAATGTCGATCTGGCGCTTGCGATGAATGCCTTCATACTCTTCCTTCATCGGGAAGTCACGTTTTGGTGGAACGCCTCCCACCATATTTTCAGTGTTGCCCTTGCGGATTCGGTCCAGCGGTGCACCGGTCACTACGTGAATTCGCCAGGGTTGTGTATTCATGGAGGAAGGCGACCATTTGGCTACTTCGATGATCTCCTCAATAACTTCGCGGGGAACAGGCTTTTGCAGATATCCGCGAATACTCTTACGTGCTTTGATGAGTTGTGAAAATTCCATTTTGATTTTGTTGGTTTGGGATGTGTGCGATCTTGTCCATTATCAATGGACGCGGTATGCGCCGTTGCAATGGTGCTCGATTGGCTAGCGCGCCCGCGGAGGAGGCGCTCTAACGCACCGGCTTGCGCACAATTCACACGCTCTGGCGGAGCCATTTCCAATAAAAAAGCCCGCACGCGGCGGGCTCTGACTCAAAGGACAACTGATTTACTTCAGCTTCATTTCCTTGTAGTCCACATGCTTGCGAGCCTTGGGATCAAATTTCTTGATCAGCATCTTCTCGGGCATGGTTTTCTTGTTCTTGCTGGTGGTGTAGAAGTGACCGGTGCCAGCTGTTGATTCCAGCTTGATTTTTTCGCGTCCGCCTTTGGTTGCCATATTTAATTCCTTTAATCAGTTGAGGACAGAGCTATAAGTCTGTCCCGAAATATCTCAGGCTTGACCACGTGCACGCAGATCGGCGAGCACAGAATCAATACCGTTCTTGTCGATCAAACGCAGGCCTGCGTTCGAAATCCGCAGACGAATCCAGCGGTTTTCGCTTTCGACCCAGAAACGGCGGTATTGCAGGTTCGGCAGGAACCGGCGCTTGGTTTTGTTGTTTGCGTGGGAAACATTGTTTCCGACCATGGGGCCTTTGCCCGTAACTTGACATACGCGTGCCATCAGGACACTCCGATACTTATGAAACGGCTATCACTGGCGACCCAAACCGCCCGCAAACGGGCACTTTCGATCTCGCTCTAGCCTCACCTCGCCAGGAAAAAGGGTGGCGGTAACCCCATCGGCCGATTCCATGGCCCCCTCGGGCCGAGATTCAGCAAAGCCTGTGATTATAGCGATATTGGACCTGCTACTCGTGTTGGTCCAAGAAGCGCTGGGCATCCAGTGCAGCCATGCAGCCTGTTCCAGCGCTGGTAATTGCCTGTCGGTACACATGGTCCTGCACGTCACCGGCAGCAAAAATGCCCGGTACGCTGGTTTGTGTGGCAAAACCGTTGAGGCCGCCTCGCGTCACGATATAGCCACCCACCATGTCGAGCTGCCCCTGGAAGATGTCGGTGTTGGGGGCGTGTCCGATGGCAATGAAGCATCCGGTCAGGGTGATGTCTTCGGTGCTGCCCGTGTTCACGTCTTTCACGCGAATGCCGGTGACGCCTGTCGCATCGCCCAGCACCTCCTCAAGCGTCTTAAAGGTCCTGAGTTCAATCTTTCCCGCGGCAACTTTTTCCATCATCTTGTCGATCAGGATAGGCTCGGCCTTGAACTTGTCGCGGCGGTGCACCAGAATCACCTTGCTGGCAATGTTAGAGAGGTAGAGTGCCTCTTCGACGGCCGTGTTGCCACCGCCCACGACGCAGCAGACTTGATCGCGGTAAAAGAAGCCGTCGCAGGTGGCGCAGCCCGACACGCCGCGGCCCATGAATGCCGTTTCACTGGGTAGGCCCAAGTATTTGGCTGACGCGCCGGTGGCGATGATGAGTGAGTCGCAGCTGTAGGCGCCACTGTCTCCAGTGAGGGTGAAGGGGCGCTTGCTGAAGTCCACCTTGCTGATGTGGTCGAACACGATTTCAGTCTTGAAACGCTCTGCATGTTCCAGGAAGCGTTGCATCAGATCAGGACCCTGCACGCCGTGTACGTCGGCCGGCCAGTTGTCTACCTCGGTGGTGGTCATCAGTTGCCCGCCCTGGGCGATGCCGGTGATCAGCACAGGGTTGAGATTGGCGCGTGCGGCGTAGACGGCGGCGGTGTATCCCGCCGGGCCAGAGCCCAGAATCAGGACTTTGGTGTGTTTGGAGTCAGACATGGTTACCCTTTAGGTGCGTAGTGTGCGTGGTACAACGGCGCTCCCGTGTACAGTTCGGGGCGGTGCCGTGCATTTCAATGTGGCACCATTGTAAGAAGCACATCGCCCCTTTTTGGGAATAGCGTCCATGTCCATGTTGAGCAACCTCGATTTGATCCGCAGGGTCCCCCTGTTCGCCATGCTGACCGAAATGCAGGCAGAGTCGTTGGCGGGCGCCGTCGCCAAGCAGCGTTTCAAGCGCGGCGAACTGGTAGTGGAGCAGGGTCAGACATCCAATACGCTGTACATCATTCTGTCGGGTCGCGCACGTGTTCTGATGACTGACAGCAAGGGACGAGAGGTGATTCTTGCGAAGCTGCAGACGGGCGACTACATTGGAGAGATGAGCCTGATTGACCACGAATCGCACTCTGCCTCGGTTGCTGCCGAGACGCAGACCGACATGCTGGTATTGGGGCGAGATGTTTTTTCTCGTTGCCTGGTGGAGAACAGTTCGATGGCCCACGCGGTGATGCTGGGGTTAGTGCGACGCCTGCGTAATGCCGACCAGAAAATAAGCTCGCTGGCGCTCACCGGCGTGTACGAGCGGGTTGCCAATGCGGTGATGGAGGCTGCAACAGAAGGCGATGACGGCAGCCTGGTGCTGCGCGAAAAGCTGTCCAGACAGGACATTGCAAAAATGGTGGGCGCATCGCGCGAGATGGTGAGCCGGGTCATGAAAGACTTTGAGGAACAGGGGTTCATCGAACTTCATGAAGATGGTGTTGTGCGGGTGCACGAGCGGCGTATTGCGCCTCGCTGAAGCAGGCTTGCGCAAAACGGTATATGACTTATTCCCTCAACACCCTGAATTCCAGTTCTTCAAGTTCCGATGCGTCTGCGTCCACCCCTACCGGTGTCGGGCGCTTTGCCAGTGAGATGGCGTTGGTCACGGGTTTTGTGCTGTTGGCGCTATGGTTGATTGCCTTGCTGACGTACTCGCCCCAGGACGTTGCATGGTCGACCTCCGGGGCCCGTGTGGCGGTGTTCAATAAGGCCGGTCGTCTGGGCGCCTGGGTGGCCGATGTGAGCTACTTTTTAATGGGCTTCTCGGTATGGTGGTGCGTGGCCGTAAGCCTGCGGCAATGGCTGACTGGTTTGGCCAATCGTGTGCGTGGCGAGGAAAGGCCACGGGGCTGGAGGCGGCGGGTAGTGTTTTGGCTCGGACTGGCGATGTTGTTGTACGGCAGCACAACACTCGAGTGGTCGCGGCTTTACTCCCTGGAACCCCACCTGCCGGGCCACAGCGGTGGGGCAATGGGGTACCTGCTGGGGCCATTGAGTGTGAAGTGGTTGGGTTTTTCAGGGTCCGGTTTGGTGTCCATTGCGGTCGGGCTCGTCGGCTCGGCACTGGTGTTTGGTTTTTCGTGGATGCGCGTGTCCGAGCGCCTGGGCGCCTGGCTGGATGGCCTGGTGCAGTCGAGGCGGGAAAAGCGCGAACTGGCGCAGGACATGGAACTCGGCCAACGGGCGGTGCGTGAGCGCGAAGAGGTGGTGCTGGAGGAACGCGAGGAACTCGATGTCCAGCACCCTTTGCCGGTGATTATCGAACCGGTGATCGTGGGACTGCCGCCCAGTGAGCGTGTCGCCAAAGAGCGTCAGAAGCCCCTGTTTACGGAAATGCCCGACAACAAGCTGCCGCAGGTGGACCTGCTCGACGGTGCGTTATTGCGACAGGAGACAGTGGACCCCGAGACACTGGAGATGACCAGCCGCATGATTGAGAAGCGGTTGAAGGACTTTGGTGTTGAAGTGCGCGTGGTGCTGGCCCAGCCCGGACCGGTCATTACCCGGTACGAGATCGAACCTGCTACCGGTGTCAAGGGTTCGCAGATTGTGGGGCTGGCCAAGGATCTTGCGCGTTCCTTGAGCCTGGTGTCGATTCGAGTGGTGGAGACCATTCCGGGCAAGACCACCATGGCACTGGAGCTGCCCAACGCCAAGCGGCAGTCAATTCGTCTGTCGGAAATTTTGGGCTCACAGGTGTACAACGAAGCCAAGTCGATGCTGACCATGGGTTTGGGCAAGGACATTGTGGGCAACCCGGTCGTGGCAGATCTGGCCAAGATGCCCCACGTGCTGGTGGCTGGTACCACAGGGTCGGGCAAGTCGGTCGGTATCAACGCCATGATTCTGAGCCTGCTGTATAAGGCCGAGGCCAGCGATGTACGTTTCCTCATGATCGACCCGAAGATGCTGGAGATGTCGTTCTACGAAGGCATTCCGCACCTGATCGCTCCCGTGGTGACTGACATGAAGCAGGCCGCGTATGGCCTGACCTGGTGTGTAGCCGAGATGGAGCGACGCTACAAACTGCTAAGTAAGCTAGGCGTGCGCAACCTGGCCGGCTACAACCACAAGATTGACGAAGCCAAAGGACGCTCAGAGTTCATTTACAACCCCTTCAGTCTCACCCCCGAAGCGCCCGAACCGCTGGACCGTCTGCCGCACATTGTGGTGGTGATTGACGAATTGGCCGACCTGATGATGGTGGTGGGCAAGAAGATTGAAGAGCTTATCGCCCGCCTGGCACAGAAGGCGCGAGCGGCGGGCATCCACCTGATTCTGGCAACACAGCGCCCCAGCGTGGACGTGATCACCGGCCTGATCAAGGCCAATATTCCGACGCGCATTGCATTTCAGGTCAGCAGCAAGATCGACAGCCGAACCATCCTCGATCAGATGGGTGCCGAAGCGCTGCTCGGAATGGGTGACATGCTGTATATGCCCAGCGGTACCGGTCTTCCGATTCGTGTACACGGCGCTTTTGTCAGCGACGACGAGGTCCACCGTGTGGTCAACTACCTCAAGGCTCAGGGCGAACCCAACTACATTGAAGGCGTGCTCGAAGGTGGCACCCTCGATGGTGAAGGCGAGTCGGGGCTGGATGGCAGCAATGGTGGCGAGAAGGACCCGATGTACGACCAGGCGGTGGAGGTTGTGTTGAAGAACCGCAAGGCCAGCATCTCGCTGGTGCAGCGCCACCTCAAGATCGGCTACAACCGTGCCGCCCGCTTGGTGGAAGACATGGAGAAGGCTGGACTGGTCAGTGCCATGAGCGGCAGCGGTCAGCGCGAAATTCTGGTTCCCAACCGCGCAGAATGATGGGAAGCAACTTGAGAAGGTTTTTTCTTGCTATCGTGTTGATAGCTGCTTGCGCAGGTGCGGTGCGGGCTGATGGTATGAATGACCTTGACACCTTCATTCGGACGGTCAAGTCCGGCCGTGCCGACTTCACCCAGGTCGTAACCATACCTGCTAGGGACGGTCAGGCAGCACGGTTGAAAACTTCCAGTGGCAGCTTCGAATTTTCCCGCCCGGGGCGCTTCAAGTTCATTTACAAAAAGCCGTTTGCGCAAACCATCGTGGCCGACGGCCAGACGCTGTGGATGTGGGATGTGGAGCTTAACCAGGTGACTGCGCGCAAACAGTCAGCCGTGTTGGGTTCAACCCCGGCGGCCCTGATTGCATCGACCAGCGACTTGCATGTCCTGGAAATCGACTTTGTGTTGACTGCAGAGGGCGAGCGTGACGGTATGGAGTGGGTACAAGCGATGCCAAAGGCGAAGGACAGTTCTCTCCAAAACGTGCGGGTGGGGTTTCGCGGAGCCGAGTTGATGTCCCTGGAGATTCTCGACAGCTTTGGGCAGAAGTCGGCGTTGAAGTTTGGCAATGTGCAGTCCAATGTAGCGCTCGAAGCGGCCACGTTTGCATTCAAACCGCCCCCCGGTGCTGATGTGATCCGGCAGTAGCGGCTGGTTACTGGCGCTGCCGTGAAAACCGCACCAGTCCGGTCGACAGCGACGTGCCTGCAATGATGACGACCGCGCACCCTAGCATCCACGGTGTGACCACTTCACCTAGCAGCGCTACACCGTAGAACACGGCGAACACCGGAATCGCAAATGTCACGGTCAGCGCACGTGCCGGTCCCACGCGCTCAATCAGACGAAAGTACAGAATATAGGCCAGACCGGTGCACAGAACACCCAGCGCCAGCAGGGCCATCCACGCATTGGTCGACACCGCGTGGTCAGGCCAGTAAAAAATGGTCAGGGGCGTCAGAAACAGGACCGCTCCGATCTGGCTGCCGGTGGAGGTCACCAGCGACGGCAGGCCGCTCAGAAAGCGCTTGGTGAAACTCGCCGCCAGCCCGTAGCAAAGGCATGCCAGCAAACAGGCCATTACTGCCCAACCGCTGGAAGCGCCACTTGCATCGGGCTCGAAACTGGCCTTATCCCAGGCCAGCAGCGCGACACCCAGAAAGCCGATCACCAGTCCCACGGTGCGCGAACCGGTGGGTCTGTCCTTCAGCCAGATCCAGGCGATAACTGCACCAAACAGCGGCACGGTTGCATTGAGAATGGACGACAGTCCGGTCGAAATGGTCAGCAATGCATAGGTAAAACAGGTGAATGGCAGAGCTGAATTCAATATGCCCACCGCGAACGTGAGCTTCCAGTGCTGGCGCAACAGTCCACCTTGCCCACGCAGCAGGAGGATGGGCGATAGAAAGATGGTGGCGATGCCGACCCGAATACCTGCCGTTGGAAGGGCACCGAACTCGCGCGCGCCAATGCGCATGAACAGGAACGAGGCGCCCCAAATAGCGGCCAGCAGGATGAATTCAGCAAACCAGGGCCTGGCATCAGCGCGGGCGGTCACAACAATTCGCTTTCCAGCTGCAACAGGGCCACTTTTCGCTCCAGGCCACCCGCATACCCGGTCAGTGCGCCATTTGACCCGACCACCCGGTGGCAGGGCACGATGATCCCAATCGGGTTGCGGCCAATGGCGCCCCCCACTGCACGCACGGCGCTGGGCTGCCCAATGTTCAGGCTGATTGCGCCATAGGTGCTGGTGCTCCCCGGTGCTATGGCCAGCAGACTGCGCCAGACGCGCTGCTGGAACGCAGTGCCGTTGCCCAGATTCAGCGGTACGTCAAACGTGCGTCGCTGGCCATCGAAGTATTGCTGCAGCTGCTCGGCTGTCGTGCGCAGCACGGGGTGGTCGCGGTCCACTCGCCACTTTGTGTAATCGGGCAGGTGCTGCTGAAGCTCAAACCACAGGCCGACCAGTGCGTGATCGTAGGCGGCCAGGGTCAGATTCCCTAGCGGACTCGGGACAGTGCAGCGAACAGGAGCGGGTGAAAATTTCATGGTGAAGTTGTTGAAAAAATGGGCAACAGCCCTTTCTTTATATGGGTGAACAGCTACAAAAAATATAGCGGGCTAGAGCGAATTCCAGGCCCGAATGACGGCATAGCTGCGCCAGGGCTTCCAGCGTTGGGAAACGAGCTCCGCCGCCTGCGGCGCGTTTTTGCTGTCCTGCACACGCAATGCCTTGTGCAAGGCCACGTCGCCGGAAGGAAATGCGTCGGGCCAGCGCAGCGCGCGCATGGCAATGTAGTTTGCGGTCCAGGGGCCGATTCCGGGTAATGCCTGCAGGGCAGCAATGGTGGCGCCCACACTCGTGCCAGGGTGGAGTCTCAGGGAGCCATCAGACACGGCCCGCGCGAGAGCTTGTATGGCGTGCTGGCGCTGGCGAACAATCCCCAACTGGCCGATTGCCTCGCCTGGGGCTTGGGCCAATACTTGTGGCCGCGGAAACAGTCGGTTGATGCCCTTAAAGGGGGTTGTTAGGTCATTTCCAAAGCGTTCCACCAGTCGGTTGCCCAAGGTACGGGCGGCGGCGACCGTGATCTGCTGGCCCAAAATGGCACGCACTGCCAATTCAAATCCGTCCAGGGTGCCAGGCACGCGCAGCCCGTCGGTCCCCGGAAAGTCGCCTAGAAGTGCGGCGTTGATTGACAACGGATCTGCGTCGAGGTCCAGCAGGGCGCGCAGCCGCGCCAGCACCTGGGGCAGAGCGTCTCCAAGCGTGTCACTGATGCGCAGTTCGACGCTACAGGTGTCTGTCAGGAAATGCATGTGCACCCAGCCCTGGCACGTCCTGCCGTCCAAGTCCAGCGACAAGGTTCGCACCATCGACTGCCGCGCCAGGTCAACCCGTTCCACGCCGGCGAGGCTGCGGGTAGCAAAAAATTGCAGCAGGGCGTTGATATCGTAAGGCGGGCGGTAGGCGGCTTTGAGCACGATGCCATTCTGATCGCCGAGAACGATGTTTGCAGGGCTGGTCTTGCGCATCGCACGGGGTTGCAGGCGGTAGTGCTCTACGAAGGAGGCATTGAAACGCCGCAAACTCGCATAACCGCTCAGAGCGGCAATGTGCGCCACTGGCAGCGTGGTGTCGGTCAGCAGGCGCTTTGCCATCAGCAGGCGGCGTGTCTGCCAGTATTGCAGCGGAGAAACGCCCCAGGTCGCTTCAAAAATGCGGCGCAAATGGCGTGTACTGACACCCAGTCGAGCTGCCACCGCTCCCATGGTCACCGGCGCGTCCGACCACGGCTCGGGCGCATCCATGAGTTGGGCTGCCTGTTGCGCCAGGATGCTGGAGGCATCCTGCACCGACCAGGGGACTCCCTGACCCGGTGCAAGTTCAGGGCGGCAACGCAGGCAGGGTCGAAATCCGGCCGATTCGGCTTGCGCAGCCATCACATAAAACTGGCAGTTCTCACGCCGTGGCGTACGCACCCGGCACACCGGGCGGCAGTAAATTCCGGTGGAGGTGACCCCGGTAAAGAAGTGACCATCAAACCGGGCATCTCGGGCCTTCAGAGCCAGGTAGCAGGTATCGTCCGAACTGGCATTGTCTGTGGTTGTGGGCATGGTTGCGATAATACGCACAACGGCACCGTGCAGTGGCCATTTTCGGACCTGTCGTTCCTTGCGGGTCCGCCTACAATGCCGACGACATTTCGACCCTTTTCTGCTGTTTGCTGCCGTTTGCGCCCTTCACTCCCGATGCCTTCTGCCCCGAAAATCCTGATCGTCAAACTGTCTTCTCTAGGGGATGTTGTGCACGCGATGCCCGCTGTGCAGGACATTCGCCGCGCCATCGCGGGGGTGGAAATCGATTGGGTGGTGGAGCGCGCGTTTGCGCCCTTGGTTGGTCGCTGCGAGGGCGTAGCGCGTGTCATCCCCTGCGAACTGCGACGCTGGCGTACTAGGCCCTGGAGTCGTCTGACGCGCCAGGAGTGGGTTGCCTTCAAGTCGGAGCTGCGGGCCCAGGCCTACGATGCGATCATCGATCTGCAGGGACTCAGTAAATCTGCACTGGTGGCCTGGCTGGCACAGCGCACGCCGCAGGGCCGTCGTTACGCAATGGCCAATCAGACGGACGGCTCCAGTTTTGAGGTGCCCACGCGTTGGGTGGCCGATGTCGCCATCGGGCTCGAACCCGATGTCCACGCGGTCGAGCGGTCTCGCCTGCTCTGCGCCAAGGCGCTGGGTTATGCCATGCCAGACGCACTGGAATATGGCCTGCTGCAGGGCGCGCTGGCGGCGATTCCAAAGCCGGTCGTTGGCGTTCCCCTCAACCCATTTGTACCGCGCAAGCCCTTTGTCGCGCTGGTGCATGGCACGTCCCGTGTTGACAAGCAGTGGCCGCACGTTGCGTGGGTCGAGATCGGGCGACGCCTCAACCACAGCGGGTTTGCCGTTGCAATGGTGCACGGCAATGCCACGGAGAAGGTGCACAGCGAGGCCATCGCCGCGCAGCTTGACGATGCCTGGATCTGGCCTGTCATGGGGCTCGATGCGCTGACAGATACGCTTGCGCACTGCGCAGGTGTGGTTGGGGTTGACAGTGGCGTTAGCCACATTGCCGTCGCTTTGGGCTTGCCGCACGTGCAAATTTACAACTTTGATACGGCCTGGCGTACAGGACCTCCGCAGGCGCTTGCAGCGGTGACCCGCCAGGTGAGCGTGGTGGGATCGCCTTGCCCGGGCGTGGATGCGGTTTGGCAAGCCTGGGAGAAGCTCGACACACCGGTGCTGTGCCGATGATGCGAGCGCTGTATTCGCTGCTGATGTGGTTGCTGCAACCGGCCATGCGGCACAAGTTGCGTCGCCGGGCGATTGCAGAGCCCGGTTATGCCCAAGCGGTCGAGGAGCGGTTTGGTTACTACTCTGTATCTTGTCACGCCCCAGCGAGTACGTTGGTGTGGGTTCATGCGGTTTCCCTGGGTGAAACCCGTGCCGCAGCGGTGCTGGTTGGGCAACTGCGTCGCGTCCTGCCAGGCATGCAACTGCTGCTTACCCATGGCACTGCTACAGGCCGCGAGCAGGGCACCGTGCTGTTGCAGGAAGGTGATGTGCAGGCATGGCAACCGTGGGACACGCAAGGTGCAGTAAAGCGTTTTCTGACGCACTTTCGGCCGCGCATCGGGTTGCTGATGGAGACGGAGATCTGGCCCAACCTGGTGGCCCAGTGTCGTGCCGATGGCATTCCCCTTTGCCTGGTCAATGCCAGGCTGAGCGAAAAGTCCTTGCGCCAGGCACAGCGTATCGCCTGGCTGTCGCACCCCGCCTACCAGGGTTTGCGTGCCGTGTGGGCGCAGACCGCCGATGACGCAGCCCGATTGACGCAACTCGGGGCCCCGGTGCAGGGCGTGCTGGGCAACCTGAAATTCGATGCTACACCGGATGCGGATCAAATTCAGCAGGGGCGGGCGTGGCGTCAGGCAACGCAGCGACCGGTGGTGCTGTTTGCCGTTTCGCGCGAAGGCGAGGAGTACCTTCTGCTGCAGGAAATTCAAAGATTGATGGCGCTGGCCGCCGTGGAAAGTGCACAGCAAGCTACTGAAAAGATAGCATTCCGGGCGCAGTGGTTGATTGTGCCGCGCCACCCACAGCGGTTTGACGAGGTCGAGCAACTGTGTGTTGCACAGGGGTTTACAGTGTCTCGTCGCAGCCGATGGAGGCAGAGACCCCAGACTGCCGATATCTGGCTTGGGGACTCGATGCAGGAGATGGCGCTGTACTACGCGCTGGCGGATGTGGCGCTGCTCGGTGGCAGTTTTCTGCCGCTGGGCGGGCAAAATCTGATCGAGGCTGCAGCCTGCGAATGCCCGATCATCATGGGGCCGCATACCTTCAATTTTGCGCAGGCGGTTTCTCTGGCGCAGGACGCCGGTGCCGCGTTTTGCGAGCCCGGCATGCGACAGGCTGTGGAGCACGCCATCGCCCTGCTGCGGGACCCTGCGGCATTGCTGGCGACGCGCCAAGCAGCGACAAATATGACCCTGAACCACCAGGGCGCTGCGCAACGAACCGCTTGTGCGGTCCAGAAGCTATTACTTCGCTAGCTGGCTGTTGATCGGTTGCAGGTCGTCCGCCTTGAGGGTGCCAGCGGCCTGTCGCAGTTTGAGGCCACCCACCAGCACGTCGTAACGCGCCTTGGCCAGCTTGGCCTTGGTGTCAAACAACTGGCTTTGCGAATTGAGAACGTCAATGTTAATGCGCACTCCCACCTGGTAGCCCAACTTGTTGGCGTCCAGTGCGCTCTGGCTGGAAACCTCGGCGGCTTCGAGTGCTTTGACCTGGGCTTGTCCGGATTGCACGCCGAAGAAAGCGGTGCGCGTTCCCTGGGCGACGCTGCGCTTGGTGGCTTCAAGGTCGGCGCGTGCCTTGTCTTCCAGGGCCAGTGTTTCCTTGACCCGGTTCTGGATCGCGTAGCCGGCAAACAGGGGCAGGGTGAAGCTCAGTCCGATCGAGGCCTGATTGGCGCGGCTGTCAACATTGGCGGCCGTGGAGGTGCCGTCGGCGAAATTGACGGCGGTAAAACTGCCGGTCAGGTCCAGAGTAGGCTTGTGCCCGGCCTGTGCTTTTTGTGTTTCAAGTTTGGCCACGTTGAGCGCAATTTCCAACTGCCTGATGCCGGGATGGCTGGCCTCGGACTGCTGAACCCAGGTATCCACCAGCGCTGGCTGTAGTGCCGCCAGCACTACCGGTGCTAGGAGCGGATTGGGGCGTGCGTCCTGTTTGCCAACCAATTGGTTCAGCGCAATGGACTTGACCCGCAAGTCGTTTTCAGCGGCAAGTTCCTGTGCTACCACCAAGTCAAACCGGGCCTGCGCTTCGCGCGAGTCGGTAATGGTGGAGGTGCCCACTTCAAAGTTGCGTTTGGCAGAGGCCAGTTGCTCGGCCACCGCAGTCTTCTGGCTGCTGACAAAGGCCAGACTGTCGGTGGAGGCAAGCACATCAAAGTAGGCCTGGCTGACACGCACAACCAGGTCTTGTTCGGCTGCAAGCAACTGCGCCTGCGCAAGGTCGGCCAGCAATTTCCCCTGTTCGTAGCTTGCCGAATTACTGGGCCGGTACAGAGGCTGCGTCACCGCAAGCGTTGCCGATTGGGAGTTGTAGGTGTAGCTTTTTGCAGCCACCGCAGGCGAAAGCGTGTCCTGCGTAATCTGGCTGGCACTGGCGGTCAGCCCGACGGTGGGCATCAACAGGGCCTGGGCCTGATCGGCCTTAGCCAAGGATGCGTCGAACTGCAATTTCGAAGACTGGTAGCTTGCGTCATAACCACGTGCAGCAGCATAGAGGTCGACCAGACTCTGGCCGTGGGTCGACATGGCACTGCCCAATGCCAGTAGCAAGGGGACAAGGCGGGCATTCAGGATCGGACGTGGGCTGGACATGGGGGACTTTCTCGGGCTCGTGAAGGGAGTGCAGTAGCAGTTGGAGGGCTCAGTACCGGGCGATGGACGGGTCGAGTTCGTTTGCCCAGGCCTGGATTCCACCTGTAATGTTGGCAACGTGTTGAAAGCCGCGATTTTTCAGAAAATTGGCCACCTGCATGCTCCGACCACCGTGGTGGCACAGGCACGCGACGGGTTGTGCCGGATCTAGTTCGGTCAGCCGCGGCGGAATGACGCCCATGGGAATCGTCCGCAGATGGAAACCGTTGGCTGTCACGCTGGCAATTTGGATTTCGCTGGGTTCGCGCACATCAAGCACCACCGGATTACCGTGCTGGCGCACAGATTGCAGCCACTGTTCAAGCGCAGACGGGCGAATTTGGGCAACCATGGTAGAACTGCTTTTTGCTTCAGAATTTAAAGCGCTCTGGCTCAGCGAAATTGCGCAGCCTTGGCGCCACGGTGTCCCAACCCTGAACGGTCTGGAATGCGGTGCCACTGGTTCGCGTCACGGTGGTGGCACGCATCACCGGTTCGTCGCCCACAATGGCCGACAGTCGTCCGCCGACCTTGAGCATGCAGAGCAAGCTCATGGGGATCTCCGCCACTGAACCGCTTAACACGATGGCATCGTAAGTTCCCTCCGTGGGGGCCGCCTTGGCGCCGTCGCCCTGGCGTACTTCGACGTTTTGAATGCCCGCTGCACGCAGGTTGTCGCGTGCCAGAGTGACCAGTTCGGGAACAATCTCCAGCGTGACGACGCGCTGCGCGCAGCGTGCCAGCAGCGCGGCCATAAAGCCAGAGCCGGTGCCAATTTCGAGCACGGTCTCATGCGGCTTGGCAGCCAGGTCTTGCAGCAGACGGGCCTCCTGGATCGGCTCGAGCATTTGCTGACCGCCAGGCAACGCAATTCCAAGTCCAGCGTAGGCCAGACTCTTTTGCGCCAGTGGCACAAAATCCTCCCGCTTCACCTCTGAAAGGAGTTTCAGCACGGAAGCGTCGCCCACGTTCCAGGGGCGGATCTGTTGTTCGATCATGTTGAGGCGGGCTTGGTCCATATTCATTTCATATACTCCATGGGGTATGTTATCCGATTGTAGTGAATTTTACTTGCTGGGGTTGCTTGCGCGCCGCAAAAGGGTGCTGGCCCATTGCGCCAGATCATCCATATAGCAGTACACCACGGGCACCACCACCAATGTCAGCAAAGAGGAGGTGATGACACCGCCAATGACGGCCTGGCCCATCGGAGCGCGCATTTCAGAGCCTTCGCTCAGTGCCAGTGCCAGGGGCATCATGCCAAAAATCATGGCCAGCGTCGTCATTAAAATCGGACGCAAGCGCACTTTTGCGGCCATCAGCAGGGCGTCATTGCGTGACATGCCCTCTTCACGCGCCCGAATCGCGAAGTCCACCAGCAGAATCGCATTCTTGGTGACCAGGCCCATAAGCATCACCACACCTATGATGGAAAACATCGACAGGGTGGAGTTGAACATCATCAAGGCCAGCACGACCCCGATCAGCGTCAGTGGCAGTGCGGTCATCAGGGCCAGCGGTTGCAAGAAGCTCTTGAACTGGCTGGCCAGGATCATGTAAATGAAAACTACCGCCATGATCAGCGCCGAAATCGCATAGCCGAATGCTTCCGCCATGTCCTTGGTGGAGCCGCTGAACTTGTAGCTGTAGCCCGGCGGCATGGCAATGGTGTCCATGGTGGTCTTGATGTCGGCCGACACTTCGCCGGCAGAGCGGGCGGACACATTGCCGCTGATGGCAACTTCGCGTGTCAGGTCGCGGCGGTTAATCTGGTTCGGTCCGGTCGATTCCACCACTTGGGCCACCTGGTTGAGCCGCACTATACGCGGACTGCCATCCGCGTTTACCCCCACGGTGAAGGGCAGCATGGCCATGTCCTGCGGGTTGTCGCGTGCCTGCGGTGCCAGTCGCACGTTGACGTCGTAGGTCTGGTCATCCGGTGCACGCCAGTTGGTGACGGTTTGTCCGGCCACCAGAGTGCGCAGGGAGGAGCCCATTTGCGCCACACTTAAACCCAGGTCCGATGCGACATCGCGCCGGATTGCTACATCGAGCGTGGGCTTGTTTGCTTTGACGGTGGAATCAAGATCGACCAATCCGGGGACGGCAGCTACTTTTTCCAGGGCAATCTTGGTTATGCGCTCCAGTTCGGCCGTATCTGCTCCCTGAATGGAGAACAGGATTTGCTTCTGGCCTCCCACCGAATCGAGCAGGCCGACGTGGGTGACGGTAATGCCGGGAACCTTCTTGAGTCGCTGGCGCAACACCACAGACATGTCGTCAACACCGAGTTTTCTTTGCGTACGGTCCACCAAACGGATGTATATGCTGGCGTACATCTTGCCCGCAGCTGCGCCGGTGTTGATAGTCGACAGGGTGTAGCGAACTTCCGGGAACTCGCGAATAATGCCTTCGACCTGCCGTGCCCGGGCCTCGGTGACTTCAATCGACGAGCCTACCGGTGTATAGAAGGTCAGAGTTGTTTCCGAGAAATCGGACTTGGGAACAAACTCGGTTCCCAGCAGTGGCACCATAAAGATGCTGCCGACAAAAATGCCAAGCGCCAGCCCAACCGTGGCGAGTTTGTGGTTAAGCGCCCAACGCAGGATGATCTGGTACAGGTCAACCAGCACGTCGGTGGCATGGTCAAACCATCCAGTGATGCGCCCCACCGTTTTGTCGTAAAAGGTCACTGGGGCATGGCGCTTGCCGTGGGCTTCAATGCTTGGGTCGTGCCAGACGCTGGAGAGCATGGGGTCCAGCGTGAAACTGACGAACATGGAGATGAGCACGGCTGCCACGATGGTCAAACCGAACTCATGGAAGAATTTGCCGATGATGCCGCCCATGAATCCAATGGGCATGAACACCGCCACGATGGACAGGGTGGTGGCAAGCACCGCCAGCCCGATCTCTTGCGTGCCGTCCATCGATGCGTCATAGACGTTTTTTCCCATCTGGACGTGTCGGACGATGTTTTCCCGCACAACAATGGCATCGTCGATCAACAGACCCACACACAGCGAGAGCGCCATCAGCGTAATCATGTTGATGGTGAATCCCAGCATGTTCATGAACAAAAAGGTTCCGATCAGCGCAATCGGCAGGGTCAGCCCCGTGATGATGGTCGAGCGCCAGGAATTCAGAAACAGAAACACGATCAGTACGGTAAGCGCAGCGCCCTCGAACAGGGTTTCACCCACGTTGCTGACAGACACCCTGATCTGACGTGAACCGTCGGTGATCGGTTCCAGGCGCACGCCAGCAGGCAGTTGCTTGCGCATCTCCTGCAGCATTTGTTGCAGTTTGTCGACCACCGCTATGGTGTTCTCGTCCTGCGACTTCTGCACGTTGAGCAGCAGAGTGCGTTGCCCGTTGTAGAGCGCGAGGCTGTCGACTTCCTGTGCACCATCCGCCACCCTGGCAAGCTGCTCGACGCGCACCGGCGCGCCATTCTTGCGAGCCACGATGATCTTGCCAAAATCTTCTGGCCGTTTCATGTGTGCGTCAATCTGAATCACGCGTTCCTGTTCCAGCGAGTGAATGGTGCCTACGGGAATGTCCTGGGTTTCGTTGCGCACGGCCGCGACCACCTGCTCCGGTGTTACGCCAAAGGCTTCCAGCGATTGCGGGTTCAAGTACAGATTGATTTCACGCCTGGTGCCCCCCACCAGCGTTACGGAGCCTACGCCACGCACGTTTTCCAGTCGTCGTTTGAAAACCTGTTCAGCCCAGTTGGTGAGTTCTACCGCGCTCATGGCCTGGCTGCCACCATTTTGCGTATCCGGGAGCACCGCAACCGACCAGATCGGCTTGGAGGCAGGATCAAACCGCAAAACGCGTGGCTCCTTGACTTCGGTGCGCAGCGTCGGGCGCACCGCTGCCACCTTTTCGCGCACATCGTCTGCCGCCTTGCGTCCGTCAACGCTGAGGTCAAACTCAATGATGACGACCGATTGGCCTTCATAGCTGCGCGAGGTCAATGCATTGATGCCCGCGATCGAGTTCACTCCTTCTTCGATTTTCTTTGAAACTTCGCTCTCTACTATTTCCGGCGATGCTCCCGGGTACTCTGCCGTAACTACCACCACCGGAAAATCGACGTTGGGGAACTGGTCGACACGCAGTCGTTGCAGGGAATACAGGCCAAGCACCACCAGGGCCAGCATGACCATGGTAGCGAAGACCGGGTTTTTGAGACTGACGCGGGTGAACCACATGGCCTATTGGGTGCCGGTTGCGAGTTTGACCAGGGTCCCGGCACGCAAACTGCCAACGCTTCCATTGAGCAGGCTGGATCCTTCGGAAATCGGGTTTATAGCGACCACCGTTTGTCCATTACTCTCTCCACGACTCCCCATCGTGACCGTCTGGTGCACTACAAGCCCATCGCGCACCAGTTGAATATAGGGTTGTGGTTTGTCTGTTCGCACCGCTGCCAGGGGTACGGCCAGTGCGCGCAGCGCGGTTGTGGCCAGCGTGCCTTGTGCAAACAAGCCCTGCCGCAGCGCTGCATCGGGCGCAATTGACAGGTACACAAGTACCGCTCGGCTTCCGGCCACTGCGCTCGGATTGATGCGCACCACCTTCGCTGGGAGCGGCTTGGGCGCACCTTCGACGGAGAGTTGGGCATTTTGGCCAACCCGCACCAGCAGGGAGTCCGATGCGCTCACACTGGCTTCAAGTTCCAGACGGCTGAGGTCCACAATTTCAACGATGCGCGCATCTACCGAGACCCGTTCTCCGGGCTGTGCCAGGCGCTGTGACACCAGGCCCGATATGGGGGCGCGCAGTACGGTGTCTTCCAGCGCCTTGTTTGCCACTTCAGCCCCGGCCAACGCAGCGCGGTAATTGGCCTCGGCGCCCGTGAGACTGGCGATCGAAGAATCCAGTGCGGTCTTGGAAATGAAACCCTGGTCGACCAGCGAGCGGTTGTTGTCAAAGCCGCGTTTGGCAATATCTACCTGTGCCCGCGCCGACTCGGCCTGCTGCTGTGCCTGGCGAACCCGTGACTGGTACTCGGTGGCATCGACCCGGGCCACGACATCACCCGCCTTCACCTGGTCGCCCTCGCGCACGGACAACCCTTGCAACTCACCTGGCACACGGGCTTTTACCACCGCCGAACTCACGGCCTTGAGTGCGCCCGAAATGGCGAGTCCTTGGGTTAGATCGATACTCTTGGCCTGTACCACGTCGCTCGCGGAGAGTTCCACCACGGCTTGTGCTCGGGTTGATGCCTGTTGCGTTTCGAGGTCGGTCTTTTGTGCTTTGCGTGACGCAACCACCCGTATGCCAGCCGCCGCCAAAAGAGCAATCAGGGTGGCCAGCACGGCCCATTTCATCCAGGTTTTCATTGGTTTGATTCTTGAGTGGAGGTGGGGCTGGATCTTTGTTTGGGTGTAACACGCAGACCATAGAGAATGGTTTCGACCTGTACTGCAAGGTATTCCTCGGGTACCAACTGCGTCCTGGGCGAAACATTGGACCCAAACGAACGTTTCCACATCGCCAGGAACAGCATGGGGGCCAGCACGGTGTAGGACCCATATTTGAGGTCGATGGACCGGAACTCGCCACGCTGCATTCCGCGTTCCAGGATGCGCTGGATCAAGGCATCACCAGGCTCGATGACTTCCCGCTCGTAAAAAGCTGCCAGGTCCGGGAAGTTGCTGGCCTCGCTCATCATCAATTTGCTGATGCCCGCTGCCGGGGTATCTCCTACGAGGGACCACCAGGAGGTCATCGCATAGCGCAGAAGATCGGACGTACTTCCCTCAAATGACTCGAACTGCGCTTGCCACTCCGGGAAGCGCCCAGAAATGTTCTCCCGCACCACCGCCTTGAACAACTCTTCCTTGCTGGAAAAATACAGGAATAGGGTGCCTTTGGACACACCGGCACGCTTGGCAATTTCTTCGGCCCGAGTCGCCGCGAACCCCTTCTCGACAAACAACTCCAGTGCGGCGGCCAATAACTCCCCTGGTCGCGCCTCCTTGCGACGTGCACGTTTGGCCCGCAATGTGGCAGCGATTTCACAGAGTTTGGTAGTCGGCATAAATTAATGACTTATTGGTTATTAATTTAACCCGTCAAACGCGTGAAGTCAAGCGTTGGGGGTCAAATCCCAGTACTGTCAGCAGGGATAAATCCGAGTGAAACTGTACGGCATTATGGTGGCCCATTGACCAGGATCAACAAACCATGGGGGGCACTGGCGTATCGTCGCGGCCTGCGTGATGTTCAGAGTCGGGCATCGCTTGATGGATCTTTTTGTATGGAAATTGCTGCGCCTTCCTCTGAACCCTTGCTTGCTCCAGTAACCGAGGCGGGTCCGCCCGCGATGGAACTGGTATGCCCTGCCGGCAGCTTGCCTGCTTTGAAGGCGGCCGTAGACAACGGAGCCAGTTGCGTCTACCTCGGGATGCGTGATGCCACCAACGCGCGCAACTTTGCCGGGCTCAATTTTGATGAGGCCGCCATCGCCAGTGGCATTCGGTATGCGCATGAACGCGACTGCAAGGTATTCATGGCACTCAACACCTACCCGCAAGCATCCAACCCCGAACCCTGGCGGTCTGCAATGGACAAGGCGGTCGATCTGGGGGTCGATGCGGTGATTCTGGCCGATCCGGGGCTAATGCAATACGGTATCACGAAGCATCCCAAGCTGCGGTTGCACCTTTCCGTGCAAGGCTCCGCTACCAACTTTGATGCCATCAACTTTTACCGCGAACAGTTTGGCATAGTGCGTGCAGTGTTGCCGCGCGTGTTGTCGCTTTCCCAGGTGCAGCAGGTGATTGAGAAGACGCCGGTGGAAATCGAGGTGTTTGGATTTGGAAGTCTATGTGTGATGGTGGAGGGGCGCTGTGCCTTGTCCTCGTACGTTACGGGTGAATCCCCCAACACCCATGGTGTGTGCTCTCCACCGAAGGCGGTCAGGTGGGTGGAGACCCCGCAGGGACGGGAATCCCGACTCAACGGGGTGCTGATCGACCGCTACGCACCGGGAGAGAACGCAGGGTACCCGACGCTGTGCAAGGGGCGGTTTGACGTTGACGATGACCACAACTACTACGCTATTGAAGAACCTACCAGCCTCAACACGCTGGAACTGCTGCCTCAACTCCTGAAGATGGGTGTACGCGCCATAAAGATCGAAGGCCGCCAGCGCAGCCCCGCCTACGTGGCCCAAGTCACCAAGGTGTGGCGTGAAGCCATCGACAACTGCATGGCCAACCCGCATCGCTACGCACCAAAGCCGGCCTGGATGAGCTGCCTGGACAAGGTCGCTGAGGGCCAGCAGCACACGCTCGGTGCCTACCACAGGCCATGGAAGTGAACGCCATGAAGATATCTCTCGGACCCTTGCTCTACTATTGGCAACGCGAAGCCACCTTCGAGTTTTATGAAGCCATCGCGGCAACCTCGGTCGATGTCGTGTACCTTGGCGAAACCGTGTGCTCGCGTCGCCACGAATTGCGACTGTCTGACTGGCTGGATATTGCAGCCAAACTGCGGGCCGCGGGCAAGGAGGTGGTGTTGTCCACACAGGTGCTGCTGGAGTCGGGTGCTGAAGTGGGAATCATGCACAAGATTGCAGCAAATGGCGACTATTTGGTGGAAGCCAATGACATGGGCGCAGTGCAAAGCCTGCATGGCAAAGTCCCGTTCGTGGCCGGGCCGCACCTCAATCTGTACAACGTTCCCACCTTGCAATGGATGGCCGGTCTGGGAGCGACGCGCTGGGTGATGCCGCTGGAGATGAAACAGATTGACCTCGCGGTCATGCAGTCCGGGCGTGGCGATGCGCTGCAGACAGAGGTGTTTGCCTACGGTCGCATGCCACTGGCGTTCTCTGCGCGCTGCTTTACTGCGCGGCACTGCAATTTGCCCAAGGACGATTGCCAGTTCAGTTGCCTGGCGCACCCCGACGGATTGATGATGAGGACCCGCGAGAGCGAAGATTTCTTGGTGCTCAACGGCACGCAGACCCAGTCGGCCCGGGTCTACAACCTAGTTGATTCGCTGGCCACCATGCGTTCCCTGGGTGTCGACCTAGTGCGGCTGAGCCCGCAGTCGCAGCACATGGCCGAGGTGGTGGCAGTATTCCGCGCTACCATGGACGGCACGCTGGCTCCCGCCGACGCGTTCAGGAAATTGCTGCCGCTGATGCCCGCGCAAAGCTGCAACGGGTACTGGTATGGCCAACCCGGGCTGGACCAGGTGCAACCGATGGCAGCGGTCTGAGTTTTCAAGATTGGATGGGTGAGATTCACATGATTGCATTCCCTTCTTTTGTGGTGCCTGCGCAGGTCGGTTCCCTGCTGTCGCACTTGCCGGCCTATCCTGGCGCGATGCTGTTGGTTACCGCACTGAACTTTGGCTTGGCCAAACAGATTCCAGCGGACGTCGGACAGATGTTGCAGCGCAAGCGGTTGCGCATTCAGGTGCGCGATGCACAGCTCACTTTTGATTTTGTATGGAAGGGTCAACGCTTTGTGGCCAGTGGTCGCCATGCCACCACGGATTTGACAATCAGCGCCAATACGTTTGACTTCTTGCAATTGGCGCAGCGCCAAGAAGACCCCGATACGCTGTTCTTCAATCGACGCCTGTCGATGGAAGGAGACACCGAACTGGGACTGGTGGTAAAGAATACGCTCGATGCGCTGGACTTGCCCGTGCTGGATCTGCAACAGTGGTTGCCGGCCCAGGTGGTGGAGCGTTTCAGGCGGCGATCCATGGGAGCCAAATGAGTCAGGCCGATCTGCTTCAGACCGGATCCCGGCGGTTTGTGGTGGGTATTTCCGGTGCCAGCGGTGCCGTCTATGGCGTGCGTTTATTGCAGGTGCTGCGAGAAACCGCTGGCATAGAAATCCATTTGGTAGTGTCAGATGCAGGGTGGCGCAATGTGCAGCAAGAGCAGGGGTTGGACCGCACCTTGATTGAATCCCTGGCTGACCAGGTGCACGATGTGGGTGACGTGGGTGCCGCCATCGCCAGCGGTTCATTTCAGTGCAGTGGCATGGTGATTGCGCCCTGTTCCATGCGCACGCTGGCTGCCGTGGCGCACGGTCTGTCCGACAACCTGCTCACGCGCGCCGCCGATGTCATGCTCAAGGAGCGTCGCCGCTTGGTGCTAATGGTGCGCGAGACGCCACTGCATCTCGTGCATTTACGCAATATGGTTTCGGTCACGGAAATGGGCGGCATTGTTTGCCCGCCGCTGCCGGCGTTTTATCTGTGCCCGCAAACGGTGGCCGACATCGTCGACCAAAGTGTCGCGCGTGTACTGGACTTGCTGGACGTACCCCATGGCCTGTCGAAACGTTGGACCGGGGAAACCTCGGTGATTAAGACCTAAGCGGGGCCAAGTTATGGCGTACCACGACCTGCGCGACTTCATTGCCCAACTCGAACACAGCGGTGACTTGTGTCGTATCGCGCAACCAGTCTCGCCCAAGCTCGAAATGACCGCTCTGTGTGACCGTGTGTTGCGCGCCAATGGACCCGCCATCCTGTTTGAGAAAGCGGCTGGCCACACCATGCCGGTGCTGGGCAACCTGTTTGGCACCACCCAGCGTGTCGCTCGCGCCATGGGCGTAGCCGAACTGCAAGGACTGCGTCCGTTTGGCGAGTTGCTGGCCTCGCTCAAAGAACCTGAGGCACCGAAGGGTTTCAGGGCAATGGTCGGCATGCGCGGGTTGCTCAAGACGTTGTGGAACATGGCTCCCAAGGAATTGTCGAGTGCACCCTGTCAAGAGGTAGTGTGGGAGGGCGAAGATGTTGATCTGACGCACCTGCCAGTGCAGCACTGCTGGCCGGGCGATATAGCGCCGTTGATTACCTGGGGTTTGGTCATTACGCAGGGGCCGCACAAGGCACGACAAAACCTGGGCATCTACCGCCAGCAGGTGATTGGGCGCAACCAGGTCATCATGCGCTGGCTGGCGCATCGTGGTGGCGCGCTCGATTTTCGCGATCATTGCGCGTTGCATCCGGGCAGACCTTATCCGGTGGCGGTAGCGATTGGAGCCGATCCGGCCACGATTCTGGGAGCTGTCACGCCAGTGCCCGACAGCTTGTCCGAATACCAGTTTGCCGGTCTGTTGCGCGGTGGGCGCACCGAACTGGTCAAGGCAATAGGAAGCGAATTGCGGGTACCAGCAACCGCGGAGATTGTGCTCGAGGGCCATATCCATCCTGATGCCAGTCACCCCAGCGGATTTGCACATGCGCTCGAAGGCCCCTACGGCGATCACACCGGCTACTACAACGAGCAGGCGATGTTTCCAGTGTTCACGATTGACCGCATCACGACGCGGCGCAGTCCGATTTACCACTCGACCTACACCGGCAAGCCGCCCGACGAGCCGGCGGTGCTGGCGATGGCGTTGAACGAGTTGTTTGTTCCGCTGCTGCAGCGTCAGTTTCCAGAAATCACCGACTTTTATCTGCCGCCCGAAGGATGCAGCTACCGCATGGCGCTGGTGCAAATCAAGAAGGCGTATCCGGGGCACGCTCGTCGCATCATGATGGGCGTATGGAGCCACTTGCGCCAGTTCATGTACACCAAGTTCATCGTGGTGGTGGACGACGATGTTAACGTGCGCGACTGGCGCGAAGTGATCTGGGCCCTGACCACACGGGTCGATCCGGTGCGCGATACCATGCTGGTGGAAAACACGCCCATCGATTACCTGGACTTTGCCTCACCCGTGAGCGGGTTGGGCAGCAAGATGGGGTTGGATGCCACCAACAAGTGGCCGGGTGAGACGCCGCGCGAATGGGGACGTACCATCACCATGGACGCAGAGGTGCAAAAGCGCATGGACGGCATCTTTGCGTCGCTGGGACTGTAAGCAGGAGGCAATATGTTGGAACGATCGGTCAAGCTGTGCATCGCTTTTTTGCCTCTATGGCTCGCCGCGGGTTGTGCAACCATGTCACCGGAAGAATGCCGCAACGCCAACTGGCGCGATGTCGGGCTGCGCGATGGACAGCAGGGAGCGGCCTTGTCCCATCTGGACGGGCGCATCAAGGATTGTGCAGAGAGCGGTGTCAGTGTCAATACACACGCTTATCTTGATGGTCGCGCGTATGGTCTGCGCAACTACTGCCGGATTGAGAATGCCATGGTCATGGGTCTCAATGGAGGCTACTACCAAGGCGTGTGCCCCCCGGACGTGGATTTCGTGTTCCGGCAGCGGTTTCAGATCGGGCGCGCGGTGTACGACTTGCGCGCTGAAGTTCGTGGTCTGGATCAACGCATTGAATCGCTGGAGCGGCAATTGCGCGCCACCAACCAGGATGAAGAAAAGCGCTTGCGCGAAGCCAGTTCAGATGATGAACGCAAGCGCGTCCGCAAGGCGGCCGACGACCAGCGGCGTGATATTCGCAACGACCTTGGCGAGGCGGACCGGCGACTGCACCGCAAGCGCGACGAACTGCGCGCTGCCGAGTTCACCGCCAATGCCGTGCACTGAGCTGATCCTTGGGTCAGCACTGTCACCTGTGTTCTGACAGACCGCGGCGCGGTGGCGAGAATCGCACATGGACTTCGCACATTCCCCCCGGGCGCAGGACTTGCGCCAACGTCTCGCAGCGTTCATGCAGCGTTACGTCCTGCCATACAACCCGGCCTGGCACCAGTCGGTGCAGCAGGGGGTCTACCCACCGCCGTTTCTGGAGGACCTCAAGGCCCTGGCGCGTGACGAGGGACTCTGGAATTTGTTCCTGCCGAACCTGGGTGCCGATGCACCCGGCACGCGGTTGACCAATCTGGACTACGCGCCGCTGGCCGAAGAGATGGGTCGAGTGCCATGGGCGGCTGAAGTGTTCAACTGCAGCGCGCCCGACACCGGCAACATGGAACTGCTGCACCGTTTTGCCACACCGCAGCAGCGTGCGCAATGGCTCATGCCGCTGCTGCAAGGGCAGACGCGTTCGGCATTTGCCATGTCCGAGCCCGATGTTGCCTCCAGTGATCCGACCAACCTGCAGACCACCGTACGCAGGCAGGGTGATCAGCTGGTGCTCAACGGGCGCAAGTGGTTCATCACTGGTGTGGCACACCCGCGTTGCAAGCTGCTGATCGTGATGTGCCGCAATGCGCAAGAAGAGAGCGCGGGCGAGGATATCGCCCACCATCAGCACAGCATGGTGCTGGTACCACTGGATGCGCCGGGGGTGCAGGTGGTGCGAAATATTGCTGTGGTGCACCACCATGCGCCCGAAGGCCACTGTGAGATTGTGCTGCGTGATGTGAACGTCAGCGCGGACCACTTGCTGGGTGACTGGGGCGCGGGTTTTGCCATGGCGCAGGCACGGTTGGGGCCAGGCCGGGTGCACCACTGCATGCGTACCATCGGCCAGTGCGAACTTGCGCTGGAGTTGGCCACCGAGCGCACGCTGGAGCGCCATGCCTTTGGCAAATACCTGTCGGATTTTTCCAATGTGCAGGACTGGATCGCCGAGTCGCGTCTGGAGATCGACCAGGCGCGCCTGCTGGTGCTGCATGTGGCCTGGGCGCTGGACCGTGATGTTGTCGCCCCGACCCAGTTGCGCGCGCAGGTGGCGGCTATCAAGGTGGTGGCGGCGCGCCTGCAGTCGCGCGTGGTGGAGCGTGCCATGCAGGCTTTTGGCGCCATGGGCCTGTCCCCTGATACCCCGCTGGCGGCCTTGTGGACCTGGGGTCGGGCCATGCACCTGATGGACGGGCCTGACGAGGTGCATTTGCGCACTGTAGCGCGCCATGAACTGGCGCGTGCGCGGGAACGCCTGGGCACCAGTGCCGCCTACTTCACCACCCCAGAGCAATTGGCCACCCCACCGCGCATTCGCTAGAATCCCCACGCCAAAGCCCGGTAAGCCATGGGCGCGTCGAGAACGGTTTACAGTGCGGGCCTGATCAACCTGCGTTCTGGAGGGTGCATATGGCGTCACAACTTGAAACACTGACCCTCGGAGCCGGCTGCTTTTGGTGTACTGAAGCGGTGTTTGTGCAGGTCCGGGGCGTGCTCGATGTCGAGTCGGGCTACAGCAACGGTCAGATGCACGACCCAACCTATGAGGACGTCTGCACCGGCACCACCGGTCACAACGAAGTGGTCAAGCTGGTCTACGAGCCGACGCAGATTTCAACGCGCGAAGTTCTGGAAATATTCTTCTGCATCCATGACCCGACCACGCTGAACCGTCAGGGCAATGACAACGGCACACAGTACCGCAGTGGAGTTTATTTCTCCACGCCCTCGCAGCAGGCAGCGGCGCAGGAAGTGATCGTCGAGATGGCAACCAGCGGGCTGTACCGGTCCCCAATCGTCACAGAGGTGTTGCCGTTGGACAACTACTGGCCGGCCGAGGAGTACCACCAGGACTTTTTTGAACGCAACCCGCACCAGGGTTACTGCATGGCCGTGGCGGCGCCGAAGGTGGCCAAATTTCGCAAGACCTTTGCCCGCTTACAGAAGAACTGAAAGCGCCGCGGCACTGATCGGCAATTCGCATTCCCCTGCTAAGCTTGAGATCCATGATCCAGACCAAAGCACTGCGGTTCAGTTACCCCAACGGCCCCGCGCTGGCGTTTCCGGACGTGGACGTGCCGCAGGGCTCGCTGTTGTTGCTCAGCGGACCGTCGGGCTGCGGAAAGTCGACCTGGCTGGCGCTGGTGGCGGCCCTTATGGCACCCAGTTCGGGCGCGCTGACGGTGGCACAGCAGGTCTTGAGCACTCTGAAAAACGTAGCTGCCGACGCATGGCGTGCGCGGGTTATCGGCTTTTTGCCACAAAAGTTGCACCTGAGCACGGCGCTCACTGTGCAGCAGAATCTGATGATGGCGCAATGGGCCAGCGGGCAACCGGAAGATCCCCGGCGCATTGCCGCTGCCTTGCAGGCGCTGGGTGTGCACGAACTGGCCGATCGCAAGCCGGGTCAACTCTCGGGCGGCCAGGCGCAGCGGGTGGCGCTGGCACGTGCAGTGCTGATGCAGCCGCGCATCATCCTGGCCGACGAGCCCACGGCGAGCCTGGACGACGAGGCCGCAGCGGATGCAGTGCACCTCCTGTTGCACAGTGCCAGCTTGCACCGCGCCACGCTCGTGATTGCAACGCACGATGCCCGCGTTGCAGGGCTCATTCCTCGCAATCCTGAAGGTAAAACAGGCTTTCAGTCCTTGCGCCTTCAGCGCAGCTAGCTCCTAAAAACATAGCATGAAGACATTGGCATTTGCCTGGCACTACCTGTGGTCGCGGCCCCTGGCGGCTGTGCTCAATGTGCTTTTGCTGAGTCTGGGGCTGGGCTCCATCGCATTCCTGCTGCTGGTGGCGCACCAGCTCAGTCGAGCCTTTGACCGCGACCTGGCGGGCATCGATGTGGTGGTGGGCGCCAAGGGCAGCCCTATGCAACTGATCCTCAGCGGCGTGCTGCACATCGATGTACCGCCGGGCAATATTCCCCTGAAGGCAGTACGCGAACTGGAAAAGCACCCGATGGTGGCGGGCATCATCCCCATCAGTCTGGGCGACAGCTATCAGTCGTATCGCATTGTGGGTACATCGCACGGCTACCTCAGCCACTACCAGGCGACGCTGGCGCAAGGACAGCCTTGGAGTCAGCCGATGGACGTGGTGGTGGGGGCCACCGTGGCACGCAAGCTAGGCGTGACGCTGGGTGTCACTTTTGCCGGTTCCCATGGGCTGGGCACAGGTGGGCACCAGCATGGTGATAGCCGGTACACCGTGGTCGGCATCCTTGCGCCCAGCGCCAGCGTACTGGACCGGCTCATTCTGACCGACAGCGCGTCGGTCTGGAAAGTGCACGAGGACTACACCGCCATCGACGACGAAGACCGCGCCGTTCTGGAAGCAGAACGCGAGATCACCATGGCGCTCGTGACGTACAAGACACCAATGGCCGCCATGACCTTTCCGCGCTTCGTCAACACCACCACAGAGATGCAGGCCGCGTCCCCCGCGCTGGAGGTAACCCGCCTGCTCAATCTGCTAGGACTCGGAACCGACGTGTTGAGGGCCTTTGCTGGCGTGCTGCTGCTCACCGCCGCCCTGAGCGTGTTTTTCGCATTGTGGACCGCGGTGCGCGAGCGGCGCGCGGACCTGGCCCTGCTGCGCATGCTGGGTGCGCCACCAGGCAAGGTGGCCGCCTTGCTGCTGAGTGAGGCGCTGTGGCTGGGGTTGCTGGCGTCGGTACTGGGGCTGGGGCTGGGGCAGGCGTTCACGATGGCATTGGGCTGGTTTTTGCAACTCGACACATCGCTGCTGGTCGGTGGACTGGTCTGGCCGGTGGAACTCGCGATCGTGCCGATCCTGGCCCTGGTCGTGTCGCTGGGTGCGGCATTGCTGCCCGCACTTGGGGCCTACCGCGTCAGCGTACTAGAACTCCTTCAAACGAGGTGAATTTATGAAAAAAACAAGTTTCCCCCTTATTGCAATTGCGCTGACAGCTACGATTTCGATAGCTGCTGACAAGCATGGGGACCAGGAAGTCAAGGAGGATATTGCCAGGCACCGGGCGATGGCGGCCGCACATGAGGCCGCAGCCAAATGTCTGGAGGGCGGTAGAGCTGAAGATATTTGCAACAGGGAACTGGAAAAGGCCTGCAAAGGAATCGCCATCGGCAAGTTTTGCGGTTTGAAGCACCAGCACTGAAGCCGGGAGATATGGGTACGATGATGAAAGGCTATCCGCAGCGCTGCACGTATCAGGCTCTAGACAATTCGGAAGCAGACACCAGAGCCTTGCTTGCGTGTAGTTTTACCATCATCTGACCCTTGCGCAGGATGACGTACTGGATCGAGACAGCGCGGCCTCGGTACAGCACCGTTTCTCCCTCCGCAAATGTGGGCAGTTGCGTCGCGGCTTTCAGTGTCGCGAGATGCCGCGCCGCTGCAGCTGCGTGGGCACTGACATGTGCGTCTATTGCGGGGTTCCGAATGGCAAGCAATTTGAACGCTTTGCCTATTTCGCTTCGCAGCTGTGCGCCCGTGCAGGGCTTGGTCAGAAGAAACAGTGCGCCCGCACTGTTCGCCAAAGCGATTTGTTCAGCATCTACGTCGGCACTTAACAGTCCAAACTGGCACTTCGGGTTAAGCGCCGATATCTTTCGAAACAGTTCAATCCCGTCCAGGGCCTCGCCGCGAAACCAGTCAGTAACAAGAAAATCGGGCGCGTGTCGAGTCGCAATGGTCAGGGCATCTGCGGGTGTCTGCGCTGTTTTGATGAGTTCCGGGTTGAAACTGAAACTCTTAAACAATGCTGTCAAAAATGTTTGTAGTTTCTTGCTTCGCTCAGCAATCAGGAACCGTACTTGTATCATGATCCGTCGCTACGTTGAAAGGGGAAAACCATCTGGTTACTAAAAATATGGGGGCACCCGTTGCGGCAATCTTGAGCCCGATACTGCGACCGAATTGTCCTGCATAAATTGCCGTAACCGTGCCCGCAATCGCCAACAGTCACATGAACCAGCGTGCGGCGATTGCCGGCAGGAATAAGATGGCGCCTTGCCAAGGACATTTTCATGAAACCCATTACGTTCATTGCCTCGTTATTGATCGCGTTCGTGCCGATTGCTGTCTGTGCGCAACTGTCATCACCGATTGCCGCTGGTGTTCCCGCCGGTGCCGGACCGGGGGTGCACAGCCCCAACAGTCCCTTTGCACCGTTGCAGGAGCGTGCCGACGTGCTGCAGTGGGGCATGCTGACCGCGGTCAAGACACGGGTGGAAAAGAATCGCATCCTGCCGGTGTTTCCCGCCGACGTGCAGGCGCTTAACAAGAAAAGCCAGCGCGTGCAGGGCTTCATGATGCCGTTGGAGCCTGGAGAGAAGCAACGCCATTTTCTGCTCAGCTCTGTTCCGCTCACCTGCTCCTTCTGTACCCCCGGCGGGCCGGAGAGCATGGTTGAAGTCAAGACCAAAACTCCGGTGAAATACACCATGGAGCCGGTGGTGGTGGAGGGGCAGTTTGCCGTGCTGCAGGATGACCCCTATGGTCTGTACTACCGCGTCAGTGATGCGGTGGCGGTGAAGTAAGGGTCATTCCCGGAACTGCCTGAAGGCATGTCCCGCGCAGGTGCGTGGGCTACCATGGAGCCCCTTCGCACGCCGTTAGTGATACTTCCCATGTTCCCAAGATTTTTCGTAAAACTAATCGGCCTGGTGCTGCTTCTGGGTGGGGTCAGCATGGCAATTGCGGCCGAGCGATTTGCCACGGTCTACAAAGTTCATGGCAGCATTGTTGCCACCAACCCCGAGACCAACGTCAGGCGTGAGCTCAAACCGGGGGATGTGCTGCTGGTGGGCGAGCAGGTGCTGGCCAGTTCCACCGGGGAGGCCGTGCTGCGCACCGACGATGCAGGTGTCATTGCGGTGCGCCCCAACTCCTTTTTTGCGATGGAGCGGTTTACCGCCAGCGGCGGCAGGGAAGACCGATTCAGCCTGCGCATCTTCATTGGAGCGTTGCGCCTGATCACCGGCCTGATTGGCGTGCGCAACAAGGAAAACTACGCGGTGTTCACCCCGACTGCAATCATTGGGATTCGTGGCACCGACTATGAGCCCTATGTGCTGGTGGACGCTGTGGCGCAAATACTGCACCAGCCCGAGGGCACATACAACAAGGTCAACCGGGGCGCTACCGTAATCGAAGCCGGTGGTGGCCAGATTGACGTGGATGCCGGGCGCGTAGGGTTTGCGCCGGCCAAGGCCGACACGCGTGACTCGCGCGGGTTGCTCACGGCCCTGCTACCGGTGCTGCTGCAAAGGGTTCCCAAGTTTTACGTGCCCGGCATGTTTGACGGAGAACTCGAAGAATATGCTGCCCGGGAATTGGCGCAGGCCCAAAAGTCCGACAGCAGTAAAGTGCTGCCAGCGACGGCGCCCGAGCCCACAGCGTCCGCGGTAACCCCATCAGTTCCGCCCGCGCAGGCCTTGAAGCCGGGCGTGGTTTCCACACCGGATTCTGCACATTGCAGCGCGTCCGGCATCGCGGGTCAATGGCTCGCGGACATGGATCAGGCCATCGTCAGGCGCGACCCGCAGGCCTTTGTCGACAAGTTTGCAGTAAGCGCAAAGATTGCTGCGCAAGTGCGCACCAGCGAAGGGAAAGTCTCTGAAATCAAGTTCACGCGCGATGAACTGGCCAGGAGCACGTTTAGGTCACTCGGCCAATTGACGGAATTTTCGACCAGCAGACCCTCTACCACAGTAACCTACAAACTGCAGAATTTTGCCTGCAAGCGCATGGAAGTGGAATCTGTTGTGATTGAGCGCGGCGTGCGTAGCGGGCAAAGTTACCGTCTGGAATCGATAGAAAACTTTACCCTAGTGTTGCAGGCGGGCAATTGGCTTGCAGTGCAGGCCAGCGCCCGGCAGCGGTGATGGGTGCGGTGGCGCTGTGTGAAGGGCCGTTCTCCCTATCGCCTCACGGTGCCAGGCGTTCGCGCAGCCAGTTGCCCTCTGCTTCCAGGGTGTATCGCAGGCGGTCGTGCAACCGGCTCTTTCGGCCCTGCCAGAACTGCCAGTTGTCGGGCAAGAGCCGATAGCCGCCCCAGTGCGGCGGGCGTGGCGGTTGCAGCAGAAACTGCGCCGCGTACTTGGCCACGTTGGCTACCAGTACGCCACGGCCCGGAATGACTTCGCTTTGGGGTGAGGCCCACGCGCCGATGCGCGAGTCCAATGGCCGCGATTTGAAATAACTGTCGCTCTCCCCTGCGCTTACCTTTTCAACCCGGCCCTCAATGCGAACGACACGCTCCAACTCGACCCAATGAAACTGCAGTGCGGCATAGGGGTTTCCCGCCAGTTCCTGCCCTTTTCGGCTGGAGTAGTTGGTGTACCAGGTGATACCCCGAGCATCGTAGCCCTTGATCAGCACCACGCGGGTGGAGGGGCGCAGATTGCTGGCCACGGTGGCCAGGGTCATGGCATTAGGTTCGGGCACTTGTGCTGCAATGGCTTCTTTGAGCCACCGGTCAAACTGCTGCAATGGGTCGACGTGGGAGGCGCTTTCGTCGAGGGCGTCGCGCTCGTAACTTTTGCGAAGATCGGCGATGTGGGTCATGGTGCCAAGTATAGGCAGGCCCGGCGTGTGCGGGAGCTATTGGCGCTAACCGGCGTTCTCTCAGTTGCCTGCTAAGCGGTCTCAGTGGCAATGCTGACGTGTTTGGTGCCATACACCAGCGCTTCCAGCGCGCTTACCGTACCGTCCTGGTTGGTGTCGGCTGACGCGTAGGTCAGACTGGTCTCGTTGCTGGAAGTGCTACCCGCGCCGACCGGGCCACCGCCACCTCGATGTCCCGCTGGGCCAATCGGTACCGTTTCACCCGCGTCAGGTGCTTTTGGGGCAGCCGCTACAAATTCACTTTGGGTCACCTTGCCGTCCTGGTTGCGGTCCAATTTTTTGAACGCCTCTTGGGCGCTGGTGCGCGCGTCGCTTTGTGAAAGTTTCGCGCCTTCGGCCGAAATGCTGACCACAGCCGAGGCCAGGTCGGATTCGGTAATAAAACCCTTGCCGGTCGTGTCGATGTGCTGAAAGGCCTGTTCGGGGCTCAGTGGCACCGGCATGGAGGGCCTGTTGACTCCATTGGAAATGGGAGAAACCATTGAATTGCTCCTTGGTTCGAGATATTCGGTCCCTACCAGCTTTATCGGTATGTTGCACCGCAACTTAAGCTGGGACAGACGCGCTGCCGCCCTGCCACGGCAGCTATCAATGGAAACGCTCAACGTGCAGTCTCAGCACGCTGGATAAGTTCAATTTTGTAGCCATCGGGGTCGGTAACGAAGGCAATCACGGTTGTGCCGCCCTTGACCGGACCCGCCGCGCGGGTCACATTGCCCCCGGCCGCCCTGATTTTCTCGCACGCGGCATAGGCATCGGGCACGCCCAGGGCGATGTGGCCATAGGCCGTCCCCAGTTGATACGACTCCACGCCCCAGTTGTAGGTGAGTTCGAGTTCTGCATGGTCCGGGTTCTTGCCATAGCCCAGGAACGCCAGCGTGTACTTGTAGTCCTGATTTTCCGACTGCCGCAGCAGTTGCATGCCAAGGACGTGGGTGTAGAAATCGATGGAGCGTTGAAGGTTGCCAACGCGCAGCATGGTGTGAAGAATTCGCATGCCCCATTTTGCACGACCACGAAAGATTTAACTGCACCGCGACACATCCCCGTCACATCCATGGCACGCTTGGGCATCCGGGCTGAGGAATAATGGCCCCAGTTCACGAAAGGTGCAACCCATGGGCGTGTTTTGCAAAGTCACTCTTTATACCGACACGGACGGTCGTGCCAAGTTTCGCGATGACATCGTGCCATTGGACCAGGGGACACCTGAATCCAGGCTGTCTGGTGTATTTGCCTCGGGTGGATACCAGCTGCGCCAGAGTCCGGTGGGTTTCCGCAGCCAGTTCCACTGCACCGGCGCACCCCAATGGTGTTTCATTCTGGCTGGTCAGATGGAAATCGGCTTGCATGCAGGCGTTTCACGCGTCTTTAGCGCTGGAGACCACTTCTACAGCGCCGACCTGTTGCCCGAAGGTGCGGTATTTGACCCGCAGGTGCATGGGCACTGGAGCCGCCAATGCGGCCCGGATCCATTGGTGACGTTGTTTGTGCGTGGCTAAGCCGGGTGTGGCTTGGAAGCACCCTGCATTTCACCGGACATAAGGCAGTAGGCACCCGAGGGGGAAGATATCACGGCCTGAACCAGCGCAATTGCTACGTCTTTGGCATCAATGGACCGGTAATTTGCTGGAATCAGGGGGGCCAGGAGCCGCGTCAGTCCCAGGGCTACGTGCTCACCAGGTCGCGTCGGTTGGCCCAGCTCCTGCCGCTGTCCGGCCAGCATGGACGGACGGGCAATCACCAGCACTTTGAATCCCAGCTTGGCTAGCGCTTCTTCCATCTCGCCTTTGACCCGGTTGTAGAACACCGAGGATTTCGGGCTGGCCCCCATCGCCGAGACAACTCCTAATTTCGTAGCGCCTGACGCTTGTGCGGCGAGCGCTACAGACCTGACAGCTTCAAAATCGACGGCGCGAAAGGCGACCTGGCTTCCGGCCACCTTGATGGTAGTGCCCAGGGCAATGAATACGTCGTCGGCCTTGGGCAGACGCGGTACAGCCACAAAGTCCACCACATGCTGCACCAGCTTGCGGTGGGACTGCGCCAGTTTGCGTCGACCCACTGAGTGGACCGACGCGTATGTGCTATCGGCTAAAAGGGCCGCGAGGATTTCCCGACCCACGAGGCCCGTTGCCCCCACGACCATTGCCACCCGACCTGGAACCTCCGCCATTGCCTGATCCTCCTCGGTTGCCGCCGCCAAAATTGCCACGCCGTGCGCCGCGTTCAGCCATCATATCGACACTGGTGCGCATCGGGTCCGGCTGACCGCCGGGTGCCGGACGTGGCGCGCGTGGCTCACCGGTTCTGCTCAGGCCTTCGGCAAAGCGTCCTTCATGGCTGCGCGGTTGCTCGTCACCTACCGGTGGACGACCACGCCCCGGCCCTTGCGGACCGCGCGCGCCTTGGGGGCGTGGGGCGTGTTCGCTCCCGCGACCAGCAGCACTGCCATTGCTACGCGGTCCCTGGCCACCCCGGGCGCCTCCTGCTCCACCGGTGCCCCTACCTGCGCCCTGTCCGCCCTTGTTCTCGCGAACGCGCTGCAGCATCTCGGTGCGCGCCGCACGGGCTGCGGCCTGCATGACATCGCGGCTGGGCGGCTTGCCCGCACCGCCCCAAATGGTTTGGCGGCCCATGGCTATGGGCTCAGCTTTCTCACCGGGTTCAGGCGCAAATCCTTCAACCACCACGGTCGGAATGTCCTGCTTGGTAAAGCGTGCAATGTCTTCCATGAAGCCTTCTTCATCCAGGCAGACGAGGTTGACGGCGGCTCCATCGGCTCCAGCTCGGCCGGTACGACCAATGCGGTGCACATAGTCTTCACAGACGTTCGGAATTTCGTAGTTCACCACGTGGGGCAGGTCGTCGATGTCGATACCGCGCGCTGCAATGTCGGTGGCCACCAAGGCGCGAACATCACCGCTCTTGAAGCCGGCCAGCGCCTGCGTACGCGCAGCCTGGCTCTTGTTGCCATGCAGCGCCATCGCGGTGATGCCATTCTTTTCCAGATATTCGGCCACGTTGTTCGCGCCAAACTTGGTGCGGGTGAATACCAGCACCTGGCTCCACTTGTGCTCCTGGATGATGTGGGCCAGCAACGCCTTTTTCTTGCCGCGCCCCACCGGGTGAATCACCTGTGTGATGCGTTGCACGGTAGTGTTGCGTGGTGTGACCTGCACGCTTTGCGGATTTTTCAGCAGACCGTTGGCGAGTTCTCGGATTTCATCGCTGAACGTGGCCGAGAACAGCAGGCTTTGTTTTTCCTTGGGCACTGCGGCAAGTACCTTTTTTACGTCATGGATAAAGCCCATGTCGAGCATCCGGTCGGCTTCGTCAAGCACCAGCATCTGGACCTGCCCCAGGTCCAGCATGCCCTGCTGCATCAAATCCAGCAATCGACCGGGCGTTGCCACCAGAATGTCGACCCCTTTCTTGAGCTTGGCAATTTGCGGATTCATTCCGACTCCACCAAACACCACCGTACTGGAGAGTTGCAGGTACTTCCCGTAGGTGCGTACCGATTCTTCCACCTGCGCGGCCAGTTCACGGGTGGGAGTCAGTACCAACGCACGGATGCCGGTGCCGCCAAATTTGTTTTGCGCGCTTCGGCTCATGGAAAGGCGGTGCAGCATGGGCAGCGTAAAGGCGGCGGTCTTGCCGGTCCCGGTCTGGGCGCCGCCGAGCAGGTCATGGCCGTCCAAGATCACCGGGATACCCTGCGCCTGAATGGCCGTGGGCGTCTCGTAACCCTGCTCGCGCACGGCTTTCACAATGGCCGGAGCCAGTTTCAATTCTTCGAAGTTCATCAGTAGTGGCACCCATCCAGGGCGCTTGGGATATCGGCCCGCCCGGAGGTTTGTCACCACCAGTCAGTCAAAGGCAGATAGATTTACAAGTCGAGCGAAGATTGTCGGTCTTGCCCCCAGCAAGTTGCTGGAGTTGCGGGCAACTGACGCTCCGCAACAACGGGTATTGTCGCACGTTGCGTGAAACCGGGTAAAAATGAGGCTGGTCATCTGCCTGCGCAACTGGGAGAATGGTGGAACGATGAAACAATTCATGTTACGGCGCTTGGGTGTTGCCCGCGATTCAGGGACCTCCAAGCCCACACTGCAGGACTGCATTGAAGCCATTCTGGAGCAGGCTGACGCGGTTATGGACGATGTCCTTACGGGACTGCGTGCGTCACTCTTGCCGGCCAACAGCAAAACACTGCATGCTCTGCAGAACCCGGCGGGCCGGGTGGCAATTGAGCGTTTGTGTGCCGGCAGTGAAACCATCAAACAAACTTTTGCAGTTGAATTACGCGCCGCAGTTTACGGAGGCGATGCACATCGCAAGGGTGCGCAACCGTTGGTGCGGTTCGATGATTTTCAGTTTCTGGAAGAAGACGAAATCGATGCCAATATCGAATTTGCGATGACCCAGCAGGAGGTCCTGCTGGCGGTCGATCCGGTACTTCCTGCGCTCAATGGGCTGGTCAGCAGTCTGCTGGGTTGGACCACGGTGCAGGCACATCTGAACCCGATCAAGCCCGAATCTTTTGTGCACGCCATGCGCGAAAGTTTTGCTGGCCATATTGAAAATGACAGCGCGCGTCAGGCGCTGATGACTTCGGCGGCGGGTCTGTTGGGTGTCAGCGTGCGACATCTTTACAAGGAAGTGATTGCCTGGCTGCGTACACAGGGGGTGGAGTCGGTGGGGTCTGTGGTCGGTGAGTTTGGTGTTCCCGCCAAGCCGGCGGAGAACTCGGTGACCCGAACCTTGCTGACGCTGGACAAACTGCGCAAGCTGCTCTCAGGTGAACTCGATCCCAGCCCTCTGGTGGGAGGCATCAAAGACTTTACCCACACGGTGCCTGCGTCGTTCGATGCGCTGCAGGACATGAAGCTACTCGAACCCATGATGAAGCGTCTGGCCGAGCGCGCCAACCAGACCAACGCGTCCAGCCAGGCAGCACAGACCACCGAGGCGGGTAACACCGCCGTGCAGCGCGAGCACACCCAAAGCAAGAACCTGGGGCGGCAACTGGGGCAGGAGGTGGTTCGTCTGATGCTGGAAAACCTGATGCAGGACCGCCGATTGCTCGCGGCAGTGCGTCTGGGTTTGAAGTCCATGGAGCCGGTCCTTCAAAAGCTATCGCAGGCGGATCCCCGATTCTTCAGTGACCGGCAGCATCCGGCGCGACAGTTCCTTGAGAAGATCACCAGCCGGAGCCTGGCTTTCTCGTCTGACGAAGACCTCGGGTTTTCCCGTTTTCTGAAGGCATTCGAGAACTCGGTCAATGTGCTGGTCGGTGGCGAAGGCGACGCCGCCTCTTTTTCGCGCTTGCTGCGCAAACTCGAAGAGGGCTGGGCACGCGATGAGCAGGAGCAGCGTCTGCGTGCCGAGGAGGCGGCCCGGGCGCTGATGCACGCAGAGCAGCGCAATCTGCTGGCACAGCGGTTGTCGCTTGAGTTTTCCGAGAAGCTGCAGAACAAAAGCGTTCCTGAGATGGTGGCGGTGTTTCTTCGCGGTCCCTGGGCTCAGGTGGTGGCGCAGGCGCAATTGGGGTGCACCGACGGCACCGTCGATGCCGATGGCTACTTAAGCCTTGTCGATGACCTGATCTGGAGCGTGCAACTGCGTCTGGCACGGCGCAACCGCACTCGATTGGTGGAACTGGTGCCAGGCATGCTGGTCAGGATGCGTCAGGGCCTGGCGCTGATTTCGTACCCCACCGAGCGCATTGCACAGTTTTTTGATGCTTTGATTACCTTTCACGAAAAGGCATTTGAGGGCGCACGCGCAACGCCTGCAGATACCGCAGCGGACCAGGGGACGGGTGCCGAGTTGGCTGCGACGACAGATGCCGATGTCTCTCCCGATGCGTTCTGGATGGGGCACAGCGAAGCGCAGGATTCCGGGTACATGGAGGATTCGGCCGATCTGGTCAGTGTTCCGCCTCAGGACGTTGAAGAACCCGAGACTGGTGAAGCGCAACTCTGGACGGCAGATGGGCTGGTGACCGGTTCATGGGTGGATCTTGCCCTGGGGGGCCAGTGGATTCGAGCCCAACTCACCTGGGCCAGTCCGCACCGTACCTTGTTCATGTTTATTTCCGGTGGAGGGTTGGCCCACTCGATGTCGCGGCGCACCATGGATCGGCTGCGGGGACTGGGGCTGATTCGGCTGGTGTCAGACGGAAAAGTCATCGACAACGCGCTCGACGCGGTGGCACAGGCGGCGCTGCGCAATGATCTGGATCAGGTTACTGGAGAGCACTGAATCAGCAGTGCCTGCGTGCACCATGGGCAGTGGCAGTCGATAATACGGGTTTACCCCTTTCAAATTAGCACCCTAATGGCCCAATACGTTTTCACGATGAACAAGGTCGGCAAGATTGTGCCGCCCAAACGTCAGATTCTCAAAGATATCTCGCTCAGCTTCTTTCCCGGTGCCAAGATTGGTGTGCTGGGTGTCAATGGGTCCGGTAAGTCCACGCTGCTCAAGATCATGGCTGGTCTGGACACCGAGATTCAGGGCGAGGCCACCCCCATGCCCGGGTTGAACATTGGGTACTTGCCCCAGGAGCCCAAGCTCAACTCCGAGCACACGGTGCGCGAAAGTGTGGAAGACGGCATGGGTGAAGTGTTCGCTGCGAAGGCCAAACTCGAGGCGGTCTACACCGCGTATGGCGAGCCAGATGCGGACTTTGATGCGCTTGCTGCGGAGCAAGCCCGCCTGGAGGCCATCATTGCTTCGGCTGGAACCGACTCGGAACACCAGTTGGAGATTGCCGCCGATGCACTGCGGTTGCCGCCGTGGGAAGCAAAAATTGGCGTGTTGTCGGGCGGTGAGAAGCGCCGCGTGGCCCTGTGCCGGATGCTGCTGTCCAAGCCAGACATGCTGTTGCTCGACGAGCCCACCAACCACCTGGATGCCGAATCGGTGGACTGGCTGGAGCAGTTTCTGCAGCGCTTTTCGGGCACCGTGGTGGCTATTACCCACGATCGCTACTTTCTGGACAACGCCGCCGAGTGGATTCTCGAACTGGACCGTGGCGCAGGGATTCCCTGGAAGGGCAACTACAGTTCCTGGCTGGACCAGAAGGGCGAGCGGCTGGCGCAGGAGCAAAAGGGCGAAGAAGCTCGTGCCAAGGCATTGAAGAAGGAACTGGAATGGGTGCGACAGAACCCCAAGGCGCGCCAGGCCAAAAGTAAGTCGCGTATTGCGCGCTTTGAGGAGTTGTCCGACTTTGAATACCAGAAGCGGGTGGAAACCAATGAGATCTTCATTCCGGTGGCCGAGCGCCTGGGCAGCCAGGTGATCGAGTTTCACGGAGTAAGCAAGGCTTTTGGTGACCGCGTGCTGATCGACAACCTCAGCTTTACCGTTCCGGCCGGTGCCATCGTCGGGATCATCGGCCCCAATGGTGCTGGTAAGTCCACGCTGTTCAAATTGATCGCGGGTAAGGAAAAACCCGATTCGGGTGAAGTCGTAATCGGGTCTACCGTCAAGATGGCCTTTGTGGACCAGAACCGTGATGCGCTGGCAAATGAAAAAACGGTCTGGGAAGATGTCTCGGGCGGCCTCGACATCTTGAATGTGGGCAAATTCCAGATGCCCAGTCGCGCCTATTGCGGCCGTTTCAATTTCAATGGAGGCGATCAACAAAAGCGCGTGGGTACCCTCTCGGGTGGCGAGCGCGGACGTCTGCACCTGGCCAAGACGCTGATTGCCGGTGGCAATGTGCTGATGCTGGATGAACCTTCCAACGACCTCGATGTGGAAACCCTGCGCGCACTCGAAGATGCCTTGCTGGAGTTCGCCGGATCGGTCATGGTGATCAGCCACGATCGCTGGTTCCTGGACCGCATTGCGACCCACATTCTGGCCGCCGAGGGTGACAGCCAGTGGACCTTCTTTGATGGTAATTACCAGGAATATGAGGCCGACAAGAAGAAGCGTCTGGGCGAAGAAGGAGCCAAGCCCAAGCGAATGCGTTTCAAGGCACTCAAGTAAGGCCGGAGGTACCCGAGGCCATGCCAGGAACTCTTTCGTCCGAGCGATCTCGTGCCCTGTACCAGAGCACCGTGCAGGAGGCTGCCAGGCGCGGCGTGGATATCATGGGCAAACTGGTGGCGGCAGCGCGCCTCTCCCTGCAAACGCGTGAAGCAGCTTCGCGTGATCTGCATGAGAGGGACTCCCTGGCAGGCTCTGCCAGGCAGTTGCGCCAGTGGGAGCCAGAACTGTGCAAGCGCTATCCAAGGGCATTGTCAGAGGCTTTTGTAAGGCCCGCGGTACCGCCAAAGTCGGGCAACTCCGCATCGGCTGATCTACAGTTCGACGAACTCGAACTGATGGATGAGGTGCAGGTGCTCACCAGTGTAGCGCTGGCACGCACGCAGCAGGTGGCCCTGCTGGCCGCGGAGGCCAGCCTGGCCGAACTCAACACCTTGATCTGCAGCACCTTGGGGCTGGGAGCGGTAAAGCCCGAGAGCAATCCCCTGCGTCCAGAGATCTTTGTTGGCGCATTGAAAGGGGTGATCGAGCAGACCCAGGTTCCGGGTCCGACCCAACTGGATTGGCTCGGTGCGATGGGTGTGGCTCTGGGACAGGAGTTGCGCAGTCTGTACATGGAGTTAAGTACCAAGCTGCGTGGTGAGGGTGTGGTGGGTGCGGGCTATGCCGTGTTGCAAACACCCGCTGGTCACGGAATCGGGCGCGGTATTGCTCAGGATGTACATCATGGGTCGAGCACTCCGGAATCCGCAGCGAGTAGCGTAGCCGCCCCGGTTCGGGCGGCCTCTGCGCGCGATTCTTCGCTCTTGACGCTGGACCGGCTGCGGCAACTGTTAACGGGAGAGCTAGACCGGTCTCCCAGCCTCAGCGCGGTTGAGGCGTTCGCCCAGCGCTTTGCGCAGGAATTTGAAAATGGTCCCGAACCCACCGAAACTGCCCAAACTGATTTTGATGCCACCGTACCTGCTGCGCTGGAAGCCCTGAAGGAGATGCACCAGGTAGACGATATGGTGCAACGTCTTGAACAGCGCCGGGGTACATCCGTCCTGCCCGTGGCGGACGGCGACGCTTCGGTCGACGCAGTGCGAAGCCGCCTGCGCAGCCAGGTCCGTGGCGTGGCGCAAGTGCTGAGCCTGGAAGTCATCACCCTGCTGGTGGAAAACATTGCGACGGATGCACGTCTGCTCGAACCCGTGCAGCAATTGATCCGCCGGCTGGAGCCCGCGCTGTTGCGTCTGTCGCTGGTGGATGCCCGGCTGTTTACCGACAAGCAGCACCCGGCGCGTTTGTTGGTGCAGGAAATAACCCACCGCAGCATGGCGTACGCCACTGCGCAGACGACCGGCTTTCGGGAGTTTATGCAGGGCTTGGAGCGGGTCCTTGCACCCTTGTTCAACGCGCCCATTGAAAGTGCAGAGCCGTTTGTGCAGGTGCTGCGCCAGCTGCAGGACGCATGGCAGCGTGCCGAGAAGCAACGCGAACAGCAACGTGCGCAAACGGTTGAAGTGCTGCGCCACGCGGAGCAGCGAAATCTGCTGGCAGAAAAGATTGCCAAGGAAATCGATGGTCACCCGGACGCCGGTCTGGTGCCCGACGTGGTAATGGACTTTTTGTGTGGCCCCTGGGCACAGGTGGTGGCGCAGGCCCGGATTACGGGTGGCTCCGGCTCATCTGTGGCCGACAAATACCAGGCGCTCATTTCGGCCTTGTTGTGGAGTACGCATCCCAAGCTCAACCGCACCAACTATGGCAAGCTGACCCGCTTGGTGCCCTTGCTGCTCAGCACGCTGCGCGAGGGCCTGGAGATCATTGGCTATCCCGCCACCAAGACCAGTGCATTCCTGGAAGCACTGATGGGGTTACACCAGCTGGCATTCCGCGCTGCACAGAAGCCTGAGGTGGCCGCGCGCGAGCCCGAGCCCGAACCCAAGCCGCACACCAGTGCACGCGTAATGCTGCTGGAGAGCGGTGACCCCTGGGTCGGTCCGCAGGAGGCTGAAGCCTCCAACTTCATGGAATTGCCCGACCTGGCGCCGCAGGTTTCTGCGCCTGCCGCCGCAAGTGGCGACGCTGCGGCGCCGTCACCGCAGCGCACAACCACGACGCATGTGGCCGATCTTCCAGCGCAGCCGCAGGTGGCCGACCTGACGCTGGGTTCGTGGGTGGAGATGATGGTCAATGGTCAATGGATTCGCACCCAGCTCACCTGGGCAAGCCCTCACGGTACGCTGTTCCTGTTCACCAGCGTCTTTGGCACCACACAGTCCATGACCCGGCGCTCACGCGACAAAATGGTGGAAGCGGGCGATCTGCGCATCATCTCCGGGCAACCGGTGGTGGAGGGCGCGCTCAACGCCGTGGCGCAGCAGGCGATGCGCAACAGCGTCGACTCCACGCTTTAATTGGCCTCGACTTTTGCACCTGGAGATCATGCGCGCATTGAAAGTACTGGTAGCCGAGGACAACACCATCAATCAGCGCCTGGTGATCGGCATGCTGACCGCCCTGGGCCATACCGGTGTTGTGGTTAATGATGGGCAGAAGGCGCTCAAGTGTCTTTCGAAGCTGCCGTTTGATGTGGTGCTGATGGATGTAATGATGCCCAATATGGACGGCGTCGAGGCCCTCGCTGCCATCCGAGAACAGGAGCAGTCGAGCGGCGCGCATTTGCCGATCATCATGGCGACAGCCCATGCTGAACCCGGAGACCGCACGCGCTATCTGAAGGCCGGCGCGGATGGGTACGTCGCCAAACCGATAGAACAGGATGAGTTGCAAACGGAGTTAATGCGCGTGGTCGGCGTGCGCTGATGGTCAGTTGCGGGAGTCGAGCCGGGAATCGAATATTTCTTCGGTGCCACTTGCAAAGGAAGTAAGATTTAGCGCTATGAGTTCCCTATCCAATATTGTTCATACCCCGGGGTGGTTGATACCGGGTGTCGCGCTGATGCAGCGATTGCGCATGTCGGTCAAAGTCGGAACCATGGCATTGCTGGCGCTGGTTCCCCTTTGCGTGATGGCGCTTGTGCTGCTTTCCTCGTTGCTGAACGACTACGACGTTGCACGCAAGGAGTTGATGGGGGCGGAGGTCGCCTCGCTTGTCACGGATCTTGCGACGGATGTGCAGCGCCTGCGAGTCAATGGTTTGTTGATGGGTAATCCGGCCTATGACAGCGATCGTGCGCAGACCCGGACCCAGTTGAGCAAGGATGTGGACGCGCTGGACGCAGGAGTCAAGGCACATGCGGAGCTTAAACTTGCTTCGCAGTGGGCAACGGTACGCGCCGGCCTGCAAGCACTGGGTGCAGATCCCGATGTCAAGGATCGGGCCGCTTTTTACAGCGCCAGCACCAAACAGATCAACGAGTTGCGAAAGCTGGCACAGAACGCGGGTGAGAACTCGGGGCTGGTGCTGGATCCCTACGCCCAAACCTATTTCTTGCAGGAAGTGCTGACCGGCAATGCCATCCCCTGGCTGGAGGCTGCAAGCCGACTGCGTGCAGTCGCTGCTGCATGGTTGGGGCAGTCGCAGGACCGGCAGGCTCAGGTCGCATCCTTGCCCACATTGGTTGAATTGCTCAATGAGAAGACGCAGGGCATTGAGGAACTGTTTCAGGCGCTCGGGCGCGCCGGTGAGGTTGCCGTTCCTAAGCGGGCTGAGGAGGTGGTCTCGACCGCACGGGAGCTGGCACGCTCGGCCAGCGAACAGTTTGGCAAGGATCAGAATCCTGACAATGCCAAGGCGTTGCTCGATGTAGGTGCCAAGGTGCTTGACGCTGGACGTGCGTTCCGTGCTGATGCGGCCAGCTTATTGCGGTCCCAGTTGCAGCAACGCAAGAGTACTGCGTTGTTTCAGGGCGCGTGGCTGGGGGGCCTGGCTCTGACCGGTATCTTGCTGGTTATCTACCTGCTGTGGTGTTTCTCGATCGCCACGCTGGGCAATCTTGCCCTGTTACATGCGGGGCTGCAGGAAGCAACCAAGGGTAACCTGGCGACCAAGATTGACCCCAAGGGAACAGACGAACTGGCTAGCATTGGGCGCGAGTTTGAGCGAATGCTCGATGTACTCTCGGCGCTGGTTGCCGATGTGCGAAGCGCTTCCAGCATGGTCACCCACGTTGGTGGGCAACTGGTCGAAGATGGCCATTCGCTGTCGCAGCGTACGCAGTCCCAGGCCGCGAGTCTGGAAGAGGCAACCTCCAACGTCGGTGAAGTCAGTGAAACCGTGGCACGCAACTCCGAGGCGGCCCAGGAAGTGAGCCTGATGACCAAGAGCCTGCACCAGGAAGCCGAAAATGCGACCGGTCTCATGGCCAAGACGGTTGGCGGAATGGAAGAGTTGCGAACCACCTCCAACCGCATGAGCGAGATCATAGGCACCATCGATGCTATCGCCTTCCAGACCAACCTGCTGGCGCTGAATGCGGCGGTGGAAGCGGCACGCGCGGGTGAACAGGGCAAAGGTTTTGCGGTGGTTGCGTCAGAAGTGCGCAGTCTGGCGCGACGCAGCCAGACTGCGGCCGGCGAAGTCCGCGGCATGATTGTCGACTCCGCTTCCCGTGTCGGGAGCACGGTCAAGTCGATCGAAGAGGTCAATCACCTCATGGGCAGTCTGGTCACGGGGATCCGCGAGATTGCACAGAACGTGGACACCATGGCCGAAGGCAGTGTCAAGCAGAGCATTGCCCTGGCCGAGGTGGTCCAGGCGGTGGGCGACCTGGACAAGGTCACCATTGAAAACTCGGGGCTGGTCGATCGCACCTCGCATCGTTCCAATCGATTGATGCAGCGCTCACGTCAGCTCGAGCAAGCGGTCACCCACATCAAACTGCGACAAGGGACCGCCGACGAGGCATTGTCCATTGCGCAAAGGGCGCACGCGCTGGTGAAGTCGGTGGGATTTGACAAGGCCTTCCCGGTCTTCCATGACAAGCAGGGTGGCTACGTGGATCGTGACCTGTATGTGTTTGTGTTTGATCGCGAAGGGGTGTACCGCGTCATGGGTGCAGACCAGAATCGGGTAGGCACCAGCCTGTTTGACGCGCCCGGTTTGGATGCGCAGCAGTTGCTCGATGATGCCTGGGAGCGCGCCGAGCAGGGGGGAGGGTGGGTGGAGTACAACATCATCAACCTGCTCACCCAAGATGTACGTGGAAAGGCCTCCTACGTATTGCCGATCGACCAGAATCTGCTTATTGGTTGTGGAGCCTACCGGGGTGCCTTGACCGCGCAAGATCTGGCAAAAGTTTGAATTTTCCCGCAACTGCTCTACAGCGGATGTTCGGCGTAGTACTTGCCGCCGTGAAACAGCAGGGGTGAGGTGCCAGGGCGGTGGGTGCAGCGCTCCACTTCACCAACAAAGATCACGTGGTCGCCTTCTTCGTACTGGCTGCGGTTAAAGCATTCAAAACATGCGACTGCACCTTCCAGTATCGGTGCACCACCGACACCGCGTGAAAACGCCACCCCGGCAAAACGGTCTATGTCTTTGGTGGCAAATTGCCGCGCCAGATCCTGTTGGTCGGCGCTCAAAATGTTGATTGCGTAGTGCGAGCCTGTGCTGAACGCAGACATTGAGCCGGCAAGCCGTGACAGGCTCCATAGCACCAGCGGAGGCGCGAGCGAAACCGAGTTGAATGAGTTGGCGGTAAGTCCGATCAAAACCCCATCGCTGGCGCGCGCGGTGACGATGGTGACTCCGGTGGCAAACATCCCCAGCGCATTGCGGAACTCGCTGGCGGAAAAGCTGGGGGGGTTGGCCCGGGGTGGGTTGGTGGTCGCAAGCATGGTTTGAATTTAACCGATATCGCATTTCCTCGGAGGCCACCTACAATTGATGGCATGCGTGTAAAGCAACACCTTCTAGCTGCGATTGCTATGGTAAGCATAGCTGCATACGCAGTCCCCATGAGGTCTTGCCTCGACTATTCCTTGCGAATTCCGAATGTCAAGCCACCCTTGTGCGAAGCCGCCCAATTGACCGATATGCGCGCCCGCTCGGTGCTGGGTCGCCCGATCTGGGGACGCGACGTTGCGCCCGACGATGCGGGTCTGCGCGTGCTGGTGCTCGGCGGCATGCACGGCGATGAGATGTCGTCCAGTTCCCTGGTCTTTCACTGGATTTTGCTGGCGCAGACCATGCCCGCCGAACTGCCGTCGCCCATCCACTGGCGCTTTATTCCCGCACTCAATCCGGATGGGTTGTTTGCCAGACCTTCCAAGCGTGTCAATGCACACGGAGTCGATTTGAACCGCAATTTTCCCACCCCCAATTGGAGCCGCGACGCGCGTGTTTACTGGGAAAAGCGCACCCTGCGCGACCCGCGCCGGTGGCCTGGAACGCAGCCGCTTTCAGAGCCCGAGTCACGGTTCCTGCTGGACCAGATGAACACCTTCCGTCCCAACCTGATTGTGAGTGTGCACGCGCCCTATGGCGTGCTCGACTTTGATGGGCCGTCGGTGCCTCCAAGCAAGCTCGGGCGTCTTTACCTTGATCAGGTCGGCATCTTTCCTGGCTCGCTGGGAAACTACGGCGGTGTCCACAAGCGCGTTCCGGTGGTCACCATCGAGTTGCCCAATGCAGCGCGCACGCCGCAGGACAGCGAGATGCGCCAGATGTGGATCGACCTGCTGCGCTGGACTTCCGACCGCCTGGGGCAGGGGTTGTCGGCGAAAGGCGGAGGGTTGGCCTGCGCCAGTACGTCATGTGAAACTGGTGCCATTCAATAAGCCCTGGGCCGCTAGTGTTGGTGGCCACCTGTGGCATGAATATCCATAACCTCCAGCAGCGCGGCCGGACTCTTCAGACCTTTGGTCGATGTGCCGGTTGCAGGCACTTCGACCCAGGTGTTCGTGCCCCTCTCGCAGGTTTGCACCACCTTGAACCACAATTCCCCGGGCTTGGTGGGGGTGGTGCCGCGCAGGACAAACTCATCATAGAAGGCATCGGGCAGGTAGTGCTCGGGTGCATTGGCCACCCAGCGGATTTCCTGCACGCCTTCGGTGAAGGTCTTGCCGTGGCTCTGGTAGGGCTGCGCCAGCTTGCCGATGCGGGTGGTCACGCTCCACCCGGGCTTGGGCATGGGTTGGGCACCGGTGAAGCCTTCCGGGATGGTGACGGTCAGCGCCGTGGTGGCGGTACCCTCACAGCCGTGTCCGACACGCAGCGTGGCCCGGTAGGAAGCACCGGCAGCGGCAGCCGGGTCCTGCAGCACTATATGAGGAAAAGCGGCTGTAGCGCCCGTAAACAAAGCGCAAGCAGCTACAAAACGAATAGCAATTTGAGTCATCATCGGAGTCTTTCTGTGGAGGTTGAAAGGGGCTAAAGGTCCCACTTGAGCTCGGCCGAGTAGCTGCGCTGCGGGTAGGGATGAAAGTTCCAGTACTGGTAGTTGGTGAGGTTGTCGATACCGACAGCAAGCGCCATCTGCTTGTTGATCTGGTAACGCACGCGCACATCCACCACGAGGAATTCGCTTACTCCCTGGTACGTGGTGCCGTTGACATCGCTGTTGTTGAGGGTTCGAAATTGCGCTCCGCTATAGCGTGCACCCAAGCTGCTCGTCCATTGCGGACCCCAGCGGTAGCTCGCCAGCGCAGTGGCGCGCCAGGCCGGAATATTGGGCTGACGTTTGCCAATCGTGTCGCCAGCCACGGCTACAAAGCCCTCGTTTTCCTTGATGCTGGAGTCGGTGTAGGTCACGCTGGCCGACAAGTCCAGGCCTTGCCTGAAAATGTTTTCGCCTACGAATGCAAGCTCTACACCCTGCGTCCGGATAAGTCCGACGTTTTGCACCCGGCTGATGTTCTTGTTGGCGGCCGCATCGAATGCGGTTTGGGAATAGAGCGAGTCCTGCGTATCTTCGGCAAACCACGTCAGTCGCAAGGTTCCGATTCCCAGGGCTTTCTCTGCGCTCAGTTCGGTCGTCCAGGACTTTTCCGGCTTCAGGTGGGGGTCGTTGATGTACTGCGAGTTGGTCGTCGATGTGGCGCCATACAGCTCCGATACGGTGGGGAAACGCACTGCGCGTCCGAGTGCCGCCTTGAGCACGGTGTCGTCGCCCGACTGGTAGGAAAGGGCCGCTTTGGGTGACGCAAAAGTCTCGTCGCGCGAGCCGTATCGCACATTGGAAGCATTGTTTGCGCCGAACGTCGTGAACCCGTCCTGTGCCGTCCAGTGCTCCAGGCGAACCCCCAAAACGGTTTTCCACAGCGGCGCAAAGCTCCATCTGTCCTGTGCATACAGGCTGCGCGTCGCTGTGGTGCCTCCAATTTCATTGGCAAGGCTGCCCGCCGGGTCAGCCATCCAGTTGCCGCCGATGTTGGAAGTCAGCGTCTTGAGCACATGGCGGTCTTGCTGCAGGCCAAAGTCTGCGATGTGGGCGCCCTTCACGCCATCCGGTCGCCAAATGCCCTTCACGCCCCAGGTAGTCCAGCCCGTGCCGCCGGTATCGGCGATGGAACCGGCGCCACCGTTTTGCGCTGCCGGCAAGGGGTTGCTTGCCGCATTGCGACGGTTGGTGTCCTGCACGTAGTGGTATTGGCTGGCCGCCAGTTCCCAGTCGAAGATGCCCTGGGCATGGCTCTTGACCGAGATTCCGTGCATGTTGTGCACCAGTTCTTCATTGGTCAGAACATAGTCGGCCCCGGTCAGTGCGTTGACACCGGTGAATGCCAACCCGGCAACGTTGATAGGGCCGCTGTAGACCGGCTGACCATTGGCATCGCGCAGGTAGGTCGCCGGACGCCCTTCAGAAGTGTTTTTCCACAGGCCATAGGTGTAGTTCGCGCGAACAGTGGGCGCGATGTCGTAGGCCAGTTTGATCTTGGCATGGTCCTGCACCGTGGTGTACTGCGTGGCCGTGCCCAGGTCGAACCAGGGCACATTGGCATTGTTGGCATCCAGCACGGCGCCGGTGACTGCCACTGCGGCAGCGCCGGCCACGCCCGCTGACTTCAAGCGCGTCGGAAATGTGAGCGGCTGACCACGGCTGTTGGTGTGGTTGAGGTTGATGAACCACGACCAGTCACCCTCCTTGCTGCCCAGAGACGCGCTGGACTGCCAGGCATTGTAGGTGTCGCTGGTGTGGTACAGGCTGAACGGCTGACTGACATAGCCGGCCTTGACATGGCCTTCCAGCTGCGTGGGCATGCGGGTCACATAATCGACCACGGCCCCCACCGAGTTGCCGGGATAGGCGGCGGAGAAGGGGCCGTACATCACATCCACCCGCGCAATTTCCTCGGGCGTGACCAAGCCCCAGCGCGGTGCGAAGGTGGCGCCATTGCCAAGGTAGTTGGAGAGCAGGATGCCATCGGCATAGACGGCCGAGCGGGCGCTGTTGCCGGTGCCCGATGCGCGGCTCGACAGCACGGCGTGGTTGTAGTCGGCGATGTAGCGCTTGCGCACCAGCAGGCTCGGAAGGTAGCGCAACCCATCCTCGCTGTCGGTCGCGTTGATGCTTTGTTCGATCTGGGCACCGGTCATGCCCTCCATGGTGGTGGGAATCTGCGTGGGCAGGGACGTGGGCTGCCCGGTACCAACGACGGTCACGACGCCCAGACTTTTTACCGGGGAATCCGACTGCGCCAGGCAGCCCAAAGGAACGGCACTTGCAAGCGCCAAAGCAATGCAATG
>CAIPGC010000072.1 GCA_903864505.1 uncultured beta proteobacterium | reverse complement strand
TGGCGGTAGTACACCTTGTCCAGCGTTTTGGCGCCAGTGACACGCAGCTGGGCTGAGTTGATGACGACAATGTAGTCGCCGGTATCGACGTGAGGCGTATAAATGGCCTTGTGCTTGCCGCGTAGACGGAGGGCAACTTCGCTGGCTACTCGTCCGAGGACCTTGTCGGTCGCGTCAATCACAAACCACTCGTGCACGACCTCAGCGGGTTTTGCGCTGAAAGTTGACATGAGTTTCTCTTTTCAAGAGGGTTTGGCGGGCTCTTTTCCACGGTCGGCGTTCCTCTGTCGGGAATCTCTTAGGTGGGGAGTGCCACAACGCCTAGCGCTGTAGCGGTCTTCGCCGCGGAGCCACAAAAGCGCTGCGAAGCCTTGGATTATACGAAATCCCGGAAGGCCCGGCAATTCCGTCCTGCAAGGGTTACCATCACCCTCATGTTCAGTTACCGCCATGCCTTTCACGCCGGGAATCACGCCGACGTGCTCAAACACACGGTTTTGCTCGCCATCCTGCGCCACCTGGTGCAAAAAGACGCAGCGCTGACTGTATTCGACACCCATGCCGGCGCGGGCCTGTACCGGCTCGATGGAGACTATGCGCAGACCAGCGCCGAGGCGGCGGACGGTTACCTCAGGCTGGCGACCGGCGAACTGCCCCAGCCTGTAGCCCCAGCCCTGCAAGACTACCTTGATATGGTGGCCAGTTTCAATAGCAAGGGCAGCCACAAGGTGTATCCGGGCTCGCCTTTCATCATCCAGCGCGTGCTGGCCGAGCGCGGCCGGGACAAACTAAAGTTGTTTGAACTGCACCCCACTGACACCAAGGCGCTCGTCGCCAACGTCGCCCAACTCGAAGCCGGCCGCCAGGTCGCAATCCTGCGCGAAGACGGCTTTGAGGGGATCAAGAAATTTCTGCCTCCGCCATCACGGCGGGCACTGGTGCTGTGCGATCCGAGCTACGAACTCAAGAGCGACTATGCCCGCGTCTCAGAGATGGTGGCCGACGCGTTGCTGCGCTTTGCAACCGGCACCTATGCCGTGTGGTACCCCATCATTCCCCGCCCGCAAGCCCACGACCTGCCCAAGAAACTAAAGACCCTGGCCAACAAGGCGGGCAAGAGTTGGCTGCATGCGACACTGACCGTGAAGTCGAGCAAGCTGCTCAAGGACGATGAAGGTGCGGTCGTGCGCCCGGGTTTGCCCGCCAGCGGCATGTTCATCGTGAACCCGCCGCACACACTCAAAGACGTTTTGAAAGATGCGCTGCCTCAGATGGTGGCGTTGCTCAGGCAGGACAACAACGCCGCCTCAACGCTCGAACACGGTGGCTAACCGAGCCCCAGTCGCGCACACAACTCCAGCGTTGCCACGCTCTGGTTCATGGTGTAAAAGTGAAGCGCGGGAGCGCCGCCGGCACGCAGTTGCTCGCACAGACTGGCCACCACTTCCAGACCAAACGCCTTGATGGACACGGTATCGTCGCCAAAACTTTGCAGCCGCAAACGAATCCATCGTGGTATTTCGGCACCACAGGCATCCGAGAAGCGCATCAGTTGTGTTGAACTGGTGATCGGCATGATGCCGGGCACGATGGGGACATTCAAACCCAGGGCATCGACTTCTTCCACAAACCGAAAGTAGGCGTCGGCGTTGAAGAAATATTGGGTAATGGCGGAGTTGGCCCCCGCGCGCACCTTGGCAGCAAACGCCTGAAGGTCACTTTCCGGCGACTTTGCCTGCGGATGCACCTCGGGGTAGGCAGCCACCTCAATGTGAAAGTCATTGCCGGTTTCTTCCCGTATAAATGTCACCAGATCACTGGCGTAATGGAACTCTCCACCCAGACCATAGCCGCTGGGCAGATCGCCACGCAAGGTCACCAGCCGTCGCACACCCATGGTTTTAAGCGTGGCCAGTTGTGCACGCACCGCATCACGTGTTGCACCCACGCACGAGATATGCGAGGCGGCGGTCACCCCCTCGGCCAAAATGGCGCTCACCGCGCTGAAGGTGCCTTCCTGGGTGGAGCCACCGGCGCCAAAAGTCACGGAACAAAATTCGGGCTGGAGGGCATACAGTTTCTGACGCACCAGACGAAGTTTCTCGACGCCCTCCGGCGTCTTGGGAGGAAAAAACTCAAAACTGACGGGAAGGCGGGATTTCTCGTTCATAAACTGCTCTGACTTATGGGCTCAGGCCCCAGGCTTTCGGGCAAAAATAAAGAATTCATGGTTGCCGTCTCCCCCCTCTATTGGCGAGTCGAACCATGCGGTTACTTCCAAGTCGAGAGCAGCACAGGCCTTACGCAGGCGCTGCTCTACAACGGCATACAACGCGGCATCTCTCACGATGCCACCCTTGCCAACCTGACCTGGCTGCAACTCGAACTGTGGCTTCACCAGGGTCAGCAACGTGCCCCCGGCTTTGAGAAGCGGCACCACGGCAGGCAGCACCAGGGTTTGCGAGATGAAGGAGAGGTCCCCAACGATCAGGTCAAATTCCGGTGCGAACCGCAGCCCCTCCTCGGAATCATGGTCAAAATGGCCACCAGCCCCCGCCAGATCTGCGCAGGCAGCTATCAAATCCGCAGCATCCAGGACACGCGCGTTGACCCCTTCGACACACAAAACCCGAGGGTCAGAGCGCAATTGCGGGTGCAGTTGAGCGTTGCCCACATCCACCCCCACGACCAGCCGGGCGCCGTGCTGCAGCAGGCAATCGGTAAAGCCACCCGTGCTCTGGCCCACGTCCAGGCAGGACAGACCCTGCACGGACACCCCCACCTGCTTCAATGCCGCTTCGAGCTTGAGGCCGCCGCGGGATACATAGCGTGCTTCAGAGTCGTCGAGCAGTCGCACCTCTGCCGCGTCAGGAACTTCGTCACCGTTCTTGACAACGCGCTTCCACGCGTCGCCCTGCATCCATTCGACACCGCCGGCGATCAACCGCTGCGCCTGCGAGCGGGTGCTGGCCAGATTGCGTTGCACCAGTAGCTGGTCAATGCGCATGGACTGCGATCAGTACCGGTACGTATCTTTCTTGTACGGACCGTTCTTGCTCACGCCGATGTAGGCGGCTTGCTCGTCGGTCAGCACGGACAGCATGGCACCCACTTTGGCCAGGTGCAGCCGAGCCACTTTTTCGTCCAGGTGCTTGGGCAGCACATAGACCTTGCCGACCTTGTATTCCTTGGGCTTGGTGAACAATTCGATCTGCGCAATCGTCTGGTTGGCAAAGCTCGAAGACATGACGAAGCTGGGGTGGCCGGTGCCGCAACCCAGATTCACCAGACGGCCCTTGGCCAGCAAGATGATGCGCTTTTCGGCCTTCTTGCCCTTCTTCGGGAAGATGACATGGTCGACCTGGGGCTTGATCTCTTCCCACTTCAGCTTTTCAAGGGACGCGACATCGATTTCGTTGTCAAAGTGGCCGATGTTGCAGACGATGGCCTGGTCCTTCATCGCATCCATGTGTTTGAAGGTGATGACGTTCTTGTTGCCAGTGCAGGTCACGAAAATATCACACTTGTCGGCGGCGTATTCCATCGTGACAACCTTGAAGCCTTCCATTGCGGCCTGCAGTGCGTTGATGGGGTCGATCTCGGTCACCCAGACCTGTGCGCTCAGTGCACGCAAGGCCTGTGCGCTACCCTTGCCCACATCACCGTAACCGACCACGCAGGCGACCTTGCCGGCGATCATCACATCGGTGGCGCGCTTGATCGCATCCACCAGCGATTCGCGGCAACCGTACAGATTGTCAAACTTGCTCTTGGTCACCGAGTCGTTCACATTGATGGCGCGCAAGGCCAGCGTGCCCTTCACGGACATTTCGTTCAGGCGCATCACGCCGGTGGTGGTTTCTTCGGTTACGCCGATGATGTTCTTCAGGCGCCGGCTGTACCAGGTGGGGTCGACTTTAAGCTTGGCCTTGATGGCGTTGAACAGGCAAATCTCCTCTTCGCTGCCCGGCTTTGCCAGTACCTTGATGTCCTTCTCTGCCCTGGCACCCAGGTGCATCAACAAGGTGGCATCACCGCCGTCGTCCAAAATCATGTTCGGGCCTTCCGTCTTGGAGCCCTTGGATCCGAATTCGAAGATGCGATGCGTGTAATCCCAGTAATCCACCAAAGTCTCGCCCTTGTAGGCGAATACCGGGGTGCCTTTGGCAACCAACGCAGCAGCCGCATGGTCTTGCGTGGAGAAAATATTGCACGAGGCCCAGCGCACTTCAGCGCCAAGCGCTTGCAACGTTTCAACCAGCACGCCAGTCTGGATGGTCATGTGCAGCGAACCGGTAATGCGCGCGCCCTTGAGCGGCTGGGACTTTGAAAACTCGTCGCGAATCGCCATCAGGCCGGGCATTTCGGTCTCGGCGATGGTCAGTTCCTTGCGGCCCCATTGCGCCAGGCTCAGGTCGGCAATTTTGTAATCTTCGGTTTTGACAGGTTTCAGTGCGCTCATGGTTCACTCCAAAATAAATTTGAAAACCACCGATGGCAATGAAAGCTCTGGAAAAGGGCTCACCGCACAGACCAGTGGGTGAGCGTCGTTGGATGGTTTGCACCAACCGCAAGGGTCAGCTTTCCGAGCCTCGTTCACTGCGCGTGAACTGCAACGCTCCTCGGAAGACGGGAATTATACAAACGCATGCGAGGACCCCGCTATGGGGGGCTTCCCTTATCGAAAATCACCCGCCATACGCCGGGTGCCTCCATACGCCAGATCGAATTGAAGCGGACTATGACTTTGCCGCCAGGGTCTTTGACCAGGCCCGTACTCAAGGCCAAGCTACCAGACTCCAGCACCTCCACCTGATCGGGCTCCCAGGAAAACGGTGCCAGTGACGAAGAAAAGAGCGGCGCCCAACCATCGGCGACTGCATTCTTGCCGCGCAAAACCTTGGTTCCATCAAAAAAGACCGCTTCGCTTGACAGATGCTGAGTGAAGGCCGGCAGATCACGTTCGGCCATGGTTCGGGCAAAAGCACGCTCGACCGCGAACACCTGCTCTTTGGTGGAAAGGGACTGGGCTTGGGTAGTAGTCATCCAACTCGCTCCAAAGATAAAGCCGAGCGCAGTATGGGCGACCCACCGGATCCCTTTGCCAGTCACGTCTTGCTTAGCCATATTTCTACCTGCCATTAAAATTCCACCCCTTTAGGGCAGAGATGCCAACCGGAAGTTCATTTTGTCATTTCTCACCGAAACCCGCCGCCGCCGCACCTTTGCCATCATCTCGCACCCGGACGCCGGCAAGACCACGCTGACCGAGAAGCTGCTGCTTTTTTCGGGTGCGATCCAGATTGCGGGGTCAGTAAAGGCGCGCAAGGCCACGCGTCATGCGACGTCTGACTGGATGGAGATAGAGAAGCAGCGCGGTATTTCCGTGGCCTCCAGCGTGATGCAGATGCTGTACAGAGACCACGTCATCAACCTGCTCGACACACCGGGCCACAAGGACTTCTCGGAAGACACCTACCGTGTACTGACCGCCGTCGACTCGGCGCTGATGGTGATTGACGCCGCCAATGGCGTGGAGTCGCAAACCCGGCGCCTGATTGAGGTGTGCCGCCAGCGCGATACGCCCATCATCACCTTCGTCAACAAGATGGACCGCGAAGTGCGCGAACCGCTGGACATTCTGGACGAGATTGAGCGCGAGCTGGGAATGCCCTGCGTGCCCATGACCTGGCCGGTGGGTCAGGGCAAGCTGTTTGGCGGCATCATCAATCTGCGCACCCAGTCCATGACGGTATTTGAATCGGGCAGTGAACGCCGCCCTCAGGACTTTGACACTGTGGCGCTCAACGACGCCGCCTCACTGCAGAAGCGCTTTGGCCAAGAATGGGCCAGCGCCATGGAAAGCATGGAACTGGCCACTGGCGCATCCCCCGCCTGGGACCACGCGGCGTTTCTGGCAGGCAAGCAGACACCCGTGTTTTTCGGCTCCGGCGTCAACAATTTCGGCGTCATGGAAGTGCTCGATGCGCTAGTCGATCTGGCGCCGTCGCCAGGTGCGCGGACCAGTTCCTTTGTGGTCAACAAGCAGCCCGTCATCAAGGAGATACAGCCCGACGATGACGCCTTTTCGGGCGTGGTGTTCAAAGTGCAGGCGAATATGGATGCCAACCACCGTGACCGCATTGCATTCGTTCGTGTTGCGTCGGGCAAGTACACGCCAGGCATGAAGCTGAAAGTCATGCGCACTGTCAAGGAACTGCGCCCCACATCAGTGGTGACCTTCATGAGCCAGCGCCGCGAAGCGGTGGAGGAGGCCTACGCGGGCGACATTGTCGGCTTCACCACGCACGGCGGCGTGCAACTGGGCGACACTATCACCGACGGCTCAGTGAACCTGCTCTACACCGGCCTGCCCTTTTTCGCCCCGGAAATGTTCATGACCGTGGTGCTGCGCAATCCGCTGCGCACCAAGCAGTTGCAACAGGGTCTTGCGCAACTCGGCGAAGAGGGTGCGATCCAGGTGTTTCGCCCCGAGATGGGCGGCAACATGCTGCTCGGCGCGGTCGGTCAACTGCAGTTCGAGGTGGTGCAGCATCGTCTCAAGGGCGAATACGACGCCGACATTCGATTAGAGGGCAGCCAGTACACCGGTGCCCGTTGGATCACCGCAGATTCCCCCGCCGAGCTCAAGGAGTTCGTCAACGCCTACCCCCAGCGCATGGCCAAGGACGCGGCCGACACCCTCGCATACCTGTGCACCAGCCCGTACGATGTCCGTCTGGCGCAGGAGCGCTTTCCCAAGATTCATTTCCACCCGCTGCGTGAACATGCAGGGCTGGCACTGCAAAGTGCAGGGTAGCCCGATGCCGGGATGCTTCACTTTTTATAGCGCCTCACGCTTTATCGACGGTAGCTACAGCCTGGTTTGATAGAAATGCAAGCATTGAATCTGCTCCCCGCCGATGTTGCCGCACAGGTGCATACCGTGTTCAGCGACATTGACGACACCATCACCACCGACGGTGCACTCACGCCACGGGCCTATGCCGCCATGGACCAGTTGCGTCAGGCCGGGCTGCGTGTCATCCTGATCACCGGCCGCCCCGCCGGATGGTGCGACCACATTGCACGCATGTGGCCGGTGGACGGGGTGATCGGTGAGAACGGTGCGTTCTATTACTGGCACGACCACGTCGCCGGCAAACTCCACTGCCGCCATCTGCTCGATGCACCGACACGTCAGGCCAACGCAGCGCGTATGGCGGCGGTGCGCGACACCGTCCTGCGCGAAGTGCCCGGTTGCGCGCTTGCCTCCGACCAGTTTTGCCGCCTGTACGACCTGGCGATTGACTTCTGTGAGGATGTACCTGCGCTGCCGGCTGCCGCTGTGGACCGTATCGTCGCCCTGATGGAAGCGGCCGGAATGACCGCCAAGGTCAGCTCCATCCATGTCAATGGCTGGTTCGGACGTTACGACAAGCTGAGCATGGCGCACTTGATGCTGCGAGAACGCTATCAGCTGGAGTTGGAACAGGAGCGCGAGCGCTGCATTTTTGTAGGCGACTCACCCAACGATGAACCCATGTTTGCCTACCTGCCCCACGCCGTGGGCGTGGCCAATGTCGCGGACTTTGCGGGACGCATCGCGGCCTTGCCTGCGTTCATCACACCATCACGCGGTGGTGCCGGCTTTGCCGAGTTGGCGGACGCGCTGGTCAGCGCCCGCCGCGCCCGGTAAGCAAGGTCGGAAATTCCGACTTCAATCTGCTTTCGTTCCCGCATGGATAGTCGTTTATGCTTGCTGTGAACCTGCCCGAAGATGCAATGAATTAAGGAGTTCCATCCGATGCGACAAAAGACGAAGGGTGCAACGCACGGACTACTGGCGCTGCTGGCTTTGTTGCCCATGGCTGTGCTCGTTCTTGGAACTCTCTACATGCTGGGAATGGACCATCTGGAGGGCAGCCCCCGCACCTTTCTGCAGGGGCTTCAATGGGCATCGGAAACCATGACAAACACCGGCTACGGTGCGGACAACCGCTGGAGCCATCCAGCCATGGCCATATTCGTCATTGTCACCCCCTTCATTGGCCAGTTCCTGGTGTTTCTGATTTTTCCGATCCTGGTGCTACCGTATTTTGAAGAGAAATTTGAGGTTCGCCTGCAACATGAGTTGCCGCCCATGGCCGGCAAGGTACTGTTTTACCGTTACGGCCCCGCCATCGAGTCGCTGTTAGTAGAGTTTGATGATGCGAACAGCCCCTTTGTCATCTTCGAAGAAGACATGCAGTTGGCGCGCAGTCTGCATGACCGAGGCTACAGCGTAGTGTTTGGCAAACTGGCGGAAGATCCAAGTGCGATTGCGCGAGTAGCCCAGGCGCGTGCGGTCGTTACCAATGCAGGCGACCACGCGAACGCGACTTGCACGTTCCTGGTGCGCGAATACGGCTATGCAGGGCCGCTCTATGCACTGGCTGACGACCCGCTGTATCGGGCTCCCATGTTGCAAATCGGTGCCACAGACGTGTTTACTCCAGCGCATGTACTTGGCGCGGCACTGGCTTCCCGCGCCAGCACCCGCATCAGCCCGCCGGCAGAAGGTATGCACCTGCTGGGCACCCAAGTGGGCATGGCTGAGTTCCGGGTCCGCGCTGGCAGTCCGCTTGCAGGCAAACGGCTTGGAGATCTGCATTTGCGTGAACAGCATGGAGTCTGTGTGATTGGTCAATGGTTGGGCGGCATCTTCACCACCACCAAAGGGCCGGATACCCAAGTAGAGGCCGGAGCCATCCTTGTGGTCGTGGGTGTACACGCCAATCTGGAGAAAGTGGAGCGCATGGCCATGCCCATTCGCAGAGACGGACCGATTGTGGTGGCCGGCTACGGCGCAGTAGGCCAGAAGGTCATTGAAATGCTGCTGGACGCGGGTGAAGCGTGCACCGTGATTGACCTCGTCGCTGCTCCGGGCGTGGATGTAGTGGGCAGCGTGCTGCAAAAAGCGAGCCTGGACAAAGCTCGGGTGCGCGAGGCAAGCGCGGTGGTGCTGGCACTTAGCGGTGACAGTGAATCTGTCTTTGCCACCGCGGTGGTGCGCGACTACGCACCTGAAGTACCCTTGATCGTGCGTGTGCTGCGCACACCCAATACCGCCAGGCTCTACCGATCAGGCGCCGATTTCGCCATTTCCGTCGGCCAGGTGGCGGGGCAGATACTGGCCTACCACCTGCTGGGGGAGCAAACCACTCATGTCGAAAATCAGATCAAGTTCATTCGGTTGAACGCAGCCAACCTGGTAGGCGAGCACCCGTGGCGTTGCGATGCGATGGATCGCACCGGTGCCAAAGTGGTGGCAGTGGAGCGCGAAGGCGAGGTGCTGGTGGAATTCGGTGAGGGATTTGTCGTGCGAACCAATGACACGCTCTTCGTCTGCGGCTCGGTCAACAGTCTGGATCGCTACCAGCGGGAGTTTCGGGCTAGCAACGCCCCCGAGGCGCGTAGTACCTGACACGCGGTGCCCTTGTTTCACGATCGGCGGCAACTGAGTTGAAGTGACTTGGGTTGCCGGGAAGCCTCCGCTCGAGTGAACTCACCGCGCCAGCACGCCTTCCAGTGCCACGCCGGTATGCGTTGCTGCACGCACCACCTCTTCCGGTGTACATGCGGCCACCACCCTGCCACCGCCATTGCCACCGTCTGGGCCCAGGTCAATCACCCAGTCCGCTTCGGCAATGACATCCAGATCGTGCTCTATCACCACCACGCTGTGGCCTGCGTTCACCAATCGGTGCAGTACGTGCACCAGTTTTTCCACGTCGGCCATATGCAGGCCCACCGTTGGCTCGTCAAGCACATAGAACGTGTGTGGTGCCTTCTGGCCGCGGCGCGTGATGTCGTCGCGCACCTTGCTCAGCTCAGTCACCAGCTTGATGCGCTGTGCCTCGCCGCCACTGAGGGTGGGTGAAGGCTGGCCCAGCGTAAGGTAGCCCAAGCCGACATCCTTGAGCAGTTGCAACGGGTGCGCGATCACCGGCATGGCAGCAAAGAATTCGACCGCCTCGTCCACCTCCATCTGCAGCACATCACCAATGTTCTTGCCGCGCCAGGTAACGGCTTGCGTTTCAGGGTTGAAACGTGCGCCTTTGCAGGTTTCGCACAGCACTTTCACATCGGGCAGGAAGCTCATGCCGATGGTGCGTATGCCCTGCCCTTCACAACTGGGGCAGCGGCCTTCGCCGGTGTTGAAGCTAAAGCGGTTCGGAGCATAACCGCGCGCCTTGGCTTCGAGCGTGTCGGCAAACAGCTTGCGAATGGTGTCCCAGAACCCGATGTAGGTGGCGGGACAACTGCGTGGTGTCTTGCCAATGGGGGTCTGGTCCACTTCCAGCACGCGGTCCACCGTCTCGAACCCGGTCACGCCGAGGCAACCTACCCAGGCGGGATGCTCACCTTTTGCTAGCGCGTCACGCCCGGCCTTCGTGGCCTGCAGGCCTACTACGGCTTGAACATTGGCCAGCAGCACATCGCGCGCCAGGGTGGATTTGCCCGAGCCAGAGACGCCGGTAATGGCAACCAGCCGCTTCAAGGGGACGTGCGCGGTGACGTTTTGCAGGTTGTGGAGAGTGGCGCCATGGACGGTGAGCCATTTCAGCTCTGTGCCCGCAGTGGGTAGCCTGGCGGAGGGCGCCTCATGCATTTGCTGCGCAACTGCCAAATCGTCACCCCCCGCCAGGCTACCCACTGCTGCGATCCAAGGCATTGCACTCGCCTTGCCCTCGGCGGGGGAGTTCGGTACGCCGGGGGCCGATTTGGCAGTCGCGAAGCGAATGTATGAGGCCCGCGGCGTACCGACCTCCCCCGCAGCGAAAGAAGCAACACCACGGCGCGTCGACAGCGGATGCTTCATCGCATGCAAAAGGTAGCGCCCGGTCTGCGACTCAACAGCATTCTGAACATCGGCAACTGTCCCCTGCGCCACCAACTGCCCGCCACGCTTGCCCGCGCTGGGCCCAATGTCGATGATGTGGTCAGCGTGACGAATGGTGTCCTCGTCGTGCTCCACCACCACCAGCGTGTTGCCCCTGTCGCTGAGTGACTGCAACGCGCCCAGCAAGATTTTGTTGTCGCGCGCATGCAGGCCAATGGTGGGTTCATCCAGCACATAGCACACGCCTTGCAGGTTGCTACCCAACTGTGCCGCCAACCGGATGCGCTGTGCCTCGCCACCACTGAGCGTAGGCGCGCCACGGTCCAGCGTCAGATAACCCAGCCCAACTTCTTCCAGAAACTCCAGCCGGCTGCGGATCTCCGGAACCAGGTCCCGCGCAATGTCCCCTTCGCGGCCACTCATGCCACCCTGCGCTTGCAGCGTCTGCACCCACTTGCGCACATCGGTCACGCTCAGGCGCGCAATGTCGGTAATGGTGACGCCGGCAAACTTGACTGCACGCGCGGTGGCGTTCAGGCGCGTACCCCCGCAGGCCGGGCATGCGCTGTCGTGCAGGCCTTCAATATCGGCCTCGGCAAAGGTTTGCTCGCGGCCCTGGCTGTCATCGTCCTTGACGGAATCGTCAAACACCTTGCGCTGCTCCCTGGTCAGAGCAACCCCCGTACCTACGCACTCCGGACACCAGCCGTGTTTGCTGTTGTAACTGAACAAGCGCGGGTCGAGTTCGGCGTACGAGGTGGCACATACCGGGCAGGCGCGTCTGGTCGAAAATACCTGCACTTTGCCGATCGCTGCAGTGGAGGTTCCGGCCGCCATGGCAGAGCGCAAACCATCGAGTTGGCCAAGCACCTGAACCACGCCTTTGCCATGGGTGAGCGCACGCACCAGGGCTTCGCGCAATGAGGCTTCGTTGGCCGGATGGACATCCAGACTTGCCACCGGCAACTCGATGTTGTGCTCTTTGAACCGATCAATCCGCGGAAAACCGGTGGTCGGCAAGAAGTTGCCATCGACCCGCAAATGCGTGTACCCGCGTGGACGCGCCCAATCGGCAAGTTCGGTGTACACGCCCTTGCGACCTGAAACCAGCGGCGCCAGCAGGCCAATGTGCTGCCCGCGGTAAGTGGTCAGAAGTTGTGCCGCAATCCTGTCGGCCGTCTGCGGAGCGACGGCGGTGCCGTCTTTGGTGCAATGCTGGGTACCGAGCTTGACGTACAGCAACCGCAAGAAATGCCACACTTCGGTGGTGGTGCCGACCGTGGATTTGCGCCCACCCCGCGACAGACGCTGCTCAATGGCAACCGTGGGGGGAATGCCGTACACCGCGTCCACCTCCGGGCGACCCGCCGGTTGCACGATGGAGCGGGCGTAGGCGTTCAGGCTTTCGAGGTAGCGGCGCTGGCCTTCGTTGAAAAGAATGTCAAATGCCAACGTTGACTTGCCCGAGCCGGAAACGCCGGTGACGACGCTGAACTTGCCGCGCGGAATATCCACCGACAACGACTTGAGGTTGTGTTCTTTGGCATTGACGATTCTTATGCAGTTATTTCCGCCCTCTCTTGCCCCCGCCGGGGCGAGAGAGGGAGCTTGAACAGCCACATTTGACCGCGCGTTTGAAGTGGCGAAATTACTGGCCAACACCCCACCGGAGGTGGTGTCGCTGTTCTGAATTGGGATCTGACCCCATTTCCTTGCGCCACCCACAAGACCGGAGGCGGATGGGTTTGCGCCCGAGGCCGATTTGGCGATCGCGGAGCGAGCGTATGAGGCACCGGGCGCAAACCCATCCGCCGCAGCAAGCGCCAAATACGCAGCGCGTGGCTCAGCCACCTCATGCACCACCCCCATCGCCGCCGCGTACTCGCGCAGCGCCTTGCCTGTGTGCGAGGTGGCGTGCAGCATCACGTCTTCGGGCGTACCCAGTGCCACGATCTCACCGCCGGCATCGCCACCCTCCGGCCCGAGATCAATCAGCCAGTCGCTGGAGCGGATCACGTCCAGATTGTGCTCAATCACCAGAAGCGAATGCCCGGCGTCCATCAGCTTGCGCAGAGCGCGCATCAGCTTGGCGATGTCGTCAAAGTGCAGGCCGGTGGTGGGTTCATCCAGCATGAAAAGCGTGCCACGCCGTGCCGTGGCCTGGCGACTGGCGCTGCTGCTCCTGGCGGACTCGGCCAGGAATCCTGCAAGTTTGAGGCGTTGCGCCTCACCGCCAGAGAGCGTTGGCACCGGCTGCCCGAGCTTCACATATTCCAGCCCCACATCGACGATGGGCTGCACCGCGCGGATGACATCGCGATCGTTCGCAAACAGCTGGACGGCTTCGCTGACTGTAAGATTCAACACATCTGCCACGTTGAGGGACCGTCCGCCACGCTCTATCGTGACCTCCAGGATCTCCGGGCGGTACCGCTTGCCGTCGCAATCCGGGCAGCGCAGGTACACGTCGCTGAGAAACTGCATTTCCACGTGTTCAAAGCCAGAACCGCCGCAGGTGGGGCAGCGCCCATCGCCGCTGTTAAAGCTGAACTTGCTGGCGGTGTAGCTGCGTTCCCGCGACAAAGGCGCGTTGGCAAACAGCTCGCGAATCGCATCCCATGCACCGACGTAGCTCACCGGGTTGGAACGCGCCGTCTTGCCGATCGGCGACTGATCCACAAACACCACTTCGCTCAACTGCTCGGCACCCAGCAGGCGTGCGTGGGCACCCGGCGTTTCGGTCGCCTTGCCAAAGTGGCGCAGCAGTGCCGGTGCCATTACATCCTGCACCAGCGTCGATTTGCCCGAACCACTTACGCCGGTGATACACACCAGGCGCTGGAGCGGAATCTCGACTGAAATATTCTTCAGGTTGTGCTCGGTCACGCCCTCCAGAATCAGGCGCGGCGTGCTGGCAGTCACCATGCGCTTGAACCCCATGCCAACCTGCTTGCGCCCACCCAGGTAGGCGCCCGTCAACGTATCCGCACTCTTGAGTGCTTCGGTACTGCCATCAAACACAATCTGCCCACCGCGCTCGCCGGGTCCAGGCCCCATGTCGATCATGCGGTCCGCTGCCAGCATCACCGCCGGGTCATGCTCGACCACCACCAGCGTGTTGCCGGCATCACGCAAGCGCTGCATGGCCACAATGATGCGATGCATGTCGCGCGGGTGCAGTCCAATGCTGGGCTCATCCAACACGAACAACGTGTTAACCAATGAGGTGCCCAGTGCGGTGGTGAGGTTGATGCGCTGCACTTCGCCGCCACTGAGTGTGCGGCTCTGGCGGTCCAGCGTGAGGTAGCCGATGCCCACATCGCAGAGGTACTTCAACCTTGTGCAGACTTCTTCGAACAGGAGCTTCAATGTCTTTGTTTCGGCTTCAGATGTGGTCCGAGCCACTGCTGGGGCGGGCGAGGCGGGGGCGTCGGTTGACGATTTGGCGGCAGCGAAGCTGACGTATGAGGCATCCGGCGACCCCGCCTCGCCCAGCCCAGCTTGCAGCGAATCAAAGAAGAACCTCAGTCGATCCAAGGGCATCAGCATCATGTCGTGCAGACACAGCCCCGGCAATGCCTCCAACTGCAAACGCGACCAGGAAACCCCTTGCGGCATAAAGCGCTTCGAGGGCGCCAGCACCGCATCCGCCTGCTCCCTGGATCCTATGCGCCAGAGCAGACTCTCCGTCTTCAGCCGCGCTCCACCACAGGTGCCGCACGGCGTGTAGCTGCGGTACTTGGACAACAACACACGGATGTGCATCTTGTACGCCTTGGTCTCCAGATACTCGAAGAAGCGGTCGACACCAAACCAGTGCTGGTTCCACTTCCCATTCCAGTTCGGCGACCCCTTGAGCACCCAGTGCTGCTGCTCCGGTGTGAGCTTGTACCAAGGGGTGTCGCGCGGGATGCCGGCGGCCTCGGCATGGCGCATCAGGTCGTCCTGGCACTCCTGCCAGGCCGGTGTCTGCATCGGCTTGATGGCACCCGCCCGCAGGGTCAGTTTGACATTGGGAATGACCAGGCCATAGTCCACCCCCACGACGCGACCAAAGCCCCGACAGACTTCACAGGCACCCACCGCAGAGTTGAAGGAAAACAAGGAGGCCAGAGGGTCTGCGTAACGCAAATCACTTTGCGGACAATGCAATCCGGTGGAGAAACGCCACAGAACGGGCTCCGAATATGCTACTGTTTCAGGAGCTGCTTGCGCAGTATCTGCGGGGGCTGCAGCCTCATTGAGCACATAAACATTGAGGCGACCACTACCGCGCTTCAATGCGAGCTCTATCGCTTCCATGGCGCGGGGCTTCTCTACGGTGGTGATGCGGAAACGGTCGGCTACGACGTCAAGAACCTTGCGTGCGGACACGTCCCGCTCGGCGTGGACGCGGGTGAAGCCGCTGGCGCTGAGCCATTGGGTGACTTCCTCGGCGCTGGTATCGGCTGGCAGTTCGACCGGAAACGTGAGTACCAATCGCGGATTGTTGGTCTGAGTCCGATGCAACAGCTCTGCATAGATGGTTTCGGGCGTGTCGTGCTGAACCGGCAATGCAGTGGCCTTGTCAAACAAGCTGCCGGCACGGGAAAACAGCAGCTTGAGGTGGTCGTTGAGCTCGGTCATGGTGCCGACCGTGGAGCGGCTCGATCGCACCGGGTTGGTCTGGTCGATCGCGATCGCCGGGGGCACGCCCTCGACCTTGTCGACCGCGGGCTTGTCCATGCGGTCAAGAAACTGACGCGCGTAGGCCGAGAAGGTTTCGACATAGCGACGCTGCCCCTCGGCAAACAGTGTGTCAAACACCAGACTGGATTTGCCCGAGCCGCTGGGACCGGTGACCACCGTCAATTCACCGGTGCGGATATCCAGGTCAAGGTTCTTGAGGTTGTGCTGCCGCGCACCGCGAATGCGGATGGTGCCCTGGGACATAGGTGGATGCTCTGGTCGGATGAGGACAGACATTCTAGGCAGGTACGCATGCCCCTGCCGGGCACCGGCTGTTCAGTCGTTGGCGTAAATGTCGACGTCCTTGGTTTCGCGGACAAACAGCACACCGATGACAAAGGTCGCCCCCGCGATGACGATGGGATACCACAGGCCGCTGTACATATTGCCGGTTTGCGCAACGATGGCAAACGCCATGGTCGGCAGCAAGCCACCAAACCAGCCGTTGCCAATGTGGTAGGGCAGGCTCATGGAGGTGTAGCGAATGCGGGTAGGGAACATTTCCACCAGCATGGCGGCGATTGGTCCGTAAACCATCGTCACCAGAATCACCAGATAGGTCAGTAGCAGCGCCACCGTCACCTTGTCGAACTTGTCCATATCCGCCTTGACCGGATATCCGGCCGACTTCAGTGCGTTCGACAGCGCCGTGCGAAACGCTTCGGACTTGGCGCTGGTTTCCGCCCGTGACAACCCGTTGGAGGTGTAGCTTGCGATGACTGTCTGCCCCACTGCGATGGTGGCCGGAGTGCCGACCGCAGCAATTGCGTTGCTGTAACTGACCGACGCGCCTGCCAGCGCCTGCTTGGCCACATCACAGGAACTGGTGAACTTGGCGGTACCGGTCGGATTGAACTGGAAAGAGCACTCCTGCGGGTCCGCCGTCACCACCACCTTGTTGGCGGCCTGCGCTGCCGCCAGATCCGGGTTGGCCGCCCGCGTCAGTGCTTCAAACACTGGAAAATAAGTGCCCACCGCCAGCAGACAGCCGGCCATGATGATGGGCTTGCGCCCGACCTTGTCGGACCAGGTACCAAACACCACGAAGAAGGGCGTTCCAATCACCAGCGCGATGGCCACCATGATGTTGGCCGTGGCCGCATCCACCTTGAGTGCCTGCGTCAGAAAAAATAGCGAATAGAACTGTCCGGTGTACCAGACCACGGCCTGCCCGGCCGTCAGTCCCATCAGGGCCAGGATCACGACTTTCAGATTGCGCCATTGCCCAAAAGACTCCGATACCGGTGCCTTGGAGGTCCTGCCTTGAGACTTCATCTTCATGAAGGCTGGCGACTCATTCATGCTCAGGCGGATGTACACAGAAACGGCCAGCAGCAGAATCGACACAATAAACGGAATGCGCCAGCCCCAGTCGGCAAAGGAGGCCTCGCCCAGCAATTGGCGTGTCGCCAGAATGATGATCAGGCTCAGAAACAGCCCCAATGTCGCCGTGGTCTGAATCCAGGACGTATAGGCTCCACGCTTGCCCTGCGGTGCGTGCTCGGCCACATAGGTCGCGGCTCCGCCGTACTCCCCGCCCAGGGCCAGTCCCTGCAACATGCGCAGTGCAATCAGAATCACCGGAGCGGCCACACCAATGGTGGCGTAGTTGGGCAAAATGCCAACGATGAAGGTCGACAGGCCCATGATCAGGATCGTCACCAGGAAGGTGTACTTGCGCCCGATCATGTCTCCCAGGCGGCCAAACACCAGCGCTCCGAAAGGACGCACGATGAAGCCCGCGGCAAAAGCCAACAAGGCGAAGATGAAGGCAGACCCTTCATCCAGTCCGCCGAAAAACTGCCTTGCAATGACCGGCGCCAGCGAGCCGTACAGATAAAAGTCGTACCACTCGAATACAGTACCGAACGAGGAAGCAAAGATCACCTTCCTCTCTCCGGCCGACATGGGGCGGGGAGTTGACGTTGCCATAGCTTGTCTCCAAATTTTTCTAATTGCCAATACTATCGGCAGATTGGAATATGGCGCTCGGTTCTGACCCGGTTCTGACTATGGTGAGCCAACGTGGTCATCGAAAAATTGCAAGCCACTTTAATGCCACAACCTAGGGAAAACACCGACCCCGAACTGGCAAGAAGTTGGATCGGGTCAGCAAACGGTAAGAACTTCCACTTAGCCTCGCACCGTCACTATTCTTCAGGAGACTAAAAATGGCAGATGATTTAATCACCCGGGTTACCAGTAACCCCAAGTACCAGGAGCTGAAGTCAAAGCGCAGCACGATTGGATGGTTGCTTACCTTGTCCATGATGGTCGTGTACTACGGTTTCATATTGTTGGTGGCCTATAACAAGCCATTGCTCGCCACCAAGATTGGAGGGGGAGTTACCACCTTGGGCATGCCGCTGGGCATTGGTGTGCTGGTGTACACCATTGTCATCACCATCATCTACGTGCGTCGCGCCAATGGCGAATTTGACGATCTGACCCAACAAGTTGTGAAGGGATCCATGAAATGATGCTTCTTAAGCAATACAAACACATCGCCGCACTGTTCGCACTGCTGGCGTTGGCGGGCGGTGCCTACGCGGCAGGCGCCGATCTGGGGCAGGCTCAGAAACAGGCTACCAACTGGGTGGC
>CAIPGC010000071.1 GCA_903864505.1 uncultured beta proteobacterium | reverse complement strand
TGGCAGCGGCAAGAAGCACTCAACTTACCCAGGTTGCCATCGCAGGCGGTTGTGCCATGAACGAGGTTTTGATGTCCCATCTACGCACCGCCCTGTCGCAGGCTGGTCTTGGATTGGTTGAGGCGCGCCAGGCGCCTGCGAGTGACGGGGGACTGGCGTTGGGCCAGGCGTGGATTGCGCGTCTGGAACACCAGAAACGAGATCTCTTGGGCTGACAAGTTGCTTTCCATTCTGTAAAAAAATGTGGAAAGAATGACGTTGCATGGAGTCATTTTCCCACCCCACATTTGTGTAAGTTGTTGAAAATATTGATGATTAATTTCTGGCTTGCTTATTGCTGAGCAAACTAAGACCTAGCAGATCGAGTTGGTCCCGTACCGACGTTCAAGCACACGAGGAGACCTTAGTCATGGCCATGGAAAACCTTATTTCTCTGGAGACGGATGCGGGCATTGATGCGGCCGCCACGCGGCTTTCCATGTCGCGCCGTGAGCTGCTTCAGTTTTGCGCCGCACTGGCGGCGACGCTTGGGCTGCCCCAGGGAGCCGATGCAGCCATCGCGCAAGCGGTAGCCGTCAAGAAGCGCCCGAGCGTGATCTGGCTGCATTTCCAGGAGTGCACGGGTTGCACTGAGTCGCTGTTGCGCGCGGAGCATCCGACGCTGGACAAACTCATTCTGGACGTGATCTCGCTGGACTACCACGAGACCCTATTTGCCGCAGCGGGGCATCAGGTCGAGGCCGCCAGGAAGCAGGCCATGAAAGAGCACAAGGGCAAGTACATCCTTGTGGTTGAAGGCGCCATTCCCACCAAGGACGGTGGTATCTACTGCAAGATAGGCGGCAAGACGGCGATCGAGTTGCTCAAGGAGTGCGCGGCCGATGCGGCGGCGGTCATTGCGATCGGCTCCTGTGCGTCCTGGGGCGGTATGCCCTCCACCGACCCCAATCCCACGGGTGCATCCAGCGTGGCGCAAGTGCTCGGAAAGCCGGTCGTGACGATTCCCGGTTGCCCACCCAACCCGTACAACTTCCTCTCAACCGTGGTGCACTTTTTGACCTTCGGTACCCTGCCGGCAGTGGACCATCTGGGTCGCCCCAAGTTTGCCTACTCACGGCTCATCCATGAAAACTGCGAGCGCCGTGCGCATTTCGATGCTGGACGCTTCGCGATGGAATTCGGCGACGATGGTCACCGCCAGGGCTTCTGTCTCTATAAACTGGGTTGCAAAGGGCCGGAGACCTACGCCAACTGTTCCGTCATTCTGTTCGGCGACGCGGGCGCGGGTACCTGGCCCGTCGGCTGTGGCCATCCCTGCATTGGCTGCACCGAGCAGGGCGTGGGTTTCCAGAAACCGATCCATTCTTTGGCCAAACTCAAGAACCTTGAGCCAGGCGCATTCCTGCCACGAATTGTGGAAGACAAGGGCGTGGGCGCATCCCTTGGAGCCGCTGCCGTACTGGCAGCGGTGGTGGGGGTGGGCATAGGAGCCGGTGCCAAACTTACCAAGAACTTGGGGCTTTCGCACGAAGCCGAGGAGATTGAAAAAGCCAAGCAGAGCGGTCAAACCACCAGCAAATCCGCGGAGGTTTGACATGGCCAACAGACGTGATTTCCTGAAAGGATGTCTGGCCAGCGGGGGGGCTGCTGCTGCGGCGCTAGCCCCCGAGCCGGCATGTGCACGTGACAACCTGCAGCAACCGCCCGATGCACTGGGTTTGCTGTACGACTCCACCCTGTGTGTGGGCTGTCAGGCCTGTGTTGCGGCCTGCAAACACGTGAATGAAAATCCGGCAGAGTTCCGCACCATTGACCATCTGTGGGACTCGCCCTTGGACACCACCGGTCACACCTTCAATGTCATCAAGGTGTACAGCAGTGGCACTGGGGAGGTCAAGAACGCCGAGACAAATGGCTTTGCCTTCATGAAGACCTCATGCATGCATTGTGCAGATCCGTCCTGTGTGTCTGCCTGCCCGGTTTCAGCTATGCAGAAGGATCCGGTTACCGGCATCGTCAGTTACGACCCGGATGCCTGTTTCGGTTGTCGCTACTGTGTTGCCGCCTGCGCGTTTGGCATCCCCAAGTATCAGTACGACTCGCCCACCGGCCGAATTGGAAAATGCGAGTTGTGCCGCCATCGCCACAAAGACGGTCACTACTCTGCCTGTGCCGAAGTGTGCCCCACCGGTGCAACCCTGTTTGGTCGCACCTCGGATCTGCTGGTGGAGGCAAAACGGCGCCTGGCACTCAAGCCCGGCGCGACCACCAAGATACCGCGTGGACGTTTGCCCTACAGCGATGCCGCCGCCGAGAAGGCAAGCACCTGGCGCAAGGAACCGGACCAGCATTATGAAGCGCAGATGGCCACGTACCTGCAGCACGTCTACGGTGAAACCGAATACGGTAGCACCCAGGTGCTGAAGTTGTCAGCCGTGAGCTTCGAAAAGCTGGGTATGCCGGATTTACCGCCGCAGTCCTCGGCATCCAAGTCCGAGACCATACAGCACACTTTGTATCAGGGCATGGTGATGCCGGTTGCGCTGCTGGTCGGGATGACCTATGTGGCCAAGCGCAACGTGGTGCATGACGAAGATGCGTCGGAAGGGGGACAGTCATGAGCGCACATTCACCAGCTGCGCCGCTCGGCGGCAGGCTGCTTAACCCGGTCACCATGGTCTGCGGGTTGCTGATTGCGGCCATGATGGCCGTGCTGCTCACCCGTTTTATCTTTGGTCTGGGCGCGGTTACCAACCTCAATGACGGCTATCCCTGGGGATTGTGGGTGATCGTTGACGTGCTGATCGGATCGGCCTTTGCCTGCGGCGGCTTTTCGGTGGCCATGCTCGTGTACATCTTCAACAAGGGCGAGTACCACCCCCTGGTGCGCCCTGCTTTGTTGACCAGTCTGTTTGGCTACACACTAGCTGGTGTCGGCGTTATTTTTGACCTCGGACGTTACTGGAACTTCTGGCACATTCTGTGGCCCGGCTATGGCAATCTGAACTCTGCCCTGTTCGAGACGGCCACTTGCATTTCGGTCTACATCCTGGTGATGTGGATCGAATTCTCACCGGTGTTCATGGACAAGCTGGGGCTGACGGTAGCCAAGAAAAAGTTAAACAAGGTACTCTATTTCTTCATTGCGCTGGGCACAGTGCTTCCGATGATGCACCAGTCGTCCATCGGTACTTTGCTGGTGCTGATGGGGTCGCAGGTCAACCCCCTGTGGCAGACCCCGGTGGTGCCACTGCTCTATCTGCTCACCGCCATCACCATGGGCTATGGAGTGGTGCTGTTTGAGTCGTGTATCGCGTCCTCTGCGGAGCGTCGGAAAATTGAAGTTCACCTGCTGCAGCCTATGGCCAAGGTGATGCTGGGGTTGCTGGCTGCATTCCTGGTCGTTCGCGTCGCCGATCTGCTGATGCGAGGCGCATTGGGCAATGCCTTTGTCTTCAATCTGGCGGCGCTGTTCTTCTGGTTCGAAATGATTTTGTTCGTCCTGCCCTTTGTGCTGATCGGGAGTGTTGAGCAGCGTCGCAATCCGGCGCGTCTGTTCCTGGCCGGTGTCGCCATCATGCTCGGCGGTTCCGTTCTGAGACTTAATGGCTACCTGATCGGGTACGACACGGGTCCGGGCTGGAACTATTTCCCGTCCGTGCCGGAGTTGGTCGTCACCCTTGGCATGTTTGCTATTGAGGTGCTTGGCTACATCATCATCACCCGTCGCTTCCCGGTGCTGTCCCGTGAAGCTGCCCCGGCCCACTGAATTCGAGAGACAAGGAGACCAACATGTCACAACGTATCACCATTGACCCCGTCACCCGTATTGAGGGCCACTTGCGGGTCGACGTTGAAGTGGACGGCGGGCGCGTCAAGAAAGCCTGGGCATCGGGGCAAATGTGGCGCGGGGTTGAAACCATTTTGTTGGGGCGCGATCCGCGGGACGCCTGGGCTATTACGCAGCGCATCTGCGGTGTTTGCACGACGGTGCATGCGATGGCATCAGTGCGGGCCGTGGAAAACGCATTGCAGCTGGAAATCCCGGTCAATGCCCAGTACATCCGCAACATGATCATGCTGGCGCACGCGGTGCATGACCACATCGTGCACTTCTACCATCTGTCCGCCCTGGATTGGGTCGACGTGGTGTCAGCGTTGAAAGCAGATCCCGAGAAGACCGCCAGTCTGGCGCAAAGTCTCTCCAGCTGGAACGGCAACAGCAAGGCAGAGTTCATCAAGGTCAAGGCCCGTCTGTCCGGTTTCGTTGGCACCGGGCAACTGGGCATCTTTACCAACGGCTATTGGGGACACCCGGCGATGAAACTCTCGCCAGAGGTCAATCTGCTGGCGGTCTCGCACTACCTGCAGGCGCTCGAAGTGCAGCGCTACGCCAGCAAGATTGTTGCCATTCTGGGCTCCAAGTCGCCGCACATCCAGAACGTTGCGGTCGGCGGCGTCTCCAACGCGCTGTCGCTGGACTCGCAGTCGGTTCTGACCATGGAACGTCTGCTGGCTGTCAAGGAGTGGATGCTCAAGCTTGACGACTTTGTGAAGAATGTGTATCTGATTGACGTCGCAGCCATTGGTGCGTTTTACGCCGACTGGACCAAGGTAGGACGCGGTATCACCGAGTACCTCAGTGTGCCCGACGTACCGCTGGACGGCAAGGGAACCCAGTTTGCCTTGCCCGGTGGCTACATCGAAGGCGGCAAGCTCGAAAGCCACAAGCCGATCAAGTCCTTCAACGACAAGTACTTCATGGATGGCGTATCCGAAGGCATCAAACACTCCTGGTACAACTACAAGGATGGCGACAGCAAGTCGCTGCACCCCTACAAGGGCGAGACCACACCCAACTACACCGACTTCAAGGACGACGGCAAGTATTCCTGGCTGAAGGCACCGACGTTCTATGGCAAACCGATGCAGGTCGGCCCTCTGGCGCGTGTGCTCAATATGCTCGCTGCAGGTCATGAACCCACCAAGATGTATGCCACCAAGGCACTCGACCTGGTGTCCACCATAGCCGGGGCCAAGGTGGGCCTGGAGGCGATGCATTCGACTATCGGCCGCCATGCCGCACGGGCAGTTGGATGTGCAGTCCAATGCGATGAGTTGCTCAAGCAGTGGGACCTGTTGCTGGCGAATATGGCCAAGGGCGATCTGAAAACCTTCAACAAACCCGAATTTCCCAAGGGCGAGCAAATGGGTGTGGGCTTTCACGAGGCTCCGCGCGGGGTGCTGTCGCACTGGGTGGTTATCAAGGACGGCAAGATTGCGAACTACCAGTGCGTGGTTCCGACCACCTGGAACGCCGCGCCGCGCAATGAAAAAGACCAGCCCGGTGCCTATGAGGCCTGTCTGGTGGATACCCCGGTGGCCGATCCGGAGAAGCCGCTGGAAGTCCTGCGCACGGTGCACTCGTTTGATCCGTGCCTTGCCTGCGCGGTGCATGTGGTGGATAAAGAAAACCATCCGGTGGTCACTGTCACTGCGGTGTAATACGGCGCAAGCCGTATCATGCACGGGGCGCTGCATCAGCAGTGCCCTTTTTTCTAGGTGACTGCATGCGCGTTGTTGTACTGGGTATTGGAAACATTCTTCTGTCGGACGAAGGTGTCGGGGTGCGCGTGATCGAACGCCTGGACCAAACTTATCGATTGCCACCCGAGGTCGAGATCATTGACGGGGGCACCTGCGGCATGGAAATGCTGGAGCAACTGGAAGACCTGGACGCATTGATCGTAGTGGACTGCGTGCGCTTTGGGCAGCCCCCAGCTACGCCGGTTCTGCTCAGGGACGATGACGTTCCGGTGTTCTTCAAGACCAAGCTCTCGCCGCACCAGGTGAGCCTGTCCGATGTACTGGCCAGCCTTGAGTTCACCAACCGCGCGCCCAAGCGCACGGTGATTATTGGCATGCAGCCGGCCTCAATGGAGTTGGGCATGGAGTTGACCCCTGCTGTGGCGGCACGCGTCGACGAACTGCTGGCCATGACAGTGGCAGAACTGCGTGCCATCGGGATCGAGGCGGAGCAGCGCTGATGTGTTTGTCCATTCCAAAGAAAGTGGTGGAATGCGAGGGCGAGGGAGACTTCGCCTGGGTCGAGCGCGACGGCAAACGCGAACGCATTAACATGATGCTGCTCGGGTCCCAACCGGTGGGCACCTGGGTACTGACCCAGTTGGGGCTGGCCAAAGAAGTGATTGAGCCCGAGCAACTGGTCTTGATCGAAGAAGCGCTGACGGCATTGGCAGCGTCGCTCGACGGCGACTACGATGCGGGGCAATATTTTCAGGATCTTCAGCACCCGTGACAGACCGACCACGTCGCCCGGCACTCGCCCCGCCACCGGTTCGTAACGCGGTGGCGCGCGATGCCAACCCACAGGTATTCTTGCAGCAGCATTACGAGAACGTCTGGCAGACCCGCATGCGTGAGATGCCCTTTGTCAACGCTGCATTGGTTGTCGAGACCATCGGCTTTGCGCGCCATCAGGGCGACTGGCTTGGCGTGATCGTCACGCCCTGGTTTCTCAACCTGTTTTTATTGTGTGGCGGGGGTCAACTTTGGCAGGACCTTGCTGCCGGGCAGCGCCGCCTGGTGCAGTTGCCCTGCGGCGCACTCCAGTTCATTGCAGACGACGACCCCGAACTGGGCCTGTACCAATATTGCCCACTGATTGCAGCGGTCGGAACCCTGCCGGACCAGGCTACCGCACGGCAGGCCGGCCAGGACGCCTTGGAGGCGGTCCTGACGCCAGCGCCCGTCGCCGATGCGCAGCAGGGGCCAGGTGTTGCCGCGCCGCCAGTGGACGAGCAAGACACGACTGCCGCCTCGCGGCGTGGATTTTTTCGCCGATTGGGGGGCGGCGCGTAGGCGGGCGGTTCGTTGCTCGCCCGTTTGCCTGAGAATGCAGCCTGTGAAACCCATAAAGGAGAGAACCCATGTGTCTGGCCATTCCGGCTCAAGTGGTGGAACTGCGCGACGGGGATAGTGCCGTGGTCGATCTGGCCGGCGTGCGCAAAGAGATCTCGCTGTCGCTGGTGGAAGACGTTGCGGTGGGCGACTATGTGATTGTGCACGTGGGCTATGCGCTCAACAAGCTTGACCCCGAAGAGGCTGCAAAGACGCTGGCCCTGTTTGCTGAAATCGGTACAGCTACCGCCTGATGCCGTTACGATGAAGTTCATTGACGAGTTTCGTGATGGTCAGGTGGCCGCAGGCCTCGCTGCCGCGATCCGGCAGGAGGTGGTCCCCGAACGTCGATACCATTTCATGGAGTTTTGCGGCGGGCATACCCATGCCATTTCGCGCTATGGCATCTCGGACCTGCTGCCCTCCAGCGTGAAGATGATTCACGGTCCGGGTTGCCCGGTGTGCGTCCTTCCGATCGGCCGGGTCGATCAGGCTATTCGGTTGGCACTGGAGCAAAACGTCATGCTGTGTACCTATGGCGATTGCCTGCGCGTGCCGGCCTCCGAAAGCCTGTCTCTGCTCAGGGCGAAAGCCCGCGGCGGCGACATCCGGATGGTCTACTCCAGTGCCGATGCCGTAGCCCTGGCGCAAAAACATCCCGACAAACAGGTGGTGTTTTTTGCCATTGGCTTTGAGACCACCACGCCGCCAACGGCCGTAGCGATCAAGCAGGCGGCCGCTTTGGGTTTGAAAAATTTTTCCGTGCTGTGCTGCCATGTGCTCACCCCGTCGGCCATCTCGAGCATTCTGGAGTCGCCCGAAGTGCGGCAGTGGGGCACCGTGCCGCTGGACGGCTTTATCGGACCCGCGCACGTGTCCACCATTATCGGCAGTCGACCCTACGAGTTCTTCGCCCAGGAGTATCGCAAGCCGGTTGTGATCGCCGGCTTTGAGCCACTGGATGTCATGCAGGCGGTGCGCATGCTGATTCGTCAGGTCAACGAAGGCCGCGCCGAAGTTGAAAACGAATTTTCTCGCGCGGTAAGCCGGGACGGCAACAAGAAGGCGCAAGCGCTGGTGGCTGATGTGTTCGAGTTGCGCAAGAGCTTTGAGTGGCGCGGCTTGAATGTGTTGCCCTATTCGGCCCTTTGTATTCGCCAGGCGTTTGCCGCGTTTGATGCGGAGCGGCGCTTCGCCATCGCCTACCAACCGGTGGCGGACCACAAGGCATGCGAATGCGGTGCCATTTTGCGGGGCGTCAAGCGCCCGCAGGACTGCAAACTGTTTGGCAATGTGTGCACACCGGAGAACCCGATCGGATCGTGCATGGTTTCTTCCGAAGGGGCGTGTGCCGCCCACTACACCTATGGACGGTACAAGGATGTCTGAAGCCCGCAAAGCCTACGTGCGCCCGCTGGACATCAAGCGCGGCCAGGTTGACATGGCGCATGGGGCAGGGGGTCGTGCCATGGCACAACTCATCGAAGAACTTTTTGCAAAGCATTTGGGCAATGAATGGCTGGCGCAGGGCGATGACGGTGCACTGCTGCCTGCACCCAGTGCCGGTAAATTGGTGATGGCAACCGACAGCCATGTGGTGTCTCCGCTGTTTTTTCCGGGGGGAGACATTGGCTGCCTGGCCGTGCATGGCACGCTCAACGATGTGGCCGTGATGGGTGCCACGCCGCTTTGGCTGTCGGCCGCCTTCATTCTGGAAGAAGGATTCCCGTTGGCCGACCTGGCGCGGATTGTTCAGAGCATGGCGAACGCTGCACGCGAAGCCGGGATACCGGTCGTCACGGGCGACACCAAGGTGGTAGAGCGCGGCAAGGGCGATGGCGTTTTTATTACCACCACCGGACTCGGTGTGGTTGCGCCTGGAAATGAACTCTCGGGTCGTAACGCGCAAGTGGGTGATGCCATTGTCGTCTCCGGGACACTGGGCGACCACGGCATGGCCATCATGGCGGTGCGTGAGAGTCTGGGCTTTGAGTCGCCCATTGTGTCCGACACGGCAACCCTGCATGGTCTGATCGTGGCCATGCGTGCCAGCGGCGCTCAATTGCACGTGCTACGCGACCCCACACGCGGAGGCGTCGCCACCACCTTGAATGAGATCGCGCAGCAGTCGGGCGTGGGGATGATGCTGCAGGAGAAGGCCATTCCGGTGAAACCGGCGGTGTCTGCGGCCTGCGAATTTCTGGGTCTGGACCCCCTGTATGTCGCCAACGAAGGCAAACTGCTGGCATTGTGTGCACCTGATGACGCGCAGAAGTTGCTGGCCGCCATGCGGTCTCACCCGCTCGGTGCGGATGCGTCCATCATTGGCACCGTGGTGGAAGACGCACATCATTTTGTGCAGATGACCACAGGCTTTGGCGGCCGCCGCATCGTCGACTGGCTCAGCGGCGAGCAGTTGCCTCGTATTTGCTAACTGGCGCAGGGTAGTGGTGCCCACAAGCTCATCACCCGTCATGAGGTACGCCGTTGAATGAGGAAGGGGACTGGAGCAGTAAGTCAGAACGAGTCTGACCCACCCCACCATCAAGCGCGCCTACTGCACCCCCGAGAACTCATTGAACACGCCCCCGGGCTGCTGCATGAACGACTGCACTTCGAGCGCCGAGGTGCCTGTGACCTGGATCATCGGACGCACCGGCCCTGCCATGGTCAACCCCAGCGCCGCTTCGAGCTGTGTCGAAGAGAACGTCCTGGCTGCTCCGACAGGCAGACTCGCAAGCAGCGTCTTGGCGGTGGTGGCTACTCCAGTGGCGGGGTCCACATAGGCCACCGTAATGGGCGTTGCGGTCGTTCCAGTGTTGATCACTCTCAGATAACTGGTGTAGTTGGCGTAGCTGGCCGGTACATAGCTGCGCACGTTGTTGGGCACCGCCAGTTCCTTGATTTTCTGGTGTACCGAGTTGGGCAAACGAGTGGTTAATGTAGCGTTGGTGGTTATAATAACCACCGTGAATAGCAAAGACTTGATCAAGCTAATGGAAGCGGATGGTTGGGCGCTATGTGGTTCCAAAGGGAGTCACCATATCTTCACGCACCCAACCAAGCCAGGGCACGTCAGCGTTCCACATCCAAAGAAGGACTTGGGTGTTGGTTTACTGCATAAACTATTAAAGCAAGCTGGGTTGCGTTGAAAGGAAAGCACCATGAAATTCATCATCGCCATTGAGCCTGGTACGCAGACATCAGCTTGGGGTGTCGCCGTGCCAGATCTGCCAGGCTGTTTTTCGGCAGGCGACACGCTGGACGAAGCAATGGAAAACGCTCGCGAAGCCATTGATTTGCATGTAGAGACCATGATTGAGGATGGTGTCGCCATACCTGCGGCTCGCCCACTTTCTGCGATACAGGCTGACCCGGAGTACGCTGGCTGGGTGTGGGCTGTGGTCGATGTGCCAGTGGAGAAATATCTGGGTCCAGCAGAGAAGATCAACATCACAGTGCCGCGCCTCGTCCTGGCCCGCATTGACGATTACGCGAAAGCGCACGGGCTTAGTCGAAGCCGCTTTCTGGTTGAAGCCGCGCGTTCTGCAATGCACGCGCTACCCGTCGCTTGACGTTGGCCAAAACACCCGGAGCAACTCGCCGCTGGCCAACGCAACGAGGCCATGGTTGATGTGACCTGCCACCGCTGCCGGGCGATGACTTGTCGTAAGGCTATTTTGCTATTGTTTTGGTAGCTGCTTGCGCTTGCCAGCCGGGCGCTAGAGGCCGTTATTCCGGCTCATCACCGGCTGGTGCGGGTGCATCCGGCACCATGCTCAGATAGTGTTCAAAGTCGCTGCGCTTGCCCTTGACTGCTTCTGACTTCAAGAAGTCCAGCGTCAATACCGATGCCATTTTTTCAGAGGCGGCACTGGCAATAAACTGATTCACAGATACGTCATCCCGAGCGGCCAGTTCCTTGATCTTCTGGTGCACTGAGTTGGGCAAACGAATGGTTAATGCAGTCATGGCTATTTCCTCAACATGTTCAAAAAATTAGCAGGGCTGATGGCCTGCACTTTTAGTTCCGCAACGCGCCGAAAGTCTCTGACGTTATGGGTCACGATGTATTGACTGCCCGACGCAACCGCGCACTCCAGCACCATGTCGTCATCCGGGTCGCGCAAGAAGGGCCGCCACAAAAAATGCACGTCCTGCAAATGCGCCAACGATGCCAAATAGCGCAAATACCCCAGAACGCCATCCAAAGAAACGCCGGGCGGCATGTGCTCTGCCCTCGTCAGGACGGCCTGCCATTCGGTGTAAAGGGCAATCGTCAGCGCAAAGTCAAAGCGGGGGGTGGGCAGCATAGACACCAGTTGGTAGCTTGCGCCCTTGCGCGATCTTGCGGCCGCTACCAGAACAGAAGTGTCAAGGACAACTCTCACAACGACTTCTCCAGTATGTATGGTTACACATGCATAACCGATATTCTACCCGACTCCTCGTCGCGACGGCATCAACCGCCGCCCAGTCATCGCCAGGGCATGTTTTTGGAATACGCTGCCGGGTGATGACTTGCCGTAAGGCTATTTTGCTATCGTTTTGGTAGCTGCTTGCGCTTGCCAGCCGGGGGCCAGAGGCGGTTATGCCGGCTCATTACCCGCTTGTGCGGGTCGGCCTCACGTTAGCCTAACCTGGCAAGTCGCTGTGAGGCGTCTTCCATGTGCGTACGTAGCGCGCTGATGCACTCCTGAAACGAATCGCTGAACCGGGTGTCATCGCTCAACCGGTGCAGATACTGCATTGCCAGTAACTGCGCCGCGCGCCAAGTATCACCATCCACGGCCGAATGCAGGTGTGCAAGGGGCACCGTGCTGCTCACCAGACCGCCCGCTGTTGGGCCAAATGCCATGGGGAGCATGTCATAGGCGGGACTCAGTGAATAGGGGCGACCAGGGTCGCTGACAAATGAGAGGTTGCCTGCATGCATATCGGTATTCCCTATAAGGGTGCCAAACGCGTACAGCAATGCCGAACCCGCATGCGCCTGCGTGGTGATCACTTTCTTCCTGGCCAACTCTGCGGTGATTACCGGCCATGGTGCTGTTGCCTTGCCTGTGAACTCACCATCGAGCGAAGCCAAGGACGCCAGAGCGCGGCGACCCTGTTCATTGACCCTGTCGAAACGCTCGAGCTCCAAAAAGCGCTGTGAGCCGACGTCCACCACTTTTGACAATGCAGCACTTACGCCGCCCGCTGCAAGCGTTTCCAGTGCCAAGTGCTCCGACAGCAGCAGATCGCGCCAGCGCTGTGCAATCGGGTTGTCCTCGGGGCCGGTGAACTTGACCAACACATGGCCACTCGCGGTGTAAGCGCAAAATTTCGGCTGTTCGCCACCGGCCGATGACCAG
>CAIPGC010000070.1 GCA_903864505.1 uncultured beta proteobacterium | reverse complement strand
GGCGGATGCCGCTATCGGCCTTGACCATCACCGCACCCACTGCATTTGAGAACGGTACAAAGGTGTAGAAATTGGACTCCGCGCGCTGGCGACTGACCCAGATCCAATCCGTTACGACCACGTCCACTGCGCCGCCTTGCAACGCGATGGTGGATGCATCGCCAGAGGCCAGCGCAACGACCTTCAAATCGATACCTCGCTTTTTCGCGAGTTCGCGGCTCTGGATCAGTTCCAGTTCCCAGTTGACAGTGCCAAATTCGAGCACGCCTACACGAAGCGGAGTCAAAGGATTCCCGAGCGCACTGTGCCCACTCAGCGACAGCAACGAAAGCAGCAGGACGCAGACGATGCGGAGAATGAAAGAAGTGGGCATGGCGCAGTTCCAGAAAATAGGTCGTGTGATGGTCTCAGGCGGATTTGATCAAACCGCGCTGCGGGTCATAGCCGACAGCGGCAACCAGGTAAAACACAACACTGCAGATAGCGATCACCGCCAGCGACACGAGTTGGACCTGGCCATACAAACCAAAACGCAACGCCTCGATGGCATGGGTAAACGGGTTGACACGGGTCAGCAGGTAGATCCATTGCGCACCCGATTCCTCCATCTTCCAAAGCGGGTACAGGGCGGTTGACAGGAAGAACATCGGGAAGATCACGAAGTTCATGGTGCCCGCAAAATTCTCCAACTGTTTGACGTAGACCGACAGCATGAGACCGAAGGCGGCGAGCATGAGCGCGCCCAGCGCGAGCACCGGCAGGGCGAAAGCGATTTGTCCAAAGCCCAGATCGATGCCAAACAGCATAGCAAGAAGGAAGAACGCGATCGCCTGCAACACCGACAGAAACGTGGTGCCAAGCAGTTTGCAAGCCAGCAAATAGGCACGCGGCAAAGGGGCTGTCAGCAGCAGGCGCATGACCCCCATTTCACGGTCATAGACCATCGCCAGCGACGATTGCATGCCGTTGAACAGACATACCATCATCGCCAGTCCCGGCAGCATATAGACGCGGTACTCGACGTACGTCTCATATGGTGGCAGGATTGCCACGCCAAACACGTTCTGGAAGCCCGCCGCAAACACAACAAGCCACAAGGCCGGGCGCACCAGCGAAGAAACCAGTCGACCCGGTTGGCGCAAGAACTTGTGAATCTCGCGCCCGGCCACGGCGCGCAACGCCAGCATGGCGTGCGCTGCTCTCATTTCTTGGCCCCCGCAGCGCTGCCACTCATTTGGCACGCGGACTCCTTCTGATCGGCCCCCAGCGTGTCGAGTGCATTGATCGGGTGCAGGAAACCGTCAAACGGTGCCATTCCTGCGATGCCCCCGCCAATGCCGCCGTGCGCCAGAAATACCGGCTGGCGCAGTTGCTGGTCCCAAGGGCGAAACGACAGCCGCACCCCCTTGAAACCGTCCAGCACCAGATCGGGACTGCGCAGGGCGCGCCGATGCTCGCGCGCATCGGGCCACTTGATGGCGACTTCAAGAATGGCCTTGGTCGCCATCCATGCGGCCCAGTCGGTGCTGGCCATGGGCCGCCCGGAGGCCTTGCGAAAACGCCGCGACAACTGCGGCGCGCCATAACGTTCCCAGGACGCTTGCCAGGCCTCGGCCACCAGTCCGGCGTTGCCGACCACGGGCCGCGCAAGATTGGTGCGGTAGGGCACGTCGCGTGCGAATTCACCCTCGGTATCGACTACCCAGACCACGTCCGCGTCGCTCCCGGCAGTGAGCAGTGCGACGTTGCCCAGTTCACGCTCGCGCGGATCGTTCGAGAGCTTGTAAGTCTTGTCACCCACCAGTTTGAGAGCATAGCGCTTGATGGCGTTGCGCACGGCTGCCGTGCGTGAGGCGTCGGCGGGTTCGGAACTGCTGAGCAGAAGCACGCGATTCCATTTGCGCGCCGTCAGAAATTGCGCCATGGCATCGGCCATCATCGATTCATCAGGCAGGACGTGGAACAGATTGGCAGCACAGGAAGTGCGGCGCAGCGTGTCATCTGGCGCGGAGACGTTGAACAGCAGCACATCGCTCGTTTGAAGTGCTTTGCTCAGTTCCGCCATGTCAGGACCCGCAAGGTCGAGCAGAAAATGCCGCACTCCCTTTTGGGCCAGGGCCAGTATCTGGGTCCGCGCCGTGGCGACATCGTCCACCGCCACATCGCGCAGCGTCACCCTGAGCGATGCGCTGGAGAGTTGGAATTCAGATTCCGCAAGCGCAACTTCAGCTCCGGTGCGCGGTCGGCCCAACGGCTGGCCGGGATAACTCTTTTCCAACCGCTTTGATTCATAGCGCACGTCGTCGGGAGCGTAGACCACGCCGATGGTCAAATCGCGCGCGACCGCTGTCAAACCCGCAATGCCCAACAGGGTAAACGCAAACAGGCGCAAGCAAACAGTGCACCCGTGATTCCGTTCAGTCATCGATCACCACGCTGTGCGGGACCCGGCCGGCCTTGACGGTCTTGAGAGCGCGCGCGCTGGCCACATCCACGACCGAAACATCATCCGACATGCCATTGGCAACGTACAACGTCGCGTTGTCGCGCGAAACCGCCAGGCCCCAGGCACGCTTGCCGACAAGAATCAGATTTCCAACCTTGCGGCTGGCAACATCCACTACCGCCACATGGTTGGCACGCCCCAGTGCCACGAAGGCGGTCTTGCCGTCACTTGAAAGTGCCATTCCCACTGGTGTGATCTCGTCGGCGCGGAAGCCCTTGGGCTCGAATCTCAGGGTTTCAGCCACCGTGTGGTCGGCGGTGCGGATGATGCTGACCGAAGCACCAAGTTCGTTGGTCACCCACAACTCCTTGCCGTCCGGTGTCAGGGCCAGGCGGCGCGGGCGCTTGCCGACTTCGACGTTCTTGACGATTTTGCCGCTGGCAAGGTCGATCACATGCACCAGACTGGCGACTTCGGAGGTGGCATACAGAGTCTTTCCGTCGGGTGTGAGAAGCACGCCTTCGGGCTCCTCACCAACCTTGATCTTGGCAATCACCTTTTTGCTGCCCAGATCGACGCCGATGATGGAGGCAGTATCTTCGTTGGAAAAATAGAGCGTTTTGCCATCGGGCGACAAGTCAAATATTTCGACCCCCTCCTGCAACTTGATCTTGTCGGTCACCTTTTTGGTGGCCAGATCGACCACGATGGCGCTGCCATCATCGCCGCAGACCGCTATCAGGCGCAGGCGGTCCTGTGTCAGCCGCATGTGGCGTGGCCGCTTGCAGGCCTTGATCACCCCGATTTGCTGCTGCGTCTTGCCGTCTAGCACAGTGATCACGCTGTCTTTTTCACTGGAGATGAAGACCGCGCCCGTCTCCTTGGCGCAAGCCGAGGAGGCAGTTCCCAGAGCTAAACTGGCGGCGAGGGCAAGCGAGCAGGCACTCAGAAGGTGTTGGCGGTTGAGGTTCACGGGTTGATGCTCCATTGGTTATTTGTGGGTCAGGGACAAGAATGCATCGGTCAGACTGGTGCTTTGCTGGTTTGCGATGAGCTGTTCCGAGCGTCCATCGAACTGCACTAGGCCCTTGTTCATCACGACGATGCGGTCCGCATCGGCAGCCTCATCGACCAGATGGGTTGCCCAAAGGACGGCCATGGATTGCTCTTTGCACAGAGTCTTTACATCGGCAATGATCTGCGCTCGGGAAGCAGGGTCGATCCCGACCGTGGCTTCATCCATCAATAACAGTCTGGGTTGAGTCAACAAGGCACGTGCCAATTCGACTTTACGTCGATTACCGCCCGACAATACTCGGGCAGTGTCATGGGCGCGCTCTGTCAGTCCAAAGCGCGACAGACAGGAGACGATACGCTGCTTGGCATCACTTCGTGCGATGCCGTGCAAGTCGGCCTGAAACTGCAAATTCGCGCAGACGCTCAAATCCAGATCCAGTGCCGGTTGCTGGAACACGACTCCCAATTGCGCCAAGGCCGCAATCGGCGTTTTTGCGATGTCTGCGCCACCAATTACGGCCTGCCCCTGATCCGCAATGTAGAGCCCAGAAAGAATTTGAAACAGCGTGGTTTTCCCGGCGCCATTAGGTCCCAACAGTGCCACAAATTCGCCTGCGTCAACCCGCATGCTGATGTCAACGAGTGCCTTTCGGCTTCCGAACGATTTGCAGATTGAAGTCACTCTCAACGTCACACGCTATCCCCGGTTACCGTGGAGTCTAAACCCACTCAAAGTCCAACTCACAGGCTTTCTCATGTTTGCTCGACCGGAAAGCCTGAAGTTCTCCGGATCGTGCCGTTTTTAGCGATCAGCATGGCATCCACATCGTGTATTTTGTTTGCAAGTGCCAGCGCCTTCTCGGTTCCCATAACCATGAATGCCGTGGACAAACCGTCGGCCAGAATCCCGGTGGGCGCAACCACCGTGACGCTTGCAAGTTCAAGGGGCGAATCTCCCCTGGCCGGGTCGAAAATATGGTGGTGCATGAAGTCTGGACTAAAAAATGTTGCATAGTCCCCTGATGTTGCCACCTTGCGGCCGTCCATTTTTAGTGTCGCGGTGACTACATCGGAATGCCTTGGATGACCAACGCCCAAGAGCCACGGTTGATCATGCGCCTTGCTTCCGATCGAGCCGAACTCACCTGTGTCCAGCAGCGCATGTTGCACGCCCCGGTTGCGTAACGCCTGAAGGGCCAGGTCGACCGCATAGCCCTGCGCCACACCATTGAGCGTGATGGACATGCCCGGACGCATCAATCGTACTTGCTCTGCGTCAAACTCCAGTCCTTTCCAGTTAACCAGTGCTTTCGCCGCGGCAATTTCTGTCGATGATGGCAGTGCACCCATTGCACTTGCCAGGCTGAATGCTTCCCATAGAGGTTGCACCGTAACATCAAAGGCCCCCGCAGTAAGTAGTGACAACTGGTACGCGAATGACAGCACATTCAGCAAATGGGCATCCGGTCCTGCCAGAATGCCACGGCGGTTGAGTTGAAAGACCTGACTGCGCTCTTGCTGCAAGCTCATAAGCGCGTCAATCCTTCGCACCTGCTGCAAGGCCTCATGAATTGCAGCCTGTGCTGTCAGAGTGTCAATATGCAACACCGTGATAGTCACTGTGGTTCCAAAGGCAAGGTCAGAACCGGTGTGAAGGATCTGTTCGGCAAGCACTTCTTGACCAGCGTGGCCCGCCAGCCCGGCCAGCCCCGCTAGGCCAGTCATCGCTCCCAAACCGAGGGATGCCGAAAGTAATCTACGTCGTCGCATCAGGATTCCTTTATTTGATGCCCACCGGCAGAATCGGAAAAACTCTGTCGCGCTTCTTGGCCATGATGAGCGGCGCGCATTTCTCTTCACTTGCAAAAATGACAACGCAATCCATGCACTGAAAACATTCTTCGTAATGAATTTTCCCAGTCGGCGCAATTGCCTGGTATGCACAACGATGATTGCAGGTCTGGCATGGTGCTGCGCATTCGCTGCGACGTGGAATCCAATTCAGTATTCGCACACGCCCGAGCAGCGCCAGGCCAGCACCTAACGGGCACAGAACACGGCAGAAAAACTTGTACACAAACAAGTTGGCGATCAGCAACCCCAGCGCATAAACGACAAAGGGCCAAGAACGCACGAAATTGAGGGTGATAGCGGTCTTGAAAGGTTCCAACTCAACGGCCAGATCGGTGATGTTGGATGACAAAGTGGCGCTGACCAGAATCCCTGCCAGCAAAAGATACTTGACCAACTTTAGTCGGCTATCCACTTTGGTCGAGAACCTGATCGGCCTGATGTTGAACCATCGACCCAGAGTAGCCGCAAATTCCTGTAGCGCGCCAAATGGACATAGCCAGCCACAAAAGGTCCCACGTCCCCAGAATAAAAGCGAGATCAAGGTGAACAGGGTCAGCGTCACAGTCATCGGGTCGTAGAGATAGAAAGTCAGGCTGCGCCCGGCAACCAGTGCCTGCCACACGCTGGTGATGTTGACTACCGACAGTTGTCCCTGTGCATACCATCCGATGAAGCAGAGGGTGAACAGAAGATAGAGGTTTCGGAACACAGTGAATCGATGCGGTTGCGCGACCAACTGCGTTTGAAACACCAGTGCCAGCACCAGGATGGCCAGTGCACAGAGCAACACTGCCACCTCGATCCAGCGCTCATGCCAGATACTGGTCCAGGTCTTGTTGTCGCCATCAGGCAGGCTGTAGAGCCGCTCGGGAAGGGTCAGGCTGAGGTTGAAATCCTGGGTGATCCGCTCCGGGAAAATCATCCCTTTGAGACGCGTGATCGGCAGGACAAAATCGAGCCGACGCGAGGGGTCAAGACCGGAGCGACCAATAACCCTGAAGATCGTAAATGTCTCCTTGTCCAAACCCCATCCCGGGTCATCCTTGAGGGCAATCTCTAGGTCTAGGTCGCGCATTTCCATGGGCAACTGGTCCTGCGTAAGCACAATCCGATCCGGCGCGCTGCCGCGCATAAAGCTCTCCCCGGTAACGCTGTAGCGCCCTCTGGACATCACCAGGATGGCGTGGTCCTCGGGATCAATGCGCGACTGGAGCTTCTCCCACGTGGCTTGGCTGAGCAGGTTGCGGCCAATGCTGGGCACTGAGACATAGGCCGCGTAAAGGTCGATGAACGGTTCCTGCGGATGGCTGATGGCGTCCGGGTCCAATCCTGCTGCGCTGGTAGCAGAAAATTTCTTTTCCACTTCGGCGTTGCTGAGCACGATACGCTGGATCAAGCCTGCGTCCATCAACTCCTTGATGGTGTGGGTCTCCAGCACGTTGGGCTTGATGCGCGCGATCAACTCGGGGTCGCGTCCCTCGGAGAAACCGAGCTTCTTGCGTGCCACCTTGAGTGCCGAGGACAGAATGCTCTGGTTGATGATGCGCAGCGATGCCGTAGCCCGCGTAATGCCATCAAGTTCGGCCGCCTGCGGACTGATATTTCTGGCCCCGTGCGGACCGACCAAAATCTTGATGTTCTGCTTGAGCGACAACCCTTTGTACTGGCTGACGAAGGCGTGCATCGGCACTTCACCCAGCCCGCCTACGAACACCGGTTCGTGCTGCGAGAGCACATTGACATCCAGATAGGTTCCACGTTGATCGATGGCAATCAACAGATTGATGGGTACGCCCGAAAACCCCGGAACCGGTGCAAGATCGATCGACTCGAACACATAACCCACCAGTTGATTGGAACTGGCATGCTGCTGAAAGTTGGGCTCAAAGATCGGCCAGACCGGCATCGCCGCATCTTTCTCACCAACGATGTACGGTGGCGGAAATCGCTTGGCCAATTCGTCGCGTGTCATCACCCCGGCCAGTGCACATGCGGTGGTCAATAGCCAAACCAGAGTGAACAGGAGAGCCCGGCACAGTAGCGATGATCCCCAGAAGCCGGTCCTTAAACCAGGCGAGTTGTACAGCGGAAAAGGCACCATGGTCGCGCTACTTGAGTTTGTTGTCGCGTTGTGTGAGCGCCAGAGATGCCCTGGCCGCCATCGAACCGATTCAATACTTCAGTTTGAGTTTGTCCATCTGCTCTTTGGAAACCGCTGCCGCGTCGCCGACCATTTCCCATCGGTTGAGGTTCCATCCGCCTTCTCCGACCCACGCCTTGACAAGGTTCAAGTTACTGGCCCGAATTGCGTCAGTTTCCCCGAGATACTTGTACATGTTCCCGGGCTTTTTGGTCGGACTGTTGGCCCCATCATCCAGGCGCCGCATGAAGGCGCCGGAGTCGGGCCATCCGATCAGCTGAATCAGTTCTCCATAGGAGCTAAAGCGCGGACCCAACTTTTCCTTCTTGAACCTTTCCTGTTCTTGCAGAAAGTCAGCCAACGTCGGCGACTCGTCGCCGTGGCATTCAACACACTGCGCCTTGATCAGTGGGCGAATGTCGCTGCGGTAAGTTACATCTGCAGCCTGCGTAAGCGTCGCCAGCGGGGCACATGCCAAAAATGCTAACAGTTTGAGTCTCATGATGGTCGTTTGAAATTAGTTTCCTGGGCGCCGGGTGTCCAGATAAGTTTTTATTGCCCAGACTGCCTCCTGATTGAACGTTCCCTTGAACGACGGCATTTTTTCCACTCCGTTGCGTACCTTGCCCTTCATCGTGATGGACATGAAGAAATCATCGACTTCCTTGAAGCAGGCTTTCTTCTTGACTTCGTCTTTTTGATCCAGGCATTCAGTGTCCATCTCACGCAAGTCCGGTGACATTCCCCCGGATACTGCCTCGATGCCGTGGCAGCGGGCGCAATTCTGCGTGTAGGCAGAAACCCCGACCTTGACTGCCTCTGCCAATCCGCGATACGGATTTTCGCTGCGCATCTCTTCACCCAACGGCGGCAGGGTGTGTGTATCGACGGCTTGGGGCGTAACGTCACCATGCGCTAATGCGTCCGTCGGTCCAACGGCAGCGACTCCAAGAAATAGGCAGCCGAAAACAATGGGTACATAGAACCTCATAAAGTATCTCCAAGTAAATGCATAAAACGTTGATACCAGGATGCAGCAATTGGCATGCCAAACGTGTATTTCCTCAGCGACAGCCTGGGCGGCAATGAAAGCGGCTCGAGAACTGCTCCAAATTGACACACTTGCATAGCTCATCTCTGGCGCAAGAGGGCGCTCGCTATTAAGGTTGGCGATGCTTCAAACCGTAGCCCTGCACGATACGCGTCACCGTTCCATCGGCCAGCAACTCACCCATAGCGGCTTCCAGCGCCTTATAGAGTTCGACACTTTCGGCCTTAACAGCCAGGCCGATGCGCCATTGCTGCATTTTGAGAAGCTGGTTCGGCGGTAGATCGATGGCGAAGCGGGAATCAGTGCCAACACCACTCTCCAACTCACCCTGCTGGCCCAGCACCGCTGCCACGGCACCAGACTTTAGCGCCGCAACGGCATCTTCAGTGCTTTTGAAGATTTTGAGTTTTTCACGGTAACGCCCGCCATCAGCGGATAACATGACGAGAGCGCCCATGCTCTCACCTTCGACACCGAGTGACATCTTTTCAAACGGTTCAAGGTTTTCCAGCGTTGGCAGCACGTCCAATTGGCGTCCCACTGCAAATCGTTCGCGGTGGTAAGCGCCGAAAATCTTGGCCTGATCAACTTTGGCCATGTACTGTGGATCGACCGGCACATGCATCATAAGATCCGCCGGGCCGTAGCCAACGGGCGTACCCTTCCAAACCATCTTGCGTAGATCGCCGTCGACATCGTCACTGGCACTGAACCACAACGGCATCATCTTGACACCCAGTTTGGTGGCCAATGCCTGTGCAAGGTCAACATCGATGCCTTTTCCGTCGTCGGAGAACGGCGCGAAATCCTTGTACAGAGCAACCGTCAGTACGCCTTTTTGCTGAACCTTTTCCAACGCGTTTTTGTCCTGGGCGTACGCGGTCGGAGTAGCGACAACAGAGACGAACGCCATTGCACCGAGCACAGCAACGGTGCGTACGGCTTTGTGAAACAGGCCTGAGGTGAAACAACAAAAAGAGGCACGAAGCATGGTGAATTTCTCATTAAATGACAAGTACGTCCGTTGACATCGCGGTGGGACGCAAAAAAAAGGATCGGCGCCAACTCTCGTTGCGCCGACCGTCACAGAACGGCCACCCGTCGCTACCGACGAACTTGGCCATTCCCACTCCTGAACTACTTGGACTTGTGCAGTTTGAACACCCAAGTCATGCCACCTTGTGTGATGTCGGACACTTGCTTGGCTACATCGCCACCCCACAGTGGAACTGCGCCGCCCCAACCGCTGACAACCGAGATGTACTGCTCACCGTCCTGCTCCCAGCTAATCGGGGGCGCAATGATGCCAGAACCGGTCTGGAACGACCAGAGCACTTTTCCAGTCTTGGCATCAGCTGCCTTGAGTTCCCCGTGCGGAGTTCCCCAGAACACCAGATTGCCCTTGGTGACCAATGCACCACCCCAGAGTGGGGCTGGATCCTTGACTTCCCAGACAATCTTTCCGGTAGCCGGGTCGATCGCCCGCAGGGCTCCGATATAGTCATCGAAGATCTTCTTGATGGTGAAGCCGGCGCCCAGATAGGCTGCACCCTTCTTGTAGGCAACTGGCTCATTCCAGATGTCCATCCCCCACTCAGTTGTCGGAACGTAGAACAGTCCGGTGTCGGGGCTGTACGCTGAGCCTTGCTGATTGGTGCCGCCCAGGAAGGACGGTGCCGTAAACACGCTGGTACCCTTCTTGCCGTCGGCGCTCTTTACCGGGTCGCCAGGACGATTCTCCGGGACGAAGATCGGACGACCGGTCTTGGGGTCCAGTCCGGACGCCCAGGTGATCTTCTTAACAAACGGGAAACCACGCACGAAAGCACCGGTTTTGGCATCGAGCACGTAGAAATAGCCATTCTTGTCTGGCTTGCCAATCAACTTGCGACCGTCCTTGTCGGTGTAGAGAATGTCCACGGTCATGGCATCAAAATCCCAGCCGTCGTTCGGTGTGTGCTGGAAGTGCCAGGCGATCTTGCCGGTGTCTACATCAATCGCGACGGTCGAGCACGAGAACAGGTTGTCGCCTGGACGCAGCGCTGAGTTCCATGGACCGGGGTTACCGGTGCCGCAATACGCCAGATTGGTTTCCGGGTCATAGGAGCAACCCATCCACGGTGACGCACCACCAGTCTTCCACAGGTCTCCCGGCCAGGTCGCGTTGGTGGTACCCGAGATGCCATTGTCCTTTCCATCCTTGATGCCCATGTGGCCTTCGACGGTAGGTCGCATCCAGACCTGCTTGCCGGTTTTGGCGTCAAACGCCGTCACACGGCCAACAACGCCGAATTCGCCACCAGCCATGCCGGTGATGACCAAACCTTTGGCAATGACTGGCACTGCAGTGATCGAGTAGCCCTCGGCATAATCGCCGACTTTTTCCTTCCAAACGACCTTACCGGTATCCTGGTCCAGGGCCACCAGCATGGAGTCGAGCGTACCGAAAATAAACAGGTTTTCGTAGAGCGCACCGCCGCGATTGATCACGTCGCAACAAGGCATGATGCCGTCTGGAAGCTTGTGGTTATATTCCCAGAGCCGCTTGCCTGTTTTGGCATCGAGCCCCCAAGCGCGGGAGTAAGAACCAGTCACAAACATCTTGCCGTTGTGAACGACCGGTTGCGATTGCTGACCACGTTGCTTCTCACCGCCGAAGGAGAAAGACCATGCAGGAACCAGATCCTTGACGTTCTTGGTATCGATCTTTGTTGACGGACTGTATCGCTGCAACTTTGTACCCATGCCATAGGTCACGACATCGCCGACGGTTTTAGCATCGTTTTCGATGTCCTTGTCGGTGACCCTTGCGGCAACAGGGCCCGCCGCCAAGCCAAGGAAGACCCCCACTATAAAGAGATAGCTAAAGGTTCGTTTCATCATTTCTCCAATTTGATTTATGTTCCGTCGAACTCGCCTCAGCGTGCTCAACAGGTGCCAAGACAGCAATACCTGTGCCAATCGAAAACGCATGAGAAACCACTCAACCTGGATGCATGAAAAACCCTTGTCTGCGGTGTGCTCATCTTGCAACCAGGTGCACGAACTGCTGTGCGCTAAGTCTTAGATCGGAATAGAGAAAATTATCCAAGGGTAAATACGCTCCGTGATAACCCCACTATCTGTGTCAATTTGGAACAGATGCGCCAGCGAACCCTGCCAATGGAACAGGCGCACTGACGGGCTGCGGGCTCGAAAAGGTTAGCGACGCTTAGGCATAGCAAACACCAGCAGTGCACCTCCTTGCTTGAAGCCATAGTTGGCATTCCCCCCCGCAGCAACGGCGACATACTGCACTCCATTGACTGCATAGGTGACCGGTGGCGCGTTTACACCGGCACCACACTGAAATTGCCAAAGCGCAGCGCCGGTATCGGCATCAAACGCACTTAGCAAGCCGTTGCCCTCACCGGCGAAAACGAGACCACCGGCGGTAGCCAAAACACCCCCTACCATCGGATGTTCGGTCTTTTTCTGCCAGCGAATACGCCCTTGTTCCCGCGTCGAGATGGCGCTCAGAGTACCCCAGTTTGGCTCATCAATCGGCTCCAGGGAGGAGTAGCGCAGTGCAGGTCTGTCAGCTGTTGCGGCAATCTCGCGAACCGCATAACGGGTCGGACTGTGCGAGCCAGCGACATAGACCAGGCCGGTGTCGGCATTGAACGCCACCGGTGTCCAGTTCGCCCCACCCAGTGCACCCGGAGCCACGCGCACCCCTTCGGGTGTCGGGCGTGCAAACAGGTTGATCTGCGGCACAAAAGGTTCCGACTTGTAGAGCAACTCGCCGCTACGCCGGTCGTGCACGTAAAACCAGCCCATCTTGGATGCTTGTCCAACGGCAGGAATGACACCTTTCGCGCTGGGTAGGTCAAACAGCAGCGGCGGGCTGGCGACGTCATAGCCCCAGACATCGTGCGGCACCTGCTGGTAAAACCACTTGAGTTTTCCGGTTTCAGCGTCCAGCGCGACCAGCGACACGCTGTACAGGTTGTCGCCCGGGCGTGAAACGTCATCCATCTGCGGTGAGGGATTGCCGGTTCCAACGAACAAGGTCCCCGAGTGCGGGTCAAAGGCGGGTGTAGTCCATGCCGAGCCACCGCCGTGCAGCGCAGCATCGGGATACTTCGCAAGTTCACGCCGCTCCTGTGCGGTATCGCGATTGAGTGCGACGCCGTCGGGCGTGGACGGGCGAAATGCGCCCTCCCAGTTGGACTTGGCGATGGTGTCAAACTGCCAGACACGTTGACCTGTAGCGGCATCAAAAGCCGCAAAAAATCCCGGCCGCCCGTAGCTGCCAGCAAAGCCGACAACGGCGCCCAACGGTGCGTTCGGTCGGTCTCCCTCCAGGTGCAGTCCATAGCCCACACCGGTGATGCCGATGATGATCTTGCCGTTGAAGGCAAGCGGCGCCATATTTGCACCCACCCCGGTGGCGCCAGTGGCGGCATGGCCGCGCAGTGCGTCATTGGGTGCCAACTGCGCGATCTTCTCCGAAGGCCCTGTGTCTTCGGCCAGCGCGACGTCCCAGGCGACCCTGCCAGTCGCGGCATCGAGGGCAATCAGACGCGCATCGACCGTCCCAAGGTACACTTTTCCGTAGGCCACGGAGACCCCGCGGTTGGCGGGTCCGCAGCACATCTTGCTGATCTTGCGCTTGTGCTCATAACGCCACAATTCACGCCCGCTCGCTGCATCGATCGCCGCGACGTGATTGAAGGGCATCGAAAGGTACATCACGCCATCGACCACCAGGGGCGTGGCCTGAAACGTCGCGCTGGTCCCGGTTTGATAGATCCAGTGCGGCACCAGTTGCGCCACCGTTTCACGGTTGATCTGCTTGAGCGCGGAGAAGCGCTGGTTGGCATAGTCGCGACCATACGTCAGCCAGTTGGCCGGGTCATCGACTGCCGTGCGCAAGCGCGCGTCATCGACTGGTGCGGCCCGTGCCGGACAGGATGCAGCGACGCACAGGGCAAGTGCGGTGAGTAATGGGCCGATCAATTTGTGCACGATCAGAAGGCGACCCTGGCCGATACGCCCAGAAGATAATTGCGACCAGGTGCCGGTGCAAATGGGGTTGTGCTGTTGACCAGTACACCGCCGACATAGTTTTGATCCATAAGGTTTTCTATTCGCAGAAACTCGCTGAACTGCACGCCACGCAAGTGTTGCTCAAAGCCACCCCGCCAGTTGACCAGCGTATAGGCAACTGCCGCGTCAGAGTTCTGGTCGTCAACGTAGACCTTGTCGCTGTGGCGTGCCTCGATCGCGGTGGAGAAGCCGGTGACCGGATGTTTCCACGCAAGTTCGCCGTACAGCGTCGTGCGGGGCGTGCCGGCAATCTGGTTGCCACTGCTGATCGTGGTAGACGAGCTCCGGAACGACTCCTCGAAGCGGGCATCCAGCAGTGAGTAGGCAAGACTTGCCCGAACATTGTTGCCAAGATCGCTGTCAATGGACAGCTCCAATCCCGAACGCCCGGTCTTGCCCGCATTGGTATAAACAGTACGGCCCGCAACGCTGGTGTCAACCACGATTTCCTTGTCGGTGCTGATCTGGAAAAGCGCCAGGTTGATGCGTGTGTGGTGTCCAACGAGCGCTTTCACTCCCGCCTCGTAATTCACGCTCGTCGATGGTTGCAACGCGAAGTTCAATCCGCTGGCCCCGTTTGGCTTGTAGGCGAGTTCGATGAAAGCCGGTGTGTCAAAGCCCTTGCCAGCATTTGCGTACAGATTGACTGCGGGGTTAAGGTGGTAAACCAGTCCCAGAACGGGGCTGGTGTTTTCATAGCTGGCGGTGCCACTGTCGTCGGGATTGGTGGTAGTGGCGGAACTGGCGATATACCGGTCCCGGTTCTCGTAACTGATCTGGCTTCTGCGCACCCCGCCACTGAGCGTCCAGTTCTTCCCCAGGTCCCACTCGGCCTGCAGATACTGTCCGGAACTGGCAGCGAGATTGTCTTCGTCGCGCCGCAACACACCCTGCGCGCCGAAGTTGTTCTCGTACCCCGTGCGAACGTCTTTCATGGTTTCGTAGGTCAGTCCCAGCGTCAATGTGAGCGGACCAGTCGAGGTGAGGGTTTCGTGGCTCCAACGCACATCCGTGCCAGAGAAGTCACGGTCGATGTAGCCTATTCCGCCCGAGCCCTTGATGACAGCCGCCGCGTTGAAAGCAGTGGAGCCACGGGTCATCGTCTGCCGAATCCCGGTCCAGACGACCGCCTGCAACGCATCATCGCTGGTGAGTCGGTGCTCGAGATTCAAACCGCCCTGTGTTTGTGACTTGTTACCACCGGTGTTGTACTTGATTGCATCGCTTTGTATCTGGTGCCGGTCCGTCTCCAGTTGCGAGCGTGTCAGTCCTTGCGGATCCTGGTTGTAGGGTTGATCCAGGCCACTGAGCACAAGGGTCGCCCTGGTTTGTTCGCTCAGTTGCCATGTCAGCTTTGAGTTGACTTGGTCTCTCCGCACCGCATTGTGGTCGCGGTAGCCCTCGCTCTCGTAGCGTGAGGCATCGATCAGGTAGCCCATTGCAGCGGCCTCACCTTCGACTTGCAAGTCGGCGCGCCAGGTGCCGAAGCTTCCCCCGTAGGCACTGGCAGTTGCACGTGGCGCACCGCGACCGTCGCGCGTAAAGATCTGAATCACACCGCCCGGGGAGTTGCCGTAAAGCGCGGAGAACGGTCCACGCATAACCTCCATGCGTTCGGCCGAACTCAGACTGAAGGTTGACAACTGCCCCTGTCCGTCGGGCATGGTTTGCGGCACTCCGTCCGCGTACAGCCGGATGCCGCGAATGCCAAAGCCCGAGCGCGCACCAAAGCCACGCGACGAAATAAGTTGATCCGACGAAAAGCGACTCGTGTTCGGCGCTACGATGCCCGGCACGCGCACCAACGATTCCGACGCATTGACCATGGGTTGGCCGGTTTGCATCTGCTCGGCGTTCACGACATTGATCGAAATCGGCAGATTGAAGCTTGAATGGCCGACCCGACTCCCGGTCACCACTACCGGGCTTAGGTCAAGAGCTACGGCATCTGTCGTTGGTGCAGCTTCCGTCGCGTCACCTGTCGCAGCCGCCACGGTCAGCGGCGCAAGCGGCACCGAGGCCAGCGCTGCCGCAAGGCACATGCCAGACAACCGGCGAGGAACAACAATCATTTTGCGAATCCTTCAATGTTGCCACCAGTCTAAATCGGACGGGCACCGCTCGCATCGGGAAATAGCTGAAGTCACCCTCATGATTTTCATGATTTTCATGATTTTCATGAATTCATGGCTTGGACCGGCGTTTCAACCGCAGCCTTCCGTGGCACGTGGTTTGCTTAGTATGATGAAGCACTTGGTTGACCGTGGAAGCTTTCTACTGTGGCAAGAACAACGTTTTGCCGAGTGATAGATTTATGAGTCTTCGACTTCAGGTCAATTTAATCATCACGGCCTTGATGGCAATTTTTGCCTCCGTACTCATTGGGCTGCAGATCGACAACACCCGACGCAGCGTGCATGAGGAGGTGGTCGGCGCGAATGTGGTCGCAACCCAGTTGCTGTCTCGTATGCAATGGGTGTACGGCAGCAGTGGGTTGGCAGGAATGGCCGATTTCTTGAACCAGGTAGGTCGCATTCGGGCCAACGAAGTCGAATTGCGTGACGACCAGAACAAACTGATTTTTAATTCTCCACCATCAGCCTACAAGGTCGGACGCCAGGCACCGGATTGGTACACCAGCATCGTGTCCCCGCCGCTGTCACCCAAGGAAATTCGTTTACCCAACGGGCGCCTGGTGTTGCACGCCGATGCCTCGCGCGCGGTGCTTGACGGCTGGGATGACCTTCGCCCGATGCTCTGGATGGTATTGGCCGGCTTCGTCCTGGGAAATGCCGTGGTGTATGCGTTGATGGGGCGTGCCTTGAAGCCTTTGCATCACGTGGTCCAGGGCCTGCGCGACATGGCTGACGGAAACTATGGCATCCGCCTGACGGCTTTGACTGGGCGCGAAGGTCGTCAGATCGGGGCCGCCTTTAACCACATGGCGCAATCGGTTCAGGACAGCATCGAGGCTAAGCGCCAGGCCAGGGAAGCCGCCCTGGCGCTGGCCGAGAACCGCGAACTTACGCAAATCATTCAAAACCGCATTGAACTGGAGCGCGGTGCCATCTCGCGCGAGTTGCATGATGAGCTCGGGCAGCAGGTCACCGCCATCAAGAGCGTTGGTTTGGTGATTGCCCGTCGCGCGGCCGGAAACGATCCGGCGATTGAACAGTCGGCGCGCCTGGTGATCAATTGCGCCGATCAGATTTATGACGGAATGCATCGGCTGATTGCGAAACTTCGCCCGCTGGCGCTGGATCATTTTGGTTTGCATGACGCGCTGCGTGATCTGCTGGGCGAGTGCCAGTTGCAGCACCCCCATCTGGTCATAAACGCCCATCTGCCCGAATCGCTAGACACACTTGACGACGCGCTGGCGACTGCTATTTTTCGGATTGTCCAGGAGGCCGTCAACAACGCGCTGCGCCATGCGCAAGCCAAGCACATCGAGGTTCGAATGTCGGTCGCGGCGCAATCCCTGCAACTGGAGGTGGTTGACGATGGCGCTGGTGTGGTGCTCCAATTTGAAAGCTCCGGACGTTATGGTCTGTCGGGAATGCGCGAGCGAGCGCAGGCTCTTGGCGGGAGCTTTCAGTTGAACCAGGTGCATCCGACCGGGGTCTGGATTCAGGTGAACCTGCCTGTCATCAGGAAACCCGCACATGCATAAGCTCAAAGTCATGCTGGTTGATGACCACGCCGTGGTGCGCATGGGGTTCAAGCTGCTGCTGGAGTCCTGTGTCGATATTGAGGTGGTTGCCGAAGCCGACAGCGGCGAGGCGGCATGCCAGGCCTATGAGGCGGTTGCGCCCGATGTGGTGGTGATGGACATTGCCATGCCAGGCATGGGCGGCATTGAGGCGATCAAACGCTTGACCGCGAAACACAGTCACGTGCGAATTCTGGCCTTGTCGGCGCACGAGGACATCAGCCACCCGATGCGCGCACTGCAGGCCGGTGCCATGGGGTACCTGTCCAAGCGCAGCGCCCCAGAGGTGCTGATGGATGCCATCCGCGCGCTGGCCCAGGGGCAGCGCTATGTCGATGCTCAAATTGCCCAGCGCATTGCCCTGCAGACCATCAGCGGGGACAAGAGCCCAGTAGAAAAGCTCTCGGCCCGTGAATTTGAAGTGTTTACACAACTCGCGCGCGGGCAGTCGGTAGCGCAGATCTCGGACACCCTCAGCCTGTCCAGTTCAACGGTCGGAACCCATCTCTACAACATCAAGCAAAAACTCGGTCTGAGCAACCAGGCCGAAATGACCCTGCTGGCCCTGCGCCACGGATTGATCCGTGTAACAGATTAGCCGGGTCACGCGGGACGCGAACTACTCCTTGGTCATGGCAGCACCCCAGCGTGCCGAGAGCAAACCAAAGACCGTGCCGATAATCAGCGACAGGGAAATCAGGACAAGCGAATTTTTCAGACTGGC
>CAIPGC010000069.1 GCA_903864505.1 uncultured beta proteobacterium | reverse complement strand
CGCACAGCATCAATCGCCGCTTCCAGGCTCTTGCGGGTAAGGCCATTGGCGCGAGCAATATTGCCCGCTTCGGTCTTGCTGTCCGACAGCGCCAGCAGAAACAATTCGCCTGCCACGAACTGGTCGCCTCGCTTGATCGACTCCTTCTCTGCAGCCTGCAATAGCACGCCCATATCCCGGTCCACCGCAATCTGGTCCTGGCCCTGCACCTGGGGCTGTTTCTTGACGTAGCTTTCTGCCGCGACAAGCAACTGGGCAACGTTCACGCCGGCACGCTGCAACAGGGCCTTTGGCCCGTCGTCCTGGCGCAACATGGCCACCAGCACATGGGCTGGTGTGATGTAGGCATGGTCATTGGTCAAAGCCAGCGTTTGGGCCTCGCCCAGGGCTTCCTGAAACTTGGTGGTGAGTTTTTCGATACGCATATCAATCCTTTGACGGTGAGGTCTGTTGCTTTACAGCGTGGGGGCAGCCACACCGGAATTCAAGTGCGAATAGAAAAGGACGCCCGGCTATTTGCCCCAACGCTGACACACGTCAAAGCTGGCGGTGTGCTCGGTATCAGAGCGCGAATTTTCGACCGCGCGAGCAGCATGCTGCCCCGGCATCGGGGGCTGCGGCCATGCGCCAGCGCAAGAAAATCAGCCGACGTTTGACGCCGCAATGCCCCAGCGCGCCAGCGCCACATCGTCCGACACCCGTGCATCGACCCACTGCGAGCCCGAGGCGGTCTGTTCTTTCTTCCAGAACGGTGCCTGTGTCTTGAGATAGTCCATCAGAAACTCGCAAGCCTGAAAGCTCTCGCCCCGGTGCGCTGACGTCACCGCCACCAGGACGATCTGGTCGGTTGTTTGGAGCAAGCCTACGCGGTGAATCACACGGGCGGCAAAAATGTCAAAGCGCCGCAATGCTTCATCGATCATGGCTTCGATCGCCTTCTCGGTCATGCCCGGGTAGTGCTCCAGTTCCATCGATTGAATGACCGGCCCTTTCGTCGCAGCGCCATTGCGGTCTCGCACCGTGCCAACAAAGCAGCAGACCGCTCCTACCCGATGATCGTTCGCTCTCAGAGCCGCGATCTCGGCCGAAACATTGAAGTCCTGCGCCTGAATCGAAACGCGACTTGAAGGATTCACATCAACCACCGGTCACCGGGGGAAAGAAGGCAACCTCGCATCCATCGACCAGCACAGCCGATTCGGCACTGAGTGACTGATTCAGAGCAACGCGCACCGCCCGACCCCGTGCCAACACTTCGGCATAGCGGCTGCCGCGGGCAATCAGTTCATCACGCAATGCGCCCAGCGTCGGAGCAGACGACTCCAACGTTTCATCCGGGGTTCCCAGCGCTTCGCGGATGGAGGCAAAGTACTTAACGGTGACTTTCATGCAAACAATTCCGCAAAAGATACGAACTGGACCACATCGCCCGGCACAATGACGCCACCGGGCGGGTTGTCCACCAAGCCATCACCCCACACGGCCGAAGTCAGAACGCCGGAGCTCTGGTTGGGAAATAGATCAAGACCGCCATTGGCATTGCGCCGGACCCGCAAAAATTCTTGTCGTTTATCGGCCCTGGGCCACGCAAAATCAGCGCGAGCAGCTACCGTTTTCATAGCAACATCGGTCACCCCCTGCAAGCGCAAGAGAAATGGACGCACCAGCAGCAGGAAGGTGACGAAACTGGAAACGGGATTGCCCGGCAGTCCGAGGAAGTGGCTGTCACCGACCCGGCCGTAGGCAAAGGGTTTGCCAGGCTTGATGGCGATTTGCCACAGGTCCAAGGCCCCAAGCGTTTGTACGGCGGGCTTTATATGGTCTTCCTCGCCTACCGAAACGCCGCCGCTGGTCAGTATCACGTCATGCGTCTGCGCGGCGAGTTGCAAGGCCGAGATCGTGGCATCCAATCGGTCAGGCACGATGCCCTGGTCAGTCACTTCGCATCCCGCGCGGCGCAAAAACGCAGCGAGAAAAAAGCGGTTCGAGTTGTAGATTGCCCCTGGCGGCATGTCCTGCGGCGCCACCGCGCCTGGCATGACCAGTTCGTCGCCGGTGGAAAACAATGCGACACGTGGTCTGCGCGCTACCTGAAGGGTATGCATACCAACACTTGCTGCCAGCCCCATTTCGGCCGGCCCCAGGCGTTGACCTACATGCAGCACCAACTGACCACGCGCAACGTCTTCCCCAGCGCGTCGAATATATTGACCCGTCCTAGGCACGGTCTGAATACGTACCCCACCCTCGCAATCATTGACCACCCGGCAGTCCTCTTGCATTACTACCGCATCGGCTCCCGGTGGCACAGGTGCACCGGTGAAAATACGCGCCGCAGTGAAGGGCTCCACAATCCGTCCGCAGCTTCCTGCAGCGATGCGCTGCGTAACCGATAGCACTGCGCCAGGCTCGGACACATCAACACAGCGCACGGCGTACCCGTCCATCGCGCTATTGTCCTGGGGCGGCACATGCAGCGCAGACACCACATCGTGCGCCAACACCCGCCCATCAGAATCCAGTGTGCACACGCCTTCTGCAGGCAAAGGACACTCCACCGCCATCAACAGCGACTCAAACGCCTGAGACAAGGGCATCAATGCGGTACGGACTGGAATCTGCATAGCCAGACGTTCAATATCCACACTGGTCCGCGATGAGGGCTTTGATGGCGGACACGTCGGCATCCATCACCGTGACCCGCTTGGGCAAGTTCTCGATACCTTCAAACTTGACGGGACGCACTGGCACGCGGCCCAGCGCCTCTACAATCGTTTCTGCAAATTTGACCGGTAAGGCTGTCTCCAGCACTACCATTGGGATTCCGGCCGTGCGGTGTTCCAACGCGACCTTGAGGGCATCTGCGGTGTGGGTGTCAATCATCACTTCGTGACGCTTCCACGTGTCCCGAATGGTGTCCAGTCGGTTGGCATGCGTGCTTTTGCCACTGACAAAACCATAGCGTGCGGCGGCCTGGGTGAACGCAGGCTCGCGGCTCAGATCAAACTGGCCATCCCTGCCCAGCGCATCGGAAAACAGCGCCTTTACCCGCACGCCATCGCGCCCGAGCAGATCAAAGACAAAACGCTCAAAGTTGCTGGCCTTGGAAATATCCATCGAAGGGCTCGACGTTTCAAACGTGTCGGCAGAGCCCCGCACGCGATACACACCAGTGCGGAAAAATTCATCCAGCACATCGTTTTCATTGGTTGCTACCACCAGTTCGGCAATGGGCAAACCCATCATGCGTGCCACATGGCCGGCGCAGACATTGCCAAAATTTCCACTCGGCACCGCAAAACTGACTTTCTGGGAGTTGTTTTCTGTGGCCTGGATGTAGCCGGCAAAGTAGTAAACCACCTGAGCCAGCAGACGCGCCCAGTTGATGGAGTTCACTGTGCCAATCTTGTATTTGCGCTTGAAACTCAGGTCATTGCTCACCGCCTTGACCATGTCCTGGCAATCATCAAACACGCCCTTGACCGCGATGTTGTAGATATTGGCATCCTGCAGGCTGAACATCTGCGCCTGCTGAAACGCGCTCATTCGACCATGCGGACTGGTCATGAACACGCGCACCCCCTTTTTGCCCCGCATGGCGTATTCAGCGGCACTTCCGGTATCGCCGCTTGTGGCCCCGAGAATGTTGAGTTCATCGCCGCGCCGCGCCAGTTCGTACTCGAACAGGTTCCCGAGCAACTGCATCGCCATGTCCTTAAACGCCAGCGTTGGTCCATTGGACAGCGCTTCCAGCCAGACGTCGGATTCCAGGTGACGCAGTGGCACGATCTCACCGGTGCCGAATACCTCGGCGGTGTAGGTCTTGGCACATAGAGCACGCAAGTCTGCGGCCGGGATATCGTCTATATAGAGCGACAAGATCTCGTACGCCAGTACTGCGTAACCCTGGCGGTGGTAGATCTCACGCCAGCGCTCCAATGTGGCATCCGTTACCTGCGGATATGACTCGGGCAGGTACAAACCGCCATCCGGTGCCAGACCTTCGAGCAGGATTTCGCAAAATCGCTTTCGGTCAGTCGCCCCGCGCGTTGAGATATAAAACATCAGGCCAACTCCTCCTTGCGGATGCGAGTAATGGGTTCCAGTACAGTAGGCAAAGCCTGCATCAGTGCGAGCGCGTCGTTCATCTTCGCCTCTACGCAGTCATGTGTGAGAATGATCAGATCGGTTTGGGTAGCCCCTTCGCCTCCCACTTCATCCGCCTCGCGCTGCAGCACAGCATCAATGCTGATTCCCGCATTGGCAAGAATTCCGGTAACTTTTGCCAGCACGCCCGCCTCGTCTGCCACTCGTAATCGCAAGTAGTAGCTGGTCACAATCTCGCCCATGGGCAATACTGGCAATGCGCTCATGGCATCGTCTAGGGTGTGTGGCTGGAAGGCCAGATGCGGAACGCGCTGCGCTGCATCGGCGGTATGCAGACGGGTGATGTCGACCAGGTCTGCAATCACTGCACTAGCGGTCGGCTCAGCGCCTGCACCCTTGCCGTAATACAGTGTGGTGCCCACAGCATCGCCCTGTACCACCACTGCGTTCATGGCCCCCTCCACATTGGCTATGAGTCGCTTGGCCGGAATCAGACTAGGGTGAACACGCAACTCAATGCCTTCGCGGGTTTTGGCGGCTGCATCAGCCTTGCGTCGTTTGGTGATGCCCAACAGCTTGATGCGATACCCCAGCTGCTCAGCGTACTTAATGTCTGCTGCGCCCAGTTTGGTAATGCCCTCGATGTAAGCCTTGTCAAACTGCACCGGAATGCCGAATGCAAGGGCCGACATGATGGTGGCCTTGTGCGCTGCGTCCACGCCCTCAATGTCAAAGGTCGGATCAGCTTCGGCGTAACCCAGACGCTGTGCCTCTTTGAGCACCACGCCAAAGTCCAGTCCCTTGTCACGCATTTCAGACAGGATGAAGTTGGTGGTGCCATTGATGATGCCGGCAATCCACTGGATTCGATTTGCGGTCAAACCCTCACGCAGTGCCTTGATGATGGGTATACCGCCGGCCACCGCCGCCTCAAATGCCACCATCACGCCCTTGGCGGATGCCGCTGCAAAAATCTCGGTACCATGAACCGCGAGTAGCGCCTTGTTCGCAGTTACAACGTGTTTCCCTGAAGCTATGGCTTCCAGAACCAAAGTCTTGGCAACGCCGAATCCACCGATCAGTTCGATAACGATGTCGATATCGGGGTTTGCAATGACGGTACGTGCATCTCCAACCACAGTCACCCCATTGCCCACAATGGACTTTGCTCGCGCTACATCGAGATCGGCCACCATGGTGATGGCAATGCCGCGACCCGCCCTGCGCTGAATTTCTTCCTGATTTCGCTTGAGCACGCTAAAGGTACCTGCGCCCACCACACCAATGCCCAGAAGACCTACTTGAATCGGTTTCATAAACTTCCTAAGCTCTATTTAGTTGCTGTGGCGCTTACGATAGCTCTCTAGGAACTTCGCGACGCGGCCAATTGCTTCGCGCAAATCATCTTCGTGCGGCAAAAACACAATACGGAAATGGTCCGGTGCAGACCAATTGAACCCCGTCCCCTGCACCAGCATCACACGCGTTTCCTGCAGAAGTTCCAAGAAGAATTGCTGATCATCTTCAATCGGATAAATTGCTGGATCAAGGCGCGGAAACATGTACAAGGCTGCTGTGGGCTTTACACAAGTCACGCCCGGAATGGCTGTAATCAGGGTGTAGGCCAAGTCACGCTGTCGACGCAAACGGCCACCTTCGCCCACCAGTTCGTTGATGCTCTGATGCCCCCCCAGCGCGGTCTGAATGGCCCACTGGCCCGGCACGTTGGAGCACAACCGCATATTGGAGAGCATGTTCAGACCCTCAATGTAGTCGCGTGCCGGCTTTTTCTCACCTGATACGATCATCCAGCCTGCACGGTAACCACAGGAGCGATAACTCTTGGACAGCGAGTTGAAAGTCAATGTCAGTACGTCTTCGCTGAGGGATCCAATTGCCGTGTGCTTGGCGCCGTCGTACAGCACCTTGTCATAAACCTCATCAGCAAAAATCACCAGGCCGTGCTGGCGTGCAATTGCCACCATGGCACGCAGCAGTTCATCTGAGTACAGGGCACCGGTCGGGTTGTTCGGATTAATCACCACAATCCCTTTGGTGCGTGGCGTAACCTTGGCGCGAATGTCGTCCAGATTGGGCATCCATCCCTGTGCTTCGTCGCACAGGTAATGCACAGGCGTGCCTCCGGACAGGCTTGCTGCTGCGGTCCACAAGGGGTAGTCCGGCGCTGGAACCAACAGCTCGTCGCCGTCGTCAAGCAGCGCATTGGTTGCCATCACGATCAACTCGCTGGCACCGTTTCCCAGATAGATGTCGTCCAGCGTTACGCCTTTGATGCTCTGCTTCTGCGTCTCATGCATCACCGCCTTGCGCGCTGCAAAAATACCCTTGCTGTCCGAGTACCCCGCCGAATTGGGCAAGTTGCGAATCATGTCTTGCTGAATCTCTTCCGGCGAATCAAAGCCAAACACGGCAAGGTTTCCGATGTTGAGCTTGATGATCTTCTGGCCTTCTTCCTCCATCTGCCGCGCACGGTCCATGATCGGACCTCTGATGTCGTAGCAGACGTTGGCCAGTTTGGCCGATTTTTGAATGGTTTTCAAAGTCCCTCCGGGATTCAGCACTTCAGGGTGCAATTTATAATTTGACCACAGTTCTAGCCCGCATCTTTGGGCTGCAGCATCCCTATCCACCACCGCAATCGCATGAAACTCCACTCCGACGCCTCCAGCCGTTACTCGATAAACGCCTATGGGGCCGGCTGGATCGAAGTGAACCGGGAAAAATTCAGCGCGAGTCTGGTCGTGAGTGCAATGGGGCACCGCATGGACTGGAATTGCACCGAATATGATGCCCTGCAAATCACGCACTTTGAACGCCTCGCAGAACTCAGTCCGGAATTGGTGCTGTTTGGAAGCGGCGCACGCATTCGTTTTCCGCAGCCACAGTGGGTGGAGGTGCTGTATTCACGCGGCATTGGACTGGAGACCATGGACACCCACGCAGCATGCCGGGCTTACAACTTTCTGGTGGGTGAGGGCCGCAAGGTTGTAGCAGCCCTTTTGATCTGATCAGCGCTTACCCCGAGTCCATTGTGACGTATTTCAGAGTAAAATAGATGGTTGCGCAGTCGGGGACCACTCAAACGCTGTCACGTTTGGGGACCTTTGTATTGACTGACACATTCAGCACACGAGAATTAAGTACCATATGGCGATCGTTGTCAACAAACCCCTCCCAGAATTTGAAGCAAACGCCACGGGCGGCATCAAGGTCAGCAACACCACCCATGTGGGCAAAACCATGGTTTTGTATTTCTACCCCAAGGACAACACACCCGGGTGCACGACGGAGGCAATGCAGTTTCGCGACAAGTACAAAGACTTTGTCAAAGCGGGGGCCACCGTGTTTGGCGTGTCACGGGATAACATGAAGTCCCACGATGAGTTCAAAACCAAGTTGGAACTCCCGTTCGAATTGATTGCAGATACCGAAGAAAAAATGTGCCATATGTTTGGCGTGGTCAAGAACAAGATCATGTATGGCAAGAAGGTTAAAGGTATCGAGCGAAGTACTTTCCTGGTGGGTGCGGACGGCATTCTGAAAGAGGAGTGGCGCGGCCTTAAGGTTCCAGGACACGTGGACGATGTCCTCAAAGCGGTCAAGGCCCTGAAGAAAGCGGGATGACCCCGGTTGTGTCATAGGTCCCATGCATAATGGGCGCATGCCATTAATTGCGTGCAATCGCTTACCAAAAGCCGCCGGGGCTCAAGGCGGCTTTTGCATTTGTGCAATGACTGATTTATTTGCAACCTCTCCTCGACTGCCGTCACTTCATGCCACTGCCTCCCGCTCCAACCAAGCCCGCTGACCGTTTATCCGCCAAGGCATTTGAGGTAAAAGCTCGCAACAGCGCGCGACCCCGCAAAGCCAGCCCGATTGAAATCGAATCCGCCGCCATTCCCCTGCGCGGCAAATCGCCTGGGGATTTGAAGGAATCCAAGAGCGCGAGGGCGAAAACGGAGTTTCCGCGGCCGTTACCTGCCATCACCTCTCCAGTGCACATGGTCACGATGCCACCTCGTGCGAAGAAGCGTGCCCATGCGGGACCGGCCAAGCTGTTTGTGCTTGATACCAATGTTCTGTTGCACGACCCCATGTCCATGTTTCGATTTGAAGAGCACGACATCTACCTGCCGATGATCGTGTTGGAGGAACTCGACGCACATAAGAAGGGCATGACCGAAGTTGCCCGCAATGCCCGCCAGACCAGCCGGACCCTGGATGCACTAGCAGGAGCACCTGGAGCAGAGATTGCCGCGGGATTTCAGCTTGACAGCACTGGCCACCGTGATGCGCGCGGGAAACTGATGTTTCAGACCCAACCGCTGGACTATTCACTGCCCACCAGTTTGCCCCAGGGCAAAGCCGATAACCAGATCCTGGGGGTAGTGGAGGCCTTGCGCAAGCAACACTCACCGCGTGAAGTTGTTTTGGTATCTAAAGATATCAATATGCGTGTTAAGGCACGCGCTTTGGGCTTGGCAACGGACGACTACCAGAATGACAAAACCCTGGATGATGGCGACTTGCTCTACGCCGGGTCGTTTGCCTTACCTGCTGATTTCTGGGCCACCCATGGGCAAACTGTAGAGAGTTGGCAGCAGGGACAGCATACTTTTTACAAAGTAGATGGGCCGGTGGTCCCCAGCCTGTTGATCAATCAGTTCGTATACTTTGAAGCGCCCGGGGAGCCCAGCCTCTATGCCCGTGTTTCAGAAATTCGGGGAAGCACTGCGGTGCTCAAAACACTGCGCGATTTCAACCACCTCAAGAACGCGGTGTGGGGCATAACTACCCGCAACCGGGAACAAAATTTTGCCATGAACTTGCTGATGGATCCGGAGGTGGACTTCGTGACGCTGACGGGCACGGCGGGAACCGGCAAAACGTTGATGGCGCTGGCTGCAGGTCTGACCCAGGTTCTGGACGATCGTCGCTATACAGAAATCATCGTGACGCGTGCCACCGTCAGCGTTGGTGAGGACATAGGTTTTTTGCCGGGCAACGAAGAAGAGAAAATGGGCCCCTGGATGGGTGCGCTGGATGACAACCTTGAAGTTCTAGGAAAAACGGATACCGGAGCCGGCGAATGGGGCCGGGCCGCGACCAATGAGTTGATCCGAAGTCGGATCAAGATCAAGAGCATGAACTTTATGCGTGGACGCACGTTTTTGAACAAATACGTCATCATCGATGAGGCGCAAAATTTGACCCCGAAGCAGATGAAGACGCTAATTACACGAGCAGGTCCGGGAACCAAAATAATTTGCATGGGTAATCTGGCCCAGATCGATACACCTTATCTGACCGAAGGATCCTCGGGACTAACCTTCGCCGTGGATAAGTTCAAAGGCTGGCCACACAGCGGTCATATCACCCTTGCACGGGGCGAGCGCTCGCGACTGGCTGATTTTGCCAGCGAGGTGCTTTGATCAGTAGTCCCCTGCACCACCGTTTGCCAGGCTTTCAAATTTCGTAATTTGGCGCAGGAACGCCAGCTTGACGGTACCTGTGGGACCGTTGCGCTGCTTGGCGATAATGATCTCGGCAACACCGGGTTCCTTGCACGCATCTTTAGTGTAGTACTCGTCGCGGTAAATGAACATGATGATGTCGGCATCCTGCTCGATGGCTCCGGACTCACGCAAGTCGCTCATCATCGGACGCTTGTCAGGCCGCTGCTCGACGCTGCGATTGAGCTGGGAAAGCGCGATTACCGGGCACTTAAGTTCACGCGCCAACATTTTCAAACCGCGCGATATTTCCCCCAACTCAGTCGCGCGATTTTCGCCATCGCTGGTGCTTCCACTCATCAACTGCAGGTAATCCACCACGATCAACCCCAGTTGCCCGCACTGGCGTGACAAGCGTCTGGCGTTAGCACGCAACTCACTGGAAGTCAGACCCGCACTCTCGTCGATGTGCAAGGAAATAGTACGCAGCTTTTCAATCGCTTCCGAAAGGCGCGGCCATTCATCATCGGTCAAGCGTCCAGTGCGCAAATGGCCCTGATCAATGCGTCCAATGGAGCCGACGATACGGATCGCCAATTGCGAGGCTCCCATTTCCATCGAAAACACCGCAACCGGCAAACCCTCGTGCAATGCCACATGCTCAGCAATATTGATAGCAAGTGCTGTTTTCCCCATCGATGGTCGGGCTGCCAAGACAATCAGATCACCAGCTTGCAACCCTGCCGTCAATCGGTCCAAATCGTAAAAACCAGTGGGCACTCCGGTTACATCATTGGGGTTGTCCGCCATTTCCTGAACGCGGTCCAGCAACTTGACCACCAGCGTGTCCATCGCCTGAAAACCCTGATTGTTGCGTTTACCCTGTTCGCCAATGTTGAATATCTTCTGCTCGGACTCATCCACGATATCGGCAACAGGACGTCCTTTCGGATTGAACGCGTTGGTCGCAATTTCGTCGCTGGCACTCACCAACTTACGCAGAATAGATCGGTCCCGCACAATCTCAGCATAACGTCGAATATTACTGGCGCTGGGCACATATTGGGCCAATGAATTAAGATATGCCAGACCACCAATTTCCTCCGCGCGGCCCTGGCTTTGCATATGCTCAAACACTGTTATGACATCGGCCGGCTTGCTGGCATTAACCAATGCGCCGATGGCACCATAGATCAGGCGATGTTCATAACGGTAAAAATCGCCATCCAACAAAATGTCGCCGACACGATCCCACGCGCTGTTATCGAGTAACAGTCCGCCCAACACGCTCGACTCGCCCTCGATCGAGTGTGGGGGCACCCGCAATTGGGCGATCTGCTGGTCGTGGCCGTAATCATCTACGGCAGAAAGTACGGCGGACATAGTTGTATTCCTTCAGACTCAGATGCTACGCGTTCAGCAGAGTTCGGTCGAGTGAATGCCTGTGTATAAGGCGGGAAAAAACTGTGTGAAAGATGTGAAGTAGCGGTAATAAGTCGCTCCACAAGTAGAAAAGCCGCCACGGCAAATGCCTGGCGGCTTTGTTGATACAGGGTGCTGATCTGAAATCTCAGATCAACCATAAGCCAGAATGTTAGGCGGTCTCTCCGTACACCGACACGGTGATGTCCACGACCACATCAGTGTGCAAGGCAACCCCCACCGTGCTATCGCCAACAGTCTTAATCGGACCATTTGGCATACGCACTTGCGCCTTCACAACGCTATATCCGTTCTTCACCAACTCTTCGGCAATGTCCGCATTGGTTACCGAACCAAACAAACGACCATCCACACCCGCCTTTTGGGTCAATTTGATGGCTGTTCCACCAAGTTTGGCACCGAGCGCCTGCGACTCAGCCAGCTTTCCTGCTGCGGCCTTTTCAAGGTCTGCGCGCTTGGCCTCGAACTCAGCCTTTGCCGAGGCGGTCGCGCGACGGGCGCGGCCGGAAGGAATGAGAAAGTTGCGCGCGTAACCATCTTTTACTTTAACGATTTCGCCGAGATTGCCGAGGTTTACAACCTTGTCGAGCAGAATAATTTGCATGGTTGTTCTCCTTAGATCTTGTGCTGGTCGCTGTAGGGCAGCAACGCAAGGAAACGTGCACGCTTGATAGCGGTGTTGAGTTGGCGCTGAAAAATCGCGCGGGTACCGGTCAGACGTGCGGGAATGATCTTGCCATTCTCGGCAATGAAATCTCGCAAGGTATCAATATCCTTGTAATCGATCTCTTCCACTCCCGTTACAGTGAAGCGGCAAAAGCGCTTACGCTTGAACAACAGCGATTGCGTATTGCGCTTTGGGCGCTTGTCTTTATTAAACTTCTTAAATGTGGCCATACAAGGCTCCTGAAAAAAATTAAACCTGCAAAAAATCTTGAATGTGAAATACCACTGATTTACCGTGTCGTGCACTAGCCAAAAACCCGTTGAACCGCCAGATACTACCGATAACCTGCGTTGCAAGTCGCTCCGCCAAAGTACCAAACGCCACGGCTTTGATTGTCACTTTCACTTGCCTGTCTATTCCTGCCTCTCTCAATTCCGACTCATGTTCGAGTTGCAAATTCAGAGCCGGCAGTCCAGCGGGCGTGTAACGCAGCGGCTCAACTGCTGCAATACAGGCACTCAAGTCAAGTGAATTAAATGGCACACTCCGTCAGCAAATGCAGTCTATGCTTGGTACTCAGCCTGTTGGGTCTTGCGCGTTTCTTCACGCTCAACCGTCTTCATCATCGAAGAGGGTCCTGTTTCAGCTTTTTTCTTCGCCACCGTAAGATGGCGAAGGACTGCATCGTTGAACTTGAACGCATGCTCCAACTCAGTCATCACCGCCTGATCGGCTTCTATGTTGACACAGAGATAGTGTGATTTTGCAAGTTTGTTAATCATGTAGACCATCTGGCGACGGCCCCAATCTTCCACACGGTGCACCTTGCCACCGCCAGCGGTGATCATGCCCTTGTATCGCTCCAGCATGGCTGGAACTTGTTCGCTCTGATCCGGATGGATCATGAGAATGATTTCATAATGACGCATTGAAACTCCTTTTGGATTGCCCGATCTTGAAAATCTTCGGGTAAGAAAAGCTGCCCTCAGCGTCGAGTGAGGTGCAGCAAGGCGAAGCCGATAATTATAGCCTAAAGCTTGCCAGTGGCTCCGTCTTCATCAAGGAGAGATGCAGCGGAGAATGGAACTGGCCGAGTCATGAGCGTCAGTGCCACGGTCGTAAACAATCCCGCAGCGACACCAAATACACCTCCCGAAATGGGTTGAATTCCCCACCACAACCCATCACCTGTCAAATTCAGAACTGTTCGAACGGCAGGAAAGTTGATGGTCATGTAATAGAGGGTCACGCCTAGGCCAACCAACATGCCCGCTACTGCAGCGATGCGTGTGGTATCACGCCAAAATATTCCCAACACCATGACCGGAACAAAGGCTGCACCGGCCAAAGAAAATGAAGCGGATACAAGATACAAAATTCCGGCCGGCCTTTGCGCTGCCACATAGGCGGCGATGAGCGCAACCGTCAAGAGCGCGAATTTGGACCACATAACGCGGCGCATGGTTTCGGCCTTGCTGCTTTCCCCCTTAAAGTACACATCATGCGCTAGAGCATTGCCAATAGTCAGCAGTAATCCGTCTGCCGTCGACAAAGCGGCAGCCAGCGCGCCCGCCGCCACCAGCACCGATACCACATACGGCAGACCACCAATTTCGGGCGTCGCCAGCATCACCAGATCGGCACCAATCTTCAGTTCCGCAAACTGCAGGATATGATCGCCATTGACATCCCCAAGGCTGAGCAGAGACGGATCGCGAGCCCATTGTGCAACCCAGGTAGGAAGGTTGTCGAATCGCTGTCCAACCAAATGCGACATCACTTCATACTTGACCAGGACCGCTAACGCGGGTGCCGAAAGATACAGGGCGGAGATAAAAAAGAGTGACCATGCCACAGAGGTACGAGCCTCCGCTACCGTGGGGGTGGTGTAGTAACGCGTGAGCAAGTGCGGTAAACCCGCCGTGCCGACCATCAAGCAAAACATTAATGCCAAAAAATTCAGTCGGGAAGTTTCAAAAGCACTTTTCCCTTCTGCCGTCCCCTGTGGTTCTCCAGAAAAGGGCAGTGTGTGTCTTGGCATTCCCCCTAGCGGGTTGGCACGCTCCTGATTCTCAACCAGATCCCGCGCCCAGCGTTCACGTGCAGCAGCAACATCCTTGGGCAAAGCCGAAATTTCTCGGCGCAATGCCACTGCATGCGCCTCGTCTAGTTTGGCACCGCCTGTTGCCAACAAACGTCCCCTTAACTCTTTCCTGTCAGACTGCAGGGATGCCTCGACATCTTGCAGCTTAGTCTCAAGAATAGTGGCACGCCGAGCGTACTCCTGGGTTACCTGGTGCTCCTCTGGGCTTTGCGACAACCGTTGCTCCATGTCTGCAATCTTTTGCAATTGCTGTCCATAGGCGATTGGTGCGATTGGATTGCCGACCTGCTTGTAGGCAAGCCAGGAAACCGGGATCAAAAAGGCAAGAATGATGAGAACATATTGCGTCACCTGTGTCCAGGTTACGGCCCGCATCCCGCCCAAGAACGAACATACCAGTACACCGCCCAATCCCAGAAGAATGCCAATCTCAAAATGCACACCGGTCAAGCGCGACGTAATCAAGCCGACGCCATACAGCTGCGCCACGACATAGGTGAACGAACACAAAACAGCAGCGGTGGCAGCAATAAGGCGTGGCCAGCGCCCGCCAAAACGCATGGCAAAAAAGTCTGGCACCGTATAGATATTCAACCGACGCAGGTAGGGAGCTACGAACAAGGCGACCAGGCAAAACCCCCCTGTCCATCCGAGGATGTATGCCAGCCCACCGGATTGTGTTCCGCTTCCTGAGAATCCCTGCAAGTAGAGTCCTCCGGCCAAACTAATGAAGGACGCTGCACTCATCCAGTCGGCTGCCGTGGCCATGCCGTTGTAAACGGCAGGAATGCTTCTCCCCGCAACGTAGTATTCGGAGGCATCGGATGTTCGGGCATATACACCAATACCCGCAAATACGAGCAGAGTAACTGCGAGAAATATTCCTGCTATCCATGGCTTGGGCAAACCCAATCGCTCAACCCATGCCAATGCGGCAAGGAATACCAACAAGAACACCACATATGTGGCAAATTTTTGATGGAGTCTGCGAGTATGTCTCGAGTAGGCAACCTGATCCAATTTTCCCTCTGAAGCCTCACCCCGGTTTGTCCGCCACGCAAACACTGTCACCACCAGCACAAAAATCACCATCGAACCTTGTGCTGCAAACCAGAACCCCAGCGGCCAGCCAAAAACCAGAAACTGTAAATCTCGAGCAAAAAACACCACCCCAAACGACGCAGCAAACCATAGCAGCAGCAAAACTGCGTGCAAGGATTTGCTCCGCGCACCAAACCAGCCCGTCATGGGGCTGCGAGCTGCTGCCAGGTGGCTATCACGGAGTCGGGATTGAGGGAAATAGACGAAATGCCCTCGGCTTCCAGCCACTGCGCAAAATCCGGATGATCACTTGGTCCCTGCCCGCAAATACCGATGTACTTGCCCTGTCGCTTGCAGGCCGATATGGCCAGGCTGATCAGAGCCTTTACCGCCGCATCGCGCTCATCAAAATCCACCGCAAGAAGTTCCATTCCAGAATCCCTGTCCAAACCCAAAGTCAGTTGAGTCAGATCATTGGAGCCAATGGAGAAGCCATCAAAATATTGCAGAAAATCATCAGCCAGTAACGCATTACTGGGTATCTCGCACATCATGATCAGTTTGAGTTCGTTTTCCCCGCGACGTAGTCCGTGTCGAGCCAGCAATTCAGTCACCTTACGTGCTTGACCCACTGTGCGAACAAACGGCACCATGACCTGCACATTGCTCAGACCCATGTCATTGCGCACCCGCTTGAGCGCTTCGCACTCCATTGCAAACGCCTCACCAAACTCAGCGCTGATGTACCGCGCCGCGCCCCGAAAACCCAACATGGGGTTTTCTTCTTCCGGTTCGTACCGGCTGCCCCCGATCAGTTTGCGGTACTCATTGCTCTTGAAATCGGAAAGCCGAACAATGACCGGCTTGGGCCAGAAGGCTGCCGCAATAGTGGCCACACCCTCGGCCACCCGGTCCACATAAAACGCTCTTGGCGAAGCATGGCCTCTGGCGACCGACTCGACCGCTTTCTTGAGATCCGCATCCACATTCGGATAGTCCAAGATGGCTTTGGGGTGGACCCCGATATTGTTATTGATAATGAATTCCAAGCGCGCCAACCCTACTCCCTGGTTGGGCAACTGGCAGAAGTCAAAAGCTAGTTGGGGGTTACCGACATTCATCATGATCTTGACAGGAATCTCCGGCATGACACCGCGCTGCACTTCAGAGACTTCTGTCTCCAGTAACCCGTCATAAATGAAGCCGGTGTCGCCCTCCGCGCAACTGACTGTTACCAGCATGCCCTCCTTCAAAGCATCGGTGGCATGTCCGCACCCCACCACCGCAGGGATGCCTAACTCGCGCGCAATGATGGCAGCGTGGCAGGTGCGTCCACCGCGATTTGTCACTATGGCCGCAGCACGCTTCATGACTGGCTCCCAATTGGGGTCCGTCATGTCAGTCACCAATACGTCCCCCGGTTGAACCTTGTCCATTTCGCTAATGCTTTGCACGATACGCACTGGGCCGGTTCCGATTTTTTGACCTATGGCGCGCCCCTCCACTAGCACAGGTCCTTTGCCCTTAAGTTTGTAACGCAGTTCCACCCGATCAGCACCCTGGCTTTTTACCGTCTCCGGACGCGCCTGCAGAATGTATAGCTGT
>CAIPGC010000068.1 GCA_903864505.1 uncultured beta proteobacterium | reverse complement strand
TGGGGTATCTGCTCGACAGCGACGTGATCGTTGCGCACAAGGATGAACTCCTGTTCGTTGCCATCAACGAAGCCAAGGCCATGTTCACCTCCGGTTATCGCGCACCACACAAACGCCAGTTTGCGGTAGCCGGGCGCAGTGGCATAGCGACCATCAAGGGCTCGCTGGTGAATATGCGTGACGGTGGCTTTGTCAGCGCGCACGATTTTCACATTGCCAGCCTGATTGCCGAGGTGGTGTGTGGCGGTAACGTCGATCCAGGTACTCTGGTCACAGAGGAATACCTGATGACGCTGGAACGCAAAGCCTTCTGCTCCTTGCTCAATCACCCCAAGACGCAAGAACGCATCATGGGGATGATGTCCACCGGCAAGCCGGTGAGGAACTGAAAACCGATTGAGAGAAACTCATGAAACAGATTCAAGAAGCCTATATCGTTGCTGCCACGCGCACGCCCATTGGCCGCTCGCACCGCGGTTATTTCCGCAATACACGCCCTGACGAACTGCTGGTCAAGGCGCTGCGCGCGGCTTTGGCGCAGGTGCCTACGCTGGATCGGCAGTCGATTGAAGACCTGATATGCGGCTGTGCCATACCCGAGGGCCAGCAGGGTCTCAACATCGCCCGCATTGGAGCGGTGCTGGCGGGATTGCCCAACAGCGTGGGCGGCATTACCGTCAACCGGTTTTGCGCCTCGGGTCTGTCGGCCATACAGATGGCGGCCGACCGCATTCGCGTGGGCGAGGCCGATGTGATGGTCGCCGCAGGTGTCGAGAGCATGAGCATGGTTCCAATGATGGGCAACGCGCCATCGCTGTCACCCGCCATTTTCGAAAGCGATGACGTGGGCATTGCCTACGGCATGGGGCTGACGGCAGAAAAAGTGGCCAATCAGTGGAAGGTGAGCAGAGAGGCGCAGGATGCATTTGCCGTAGAGTCGCACCGGCGCGCCATCGCCGCACAGGAGCGTGGAGACTTTGCCGCCGAAATCACTCCCGTCGACGTGGTGGATCGCAGTGCCAACCTGCAAACCGGCGAAGCCATCGAAAAGCGCCGCACCGTCGCACTGGACGAGGGCGCACGACAGGACACCACACTGGAAGGACTGTCCAAGCTCAAGACGGTTTTTGCTGCGCGCGGTTCAGTCACCGCGGGCAACAGTTCGCAAACCTCGGACGGCGCGGGCGCGCTGATTTTGGCCAGCGAAAAAGCGGTTAAGCAGTACGGACTCAAGCCTCTGGCGCGCTTTGTATCCTTTGCCTCCAGAGGGGTCCCGCCCCAGATCATGGGCATCGGACCTATTGAGGCCATTCCGGCGGCACTGCGGTATGCCGGGTTGAAGCAGGATGCCATCGACTGGTTCGAATTGAACGAAGCATTTGCCGCGCAGTCATTGGCGGTCATCAACACGCTGGGTCTGGATGTGTCCAAGGTCAATCCCATGGGTGGAGCCATTGCGCTGGGACACCCGCTGGGCGCCACCGGTGCCATGCGCGCCGCCACCGCTATCCACGCGCTGCACCGCAAGAACCTGAAGTACAGCATGGTTACCATGTGCGTAGGCATGGGCCAGGGTGCCGCCGGCATTTTTGAACGGGTCTAATCCCGTAAGATGCAAGGGCCACCGTGAGGTGGCCTTGTTGCATTGCCGACGAGACAGGACCCCATGAAAACACATCCGTTTGACAAGGCGATCAAGCTCACAGTCCAGGACGACGGAACCTGGCTGGGCCACACCGCTGCGCCTTATGCCAATATGGTGGGCCCGTTTGGCGGCATTACGGCGGCACAAGCACTCAATGCCGTGTTGATTCACCCGGAGTTGTTGGGTGAGCCGATATCGCTCACCGTCAACTTTGCGGCCGCGGTGACCGCTGGGCCGTTCACCATGCAGGCGCGCGCGGCGCGCACCAACCGGTCCACGCAGCACTGGATAGTTGAGATGATCCAGGCAGGCCAGACCGTACTCACGGCAACCGCAGTCACTGCGGTGCGTCGAGAGACCTGGAGCCTGGACGAAGAGTCGATGCCGGCGTCCCCCTTGCCTGACCAGGTGCCGTTACCTAAAGTGGCACCTCCGGTGGAGTGGGTCAAGCGCTACGAAGTGCGGCCCATCGTGGGTGGTTTGCCCGAGGTATGGGATGCCAGTGGCCACAGCAGCCTCTCTCAAATTTGGGTTCGCGACAACCCGCCCAGGTCCCTGGACTTTGCGTCACTGAGCGCCATCGCGGACGTTTTCTTTCCTCGCGTGTTTATTCGCCGTTCGACCCATGTGCCTGTGGGTACCGTGTCGATGACCGTGTATTTCCATACCAGCGGTGAGCAATTGGCGCAGACCGGTGAAGGTTACCTGTTGGGCCAGGCGCGCGCGCAAGCGTTCCGTAATGGTTTCTTTGACCAGACCAGCCAACTCTGGAACGAGGCTGGCGCATTGCTGGTGACAACGCATCAGGTGGTCTATTACAAAGAGTGAACCGACTCAGTTCGACCGGGATCATGTTTCTAATTCAATAGCATTTTCACCCCGAAAGTTGCTCAGGTTTATTTTTGCCAAGCAAACGCTTGCTAAAAATATCCAAATTTGGTATGGTCGCGCCATGCCGGTCCCCAAAGCTCTCGTAGACGCAACTCATAAGCGCCCGCGTGGGCGTCCGCGCAAGACGCTGGATGCCCGCGACGACGGCAACCGCCGCCAGGCTCTGTTGGCAGCGGCGGCACAGTTGTTTCGCCGCAAAGGTTTTTCCGCCACCACCACGCGCGATATCGCCGCCGCCGCCGGGATGCAAAGCGGTTCACCGTTCTACCATTTCAAAAGTAAGGACGCGTTGCTCTACGCCGTGATGGAGGAAGGAATGCACACTGCCCTAGAACGCCAGCGTTCGGTGGCGCTGGTTCCGGGTCATGCAGGGAAGGAACCGGCTCTGCAACTGCAGGAGTTGGTGTACTCGCACTTTGAGGTGCTGCTGGGGCCGGGCAACGATTTTGTGCCCGTCATGCTCTACGAGTGGCGTTCACTGCAGCCTCGGCAGCGCAAATCCATGGCGACACTGGTGGCCACATACGAGTCACTATGGATGCCAGTGCTGAGCGCTTTGCACGCCAGCGGGCAGTTGCGCGCGCCGGTGGGACTATCGCGTCTGCTGATCCTGGGAGCTCTGAATTGGTCGGTGCAATGGTTTGACGAAAAAAAGAGCGCATCGGTGCAGGACCTGACCGATGCTGCAATGGCTTTATTCCTGAGGGACTGTTAATGTCGTACCGTTCTGTTTTTGCCCCCCGTCTTTTTGCCGGCAAGGTGGTGGTGGTCACCGGTGGTGGATCGGGCATTGGTCGTTGCACTGCGCACGAACTGGCCACACTGGGTGCGCACGTGGTGCTGGTGGGTCGCAAGGCCGAGAAACTGCAGGCGGTACGGGACGAAATTGTGCAAGATGGCGGTTCCGCCACCTTTGAGGTTTGCGATATTCGCCAGGAAGAGGCGGTCAAAGCCGCGGTGGCATCCATCTTGGCGCAGCAAGGCAAGGTGGATGCCCTGGTGAACAATGCCGGCGGCCAGTTCATGACACCGCTGGAGGCCATCAGTGCCAAAGGCTGGGAGGCGGTGATCAATACCAACCTCACCGGCGGCTTCCTGATGGCGCGCGAGTGCTATGTCCAGTCCATGGTGAAGAACGGCGGCTCCATTGTCAACATCGTTGCCGATATGTGGGGCTCCATGCCCGGCATGGGCCACAGCGGCGCGGCGCGCGCCGGCATGGTGAGCTTCACCGAAACTGCCGCCATCGAATGGGCCGCCAAAGGGGTGCGAGTCAATGCCGTGGCTCCAGGCTACATCGCGTCGAGCGGAATGGACAACTACCCCGCCGCTGTGGCCCCCATGATCCGCGAAATGGCCAAGACGATTCCGGCAGGGCGCTTCGGAACCGAGGCGGAGACTGCTGCCGGCATTGTGTTTCTTCTCAGCCCCGCAGCATCCTTCATCAGTGGTACCACCTTGCGCATTGATGGTGCGCGGCCGCAGGCGCGCATGGGATGGCCGATGCGTATCCCCGATGAAAAGATTCAACAGCGGAATGCGGTCAAACCTTTTGATGGATTTCACCGCGCGACGACACCGAAAATTTTTCAGGACAACCCATGACCGAATTGCAGATTGGCCCGCACGAGATTACCCAGGTAGAAGACGCGGCGCGCCGCTTTATCCAGACCGAAGTGGCCCCCCATCTGAACGACTGGGAGGAGGCCGGGGAGTTTCCGCGCGCGCTGTACCAGCGCGCTGCCGATCTGGGCTGGCTGGCGCTGGGTTACCCCGAAGAGTTTGGTGGAACACCTGCCCCCTGGGTGTTACGCAACGCCTTGACCATTACCCTGGCACGCACCGGAGGAAGCGGGGGCCTGATGGCGAGCCTGTTCAGCCACAACATTGGTTTGCCGCCCGTGGTGCGACACGGCTCGGCCGACCTCCAGCGCGAAGTGATTCCTGATGTGCTGCAAGGCAAGAGAATTGCGGCTCTTGCCATTACCGAACCCGGCGGCGGCACCGACGTGTCGGCCCTGCGCACGACCGCGCGACGCGACGGCGGTGACTATGTGGTTGATGGCGAAAAGGTGTTCATCACCTCGGGCGTGCGGGCCGACTGGTTGACTGTGGCGGTGCGTACCGACGTGAAGAACAAGGGGGCGATGGGTATTTCCATGCTGATAGTGCCCGGCGACGCGGTGGGCTTGTCGCGCAGCCCCTTGAAGAAGATGGGCTGGCTGTGCTCGGACACTGCACAACTGCGCTTTGACGGAGTGCGTGTGCCGGCACGTTACCTGGTCGGGCAGGAGGGTGAAGGCTTCAAGATGATTCTGACCAACTTCAACGGTGAACGCCTGTCCATGGCTGCTATGGCACTGGGGTTTTCCGAGTGCTGTTATGAAGAGGCCCTGTCCTGGGCGCGAGCGCGCAAGACGTTTGGGTCGGCCATCATCGACCATCAGGTCATTCGTCACAAATTCATGGACATGAAGATGCGCATCGAGTCTACGCGCGCCTGGCTCAACGCCGTCTCTGCAAGGGCCGACTCCGGCAACAAGGCGGACAAGGGTGCCGAGTGGGTGGCGCAGGTGTGCCTTCTGAAAAACCATGCCACCCAGACCATGCAGTTCTGTGCCGACCAGGGGGTGCAGATTCTGGGCGGTATGGGCTTTATGCGTGGCACCGCCTGCGAACGCATCTACCGCGAAGTCAAGGTCATGACCATTGGTGGCGGCACCGATGAGATCATGAAAGAGTTGGCATCGCGTCAGCTTGGCTTGTGATACTGAACCATGCCCAAGACTTCTCAAACCACTGGCGCAACGGCGCAACCTATTGTGTTCGAACCCGAATTCATTGCGGGCCTGACGCACATATTCGAAGAACTCATCGTATTCAACCGGGTGTTGGGCCTCAAGATTGCGTCGATCACTCCTGAGCGTGTGGTGGCGCACATCGACATGAAGCCCGAGCTGGTAGGGCACTTTAGCTTCAATCGCCTTCACGGTGGCGTGATCAGCGCGGGGCTCGACGCCATGGGGGGCATTGCGGTGATGGCGGCCATCGGTGGGCGCCACATGGACGAACCCCCGCTGCAGCGCTTGCATCGCTTTTCCAAGCTCGGAACGATTGATCTGCGCATCGATTATCTGCGCCCCGGTATCGGCGAGCGGTTTGAGTTACGTGCTGAGGTGCTGCGCCTTGGGTCGCGCGTTGGCTCCACCCGGATGGAGTTCCTGGGCGCCGATGGAAAGCTGCTCTCCACTGGCGCAGGTGCCTACATCATGTCGTGAATTGCTACGAAAATAGTAGCTGTCAACGCATATTCCGTGGGGCTTACAAGTCCGTTTTGTAGGCGGACTTGTCGCCCGCGCATCAAATGCCGGGGTTGGCGAGGTACGCCGCGATATCGGCCGCTTGTTGCGCCAGGATAGTGGTTTTTAACATTCCCATTCCGCCTGCATTGCTGGAGATTGCGCCCAGGATATTGGAGGGCGAGTTTGCACCCTTCATGATCTTGTTGGCATTCAGGGCCGGATTCGCACCATGGCACATCACGCAATTGGCCGCATACAAAGTTTTGCCAGTCGCCGCTGAGCCTGCAGGTGTTGCAGGTGTTGCAGGTGTTGGCGTCGTCGGTGTAGTCGGCACAGTCGACGTAGTAGGTGGCGCTGTGCAAGTGGCCAGGGAAACCGGGGCAACCTGGGTCTTGATGTAGTCGTCGCAGGACTTGCCCATGCCCGACGCGCAGGCCGAGTGACTGAAATCCACCGATTGAACAGTGCCTAATTTGTCGAGCAGGCCAGAATGGATGTGGGCTTCATTCTGGTGGGCGGCTTCCGTTTCAGATTCTTTTTCGCTGCTGCTAGCGCCGGTCGTACTGGTCGCGCTATGCGACCAGCCGCAGTTGGACTCTTGCGCCGCCACGGCCAGTCCGTGCGCCATGTCACCGGCCTTTTTGTAGTCCGCGTTGGAGTTGCGCTTGGCGATGAAGTTGTCAAACACAGATACCTTCAGCGTCAAGGCGGTCTGAACAAAGGTGGCGGCAGCGTCAGCGCTGGTCGTCTTGCCGGCTGCCTTGTCGGCATCGATCTTGGCTTGAACCATGGTGGTCAATGGGCTGATCACGCCATGTCGGCCTACCGGAGTGGTAAGGGTGTATGGCGTGGTAACGGGCCCGGTGTCGGCATCGATCGCATCGGTGCCGATCATGGCAACCAGCTTGGCAGTACCCACCTGGTCCGCAGGAATGGTGAGCGTGACTTGTCCGTTGGCATCGGTGCGGCCCTGCACCTCGGCGGTATCACATAGTCCATTGCCATTGGTGTCAAGGCAGACCACGGCATTCTGTATTAGTCCATCCATGACCGTGGTGCTGATAGTGGCGCTGGCGAGGGGCGTAGTGCTCATTCCTCCACCACCACCGCAAGCGGTTACGGCGGCCACCGCCGCGCTGATAAAGGTGAGGGTCCAAGGGTTGCGGATCAGTGTCATGAAAATCTCCTGTGCATGGTGAATTGGGAAGCAAATGCGAACAAATTTGGGAAACTTTCCCTATAATATCGGACAAGGGTCTTCGCCTGTCAACCAGTTTCTGATAAATTGGTAAATATTCCCAATAATTTATGTAACCATCGGTAATCTGAAGAATCCCTTCCAACCACCTTCGAATGAAACCACCTTCTGTCCCTGTTGTCGCGCCCCAGCAGTCTGAGGTACTGCCAGTCGCCGGGCTACCAGAGCCCGCGTTGGCGGCGCAGGCGGTGGGTGCGGTATTCAAGCCCTTGGCACGTTTGATGATCGACCACGGCCTGCAGGTGCCAGATGTGGTGGAGCTCCTGAAAACCGCACTGGTGCAGGAGGCGGTCGACAGTTTTGGTTTGAACGGCAAAGGCAGCTCGGATACCCGAATTGCCTTGCTCACCGGGGTGCATCGCAAGGACGTCAAGCGCCTGCGCACCCAAACTACATCTGCTTCGATGGATACACCGATCGCCACGCTCGCTGCGTCAGTTGTGGCACGCTGGATCAGTGAACCCCGCTTTCTGAACGCCGACCACACGGCTCGAGCCTTGGCGCGCACTCCCAAGCACAGAACGCCCGGCCAACCTGATTTCAGCACGCTGGTGGCGGAAGTCAGCAGTGACGTAGGAGCGCGGGCCGTTCTGGATGAACTGGCACGCCTGGGAGTTGTCGATCTGCAGGACGACGGATATGTCGCGTTAAAGGCCCATGCCTTTGTGCCACAGGAAGGCTTGCGTGAATCATTCCAGTTTCTGGCGGCCAATGTGAGTGCCCATCTCGCCGCAGCGGCCCACAATCTGGCGCCGCGCCGGATCGGACTGCCCAAGCTGGAGCAGAGCGCGTTCTCGCAGGACCTTTCGGTCGAGCAGGCTGAAGAACTACAGCAGTTAGCGCGCAGTCTTTGGTCGCGCGCTTTACAGCAGTTTCTACAGATGGCCACGGTGGCGGAGCAGCGCAGCGTGGACGACCCAGGGCCCAAGACCAAAGTGCGTTTTGGCGTGTATTTCAACGACACCATTCAATCAGTGCAGCCTCGTCAGGGGCAGCAAAGCACTGTGCCGAAGAGAAAGACCAGAAAGTCCAAGCCATGAATCAACGCAATGCGTCGAACCGGGGGCTCACCCGTCGTCAATGGGTCGTTCTGGCGACCAGTACACTGGCCGGGTGTGGTGGTGGCACCAGTTCGGCGAGTCTTCCGGGCACGGGGGGGACAGGGATCTTTGCCCAAGGCACTATCTCCGGCTTTGGCAGCGTAATCGTCAACAGCATCAAGTTTGACGACAGCGCGGCCACGGTCCTGCTCAATGGAGTTGTGTCCACGGCAGCAGACTTGCGGCTGGGCATGGTGGCGGAAGTTCAAGGCTTGCGCAACGCAGGAGATGCCCTGGGTACTGCCCACCGGATTGAGGTCTGGTCGATTGCACAGGGCTATGTCGAGCAGGTGCAGCCCGGGCAATTCGTCGTGGCGGGCATGGTGTTGCAGACGGATGCCGCAACCGTGTTCGACGGCGTCAGTTCAGTTGCCGCACTGGCCGTCGGAATGCCCGTAGTGGGATGGGGTCTGCAGGTGGGGGCGGATGGTAACCGCTGGACCGCCACGCGCGTCGCCCTTGTTTCCAACATAACTTCGACCATCAGCACTGGTCTGGTGGCTGGGAACCCGGCCTCGCACAAGGTCAACGGATTGTCCATGGCGGGGACCGCGGCGAATTCTCTCTCGGAGGGTCAGATGGTGCAGGTCCAGGGTTCGCTGGCGAACACCGGCTTGCGCGTGGATACTGTGCGCATTCTGGGACTGCAGAGCGCAACTGTTTCGCAAGGCGAGCTCGAAATTGAGGGGATGGTCACTTCGGTGATTTCTACCACCCGGTTCAGGCTGGGCAATCAGGAAGTCGATGCGAGTGGCGCAGCCAACTTGTCGTTACCGACCACGGTCGCGCTCGGTTCGCGCGTTCAGGTTCGCGGTAGTCTGGAAGGTTCTGTGGTCAAGGCTACGACCCTGGAAGTGCAGACTGCGCAGAAGCTCGACAAGGTCCAGATTGATGCAAAGATCGAGCAGTTCACCAGCGTCGGCAACTTTACCGTGCGCGGTCAACGTTGTGATGCCAGCACAGCCAAGATCACCAAGGGCAGAGCCGCGGAACTGAAGGTGGGTGTCCGTGTCAAACTGGAAGGAACCAAGGCGGGTGACGTGGTTAATGTCACCAGCCTGGAGATCAACGCTTAGCCTCAGTCTACTTCTTGGCAGTAGCCTTGGCCGGAACCGCTGGCGTGGCAGTCGGCGCGCTGCTCAGGTAGTCCGACACGACTTTCCATTTGCCGTCCTGGATTTGCGACAGGCGCGTGGCATCGCTGCCGATGCGCTTGGTGGCTGAGTAGCTGGAGGGCGCGCTGCCAAACATGTCGGCTGGCATGTTCATCGTGTCCATGGCCCTGATGAAACTGTCCGTCGTCAGATTGGGGCCGGCTTTCTGT
>CAIPGC010000067.1 GCA_903864505.1 uncultured beta proteobacterium | reverse complement strand
GAGGTAGCGCGTCTGCAGAATCCAGACACTGTGGTCGTTCAGTACGCCGTGAATGAAGAGCACGGTCGGCTTGGCAGCATCGAAAGCTTTGCCGCCGGTGTAGCAGTAAGTGTTGGGGTTATGGACTTGCAAATACATCATGTTTCCTTCGTTTGTCATCCACATTTTTATGTCATGCACTTCTCTTATGTCATCCCGGACTTGATCCGGGATCCAGTGGTAGGCATGCACTGGATTGCGGGTGCTGCAACCCCGGACCTGATCCGGGGACGCAATGACAACCGATTAAGTTTTCTCCGCGGTCTTGAGGGCACGCTTGAGGTCGTCAATCAGATCCTCCGGGTCTTCCAGGCCGATGGAAAGACGTATCGTGCCTTGGGTGATGCCGCCGGCAGCCAGCGCCTCGTCGCTCATGCGAAAGTGCGTCGTGCTGGCCGGGTGAATCACCAGACTGCGGCAGTCACCCACATTGGCCAGGTGACTGAAGACCTTGAGGGTCTCGACGAACTTCTTGCCCTGTTCGCGGCTGCCCTTCAAGTCAAAGCTGAAGACCGAGCCGGCGCCGCGCGGCAGCAGCCTTTGCGCCAGTGCGTGGCTGGGGTGGCTTTCCAGCAGCGGATGGCCAACACGCGAAACGAAAGCGTTGGCGGCGAGAAACTCCACTACTTTGCGGGTGTTGCTCATGTGGCGTTCCATGCGCAGCGACAGGGTCTCAATGCCCTGCAGAATCAGCCAGGCCGAGTGCGGACTCATGCAGGCGCCAAAGTCGCGCAGGCCTTCGCGCCGTGCCCGCAGCAGGAAAGCGCCTACCGTCGACTCCTGGCTGAACACCATGTTGTGAAAACCCTCGTAGGGTTCGGTGAGTTCCGGAAATTTGCCCGACTTGTCCCAGTCAAAACTTCCGCCGTCCACCACCAGGCCGCCAATCACCGTGCCGTGGCCGCTGAGGAATTTGGTGGCCGAGTGGTAGACCAGATCGGCACCGTGCTCAAAGGGCTTGATGAGCCAGGGCGAGGTCAGTGTCGAGTCCACCAGCAGGGGTACGCCAGCCTCGTGCGCGATGCCAGCGACGGTTTCGATGTCGAGCACATCCAGCCCCGGGTTGCCAACGGTCTCGCCAAAGAAGAGTTTGGTGTTGGGCCGCACGGCAGCGCGCCAACCGTCCATGTCGCCGGGCTTGACGAAAGTGGTCTCAATGCCAAAGCGGCGCAGCGTGTAATGCAGCAGGTTTTGCGAGCCGCCGTACAGTGCGGTGGAGGCCACGATGTGCGAGCCGGCACCCATCAGCGTGGCAACGCTCAGGTGCAGCGCCGCCTGGCCGCTGGCAGTGGTGATGGCGCCGATGCCACCTTCGAGCGCCGAGATGCGTTGCTCCAGCACCGCGTTGGTCGGGTTGCTGATGCGCGAGTAAACGTGGCCCGCGCGCTCCAGGTTGAACAGTGCCGCGGCCTGGTCGCTGGACTCGAAAACGAAGGACGTGGTGAGGTGGATCGGCACCGCGCGCGCACCCGTCGCCGGGTCAGGTGCGGCACCGGCATGCAGTGCCAGCGTGTCAAAGCCGGGGTCAGAGTAGCCGGACATGGTTTTCCTCGTGCGTTGCTGAACAGGGCTTCATTATCCGGCTTGCGCATTCGTCATTGCGAGCGGAGCGCAGCAACCCATGCTTCGTGCTAACATTGTGCCTACTTTTCGTGGGGTCAAAGCATGCAGGTCGCAGTCCGAAAAATGGGAAATTCGCAGGGCATCCTGATTCCCAAACCGATTCTTTCGCAAGTCGGTCTTGAAGGTACGGCTGACTTGCAGGTGAAGAACGGCGTGATCGAGATCCGGCCTGTCAAACGCAACCCGCGCGAAGGATGGGCCAAGGACAGTCAGGCCATCGCTTTGGCCCAAGATGACGCGTTGGTGTGGCCTGAATTTGCCAATGAGGGCGACGCGGAGTTGGTCTGGTGAGCGCTGTGTCGGTCAGGACCGGTGAGGTGTGGCTGGCCAATCTGGATCCAACGGTCGGCAGCGAGATCCAGAAGACTCGTCCGTGTGTCGTGATCTCGCCCGCTGAAATGCACGATTACCTTCGCACGGTCATTGTTGCGCCCATGACCACCGGGTCGCGCGCTGCGGGTTTTCGAATTCCCATCACGTTTCAGGGAAAATCGGGCCTGATTCTGCTGGACCAGATTCGCACTTTGGACAAGTCGCGATTGGCAAAAAAGGTGGGTGCTATTCACGGTGCTACTCTGGAGAAAACGCTGCGGACCTTGCAGGCTGTATTCGAGCCGACGCAAACATAGGCCACCGCTGCATTGCATCTGCCGCACGGGATGGGTAGGCGTCTGGGATAATCCGGCCTCATGAGCGGTAACACCTTTGGAAACTTGTTCGCGGTCACCAACTTTGGTGAATCCCATGGTCCGGCCATTGGCTGCGTGATTGACGGCTGCCCGCCGGGGATGGACCTGTGCGAAGCCGACATCCAGGGCGACCTGGACCGGCGGCGCCCTGGTAGCTCCAAATTTGTGACGCAGCGCAACGAGCCGGACACCGTAGAAATTTTGAGCGGCGTCTATGAGGGCAAAACCACCGGCACACCAATCTGCCTGCTGATCAAGAACACCGATCAACGGAGCAAGGATTACGCCAATATCACGCAGACCTTTCGCCCCGGTCATGCTGACTACAGCTATTTTCAAAAATTCGGCATTCGCGATCCGCGCGGTGGTGGGCGCTCCAGCGCGCGCCTGACGGCGCCGATGGTGGCCGCCGGTGCAGTTGCCAAAAAGTGGCTGGCCCAGCAG
>CAIPGC010000066.1 GCA_903864505.1 uncultured beta proteobacterium | reverse complement strand
GTGGGCGAGCTCATCATTGCCGGTGCCAGCGTCAACATGATTGCGCACCGCGCCAAGGTGGTCGAACTCGAAGAAGCCACCTCCAAGCTCTCCATGCTGGTCGAAGAAGTGCGCGACAGTGCCCTCCAACTCCGTATGGTCAAAATTGGTGCCACCTTCGGGCGCTTCCAGCGTGTCGTGCACGATGTCTCGCGCGACCTGGGCAAGGACATTGCACTGATCATCGACGGCGAAGACACCGAGCTGGACAAGACCGTGGTGGAAAAGATTGGCGACCCGCTGATGCATCTGGTGCGCAACTCCATGGACCACGGCATCGAGAGTGCCGAGATTCGCATTGCACGGGGCAAACCCGCGCAGGGCACCCTCAAGCTCAACGCATTCCATGATTCGGGTGCGATTGTCATTACGGTGCAGGACGATGGCGGCGGCTTGAAGCGCGACCGCATTCTGGCCAAGGCGATCGAGCGCGGTCTGGTCGAGGCTGGCCACCACATGACCGACTCCGAAGTCTATGCACTGATCTTTGAGCCGGGTTTCTCCACCGCCGAGAAGATTACCAATCTGTCGGGCCGGGGTGTCGGACTGGACGTGGTCAAGCGCAACATTACCGCGCTGCGCGGCACCGTGAGTCTCGCCAGCGAAGAGGGCAAGGGCACCACCGTGACCGTGCGGCTACCGCTGACCCTGGCCATCATTGATGGTTTCCTGGTGGAAGTAGCCAAACGGGTGTTTGCCATTCCACTGGACATGATCGAGGAATGTGTGGCCTACACGGCCGAGCCGGACCACGATTACACCAACCTGCGCGGTCAGGTGCTGCCGTTTATCCGGCTGCGCGATCTGTTTGGCATCAAGAACCCGCCACCGCTCAAGGGCGAGAACATCGTGGTGCTGAAGTACGCCGGTCAAAAGGCCGGGCTGGTGGTGGACACGCTCTTGGGCGAGTTCCAGACCGTCATCAAGCCCCTGGGGCAGATGTTCAACCAGGTGACCTGCATCAGCGGCTCCACCATTCTGGGCAGCGGCGATGTAGCACTCATTCTGGATGTGCCGCAACTGGTCAAGCGCTCGGTGAATGCGCAGCCGCGATCGGCAGTCGGTGCCAACCGGCAGCTGGAGGGGCAATCGTCATGAACACGCAGCCTCGGTATGTATTTGAAATCAGCCATTGGGAGGCGAGTCCGCTGAGCGGACTGCGACGACTGCCCCTGCGCGGGCTGCCATGTGCCTTGCAGGCCACACCCCATTTCAGTCTTTCCATTCAGTTTTTAAATCAGGAGTAATGCCATGTTGAACAACCTCAAACTCGGAGTCCGGTTGGGAATCGGCTTTGCCATTACCCTGATTCTGCTGGTGGTCATCGCCGCAACCAGCTACACGCGACTGGGTGCGCTGAACGACGAAATCGAAAATATGGTGAACGACAAGTTCCCCAAGACGGTCCTGGCCAACGACATGATTGATGCTGTCAACGCGGTGGCTCGCGGGTTGCGAAATGCCTACATTTTTACCGGCACCGAGAGAACCAAGGCCTTGGACGGCATTCCCGAGCAGCGCAAAGTCATCAGTGATCGGCTGGAAAAGCTGGAGAAGGTGGTCACGTCCGACAGGGGCCGCGTACTCATGAAGGATATTCAGACGACGCGCGCAGCCTACGTGACGCAGCAGGAAAAAGCCATTGAAATGATCAAGGCCGATGCCAAGCAGGCAGACTTTGCCGCTTTGCTGGTGGGTGATTTGCGCAAGGCACAGGGCGACTATATGAAGGCGATTGTTGCCATGGTTGACCTGCAAACCGAGTTGATGGAGAAGGCCGGCAAGAATGCCGATGAGATGGTGGGCTCGACCGAAAGGCTGATCATGATCCTGGGTATCGTCGCCGCAGTGCTGTCGGTGGTGGTGGGCTGGATCATTACCCGCAGCGTACTCAAGCAGCTCGGTGGCGAGCCCGACTACGCCCGTGACATGGTGGTGCGCCTGTCCGAAGGCGACCTGACCATGAAAGTGGAAACCCACCCCAAAGACGACTCCAGCCTGCTGTACTCGATGAAGATCATGGTCAGCAAGCTCTCCGAAGTGGTAGCCGATGTGAACGGTGGTGCCCAGGCATTGGCCAGCGCCTCCGAAGAGGTGAGCGCTACAGCGCAGGCTCTGAGCCAAGCCGCCAGCGAACAAGCCGCCGGTGTGGAAGAAACTTCTGCTTCCATTGAGCAGATGACATCGAGCATTGCCCAAAATACTGAAAACGCCAAGGTCACCGAAGGCATGGCTTCCAAGGCTGCCCAAGACGCCGCCGACGGTGGTGAGTCTGTCAATGCCACGGTGGCGGCCATGAAGCAGATTGCCAAGAAGATCAGCATCATTGACGACATCGCCGCACAAACCAACCTGCTGGCCTTGAATGCTGCCATTGAAGCGGCCCGCGCCGGTGAACACGGCAAGGGCTTTGCAGTGGTAGCCGCCGAAGTGCGCAAACTCGCAGAGCGCAGCCAGGTAGCGGCACAAGAGATTGGCGAAGTCGCCACCAGCAGCGTGGAGCTGGCTGAGAAGGCCGGCAAGCTGCTTGAGCAGATGGTGCCTGCCATTCGCAAGACGGCCGACCTGGTGCAGGAGATCTCGGCAGCGTCGAGCGAGCAGTCCAGTGGTGTGAGCCAGATCAACTCGGCCGTGGGTCAGTTGAACCAGACCACGCAGCAAAATGCCTCAAGCTCGGAAGAACTGGCCGCCACTTCTGAAGAGATGAGCAGCCAGGCCGAACAGCTGCAGCAAACCATGACCTTCTTCAAGGTTGAGGGTGGCGGCCAGCACGCAGCGCCGCGCAAGAGCCCCGCAGCGGCCAAGTCCGCCGCTGCCAAGCGTCCTGCGTTCAAGACTGGTGGTGCCAAGGCAGCACCTGCCAACGAAGAAGTCGATGAGTCCGTATTCACCAAGTTCTGAGGAGAGCCCTCATGAACGCATTGGTTAAAACCGAAGGGTCAGCACAGGCCCTGATAGGTGCTGCGGTAGTTGCAGCCGCGCCGGTGGAGCAAAAGCAGTACCTGACCTTCATGCTCGGGGGCGAGATGTTCTCGATTGGCATTCTGTGCATTCGGGAAATCATCTGGTACTCGAACCTGACCGAAGTGCCGATGATGCCCGACTGCATCCGCGGTGTGATCAACCTGCGCGGTGCGGTGGTGCCGGTGATGGACCTGTCCAACCGCTTTGGCAAGCCGGCCACGCCGGTGACCAAGAGCACCTGCATCATCATCGTGGAGGTGCAAACCCAGAACGAGGGT
>CAIPGC010000065.1 GCA_903864505.1 uncultured beta proteobacterium | reverse complement strand
CGCGCCGAAGCCGTGGCGCGCAACTATCTGACCGAGGCCTCGCGCGGCGACGTCCACCTGTCATCTGCAGAAGCGCTGCAGGTGATGTATGACTTGCGCGTGCACCAGATTGAACTGGAGATGCAGGCTGCCAAACTTCTTACGGAAATTTGTCATCACAACTTCAGATAATTGTCGTGCGTAGCTTGTGAGGTCATCAAGGCGTGGGTGGCACCCATCCAACGGAATCGCAGTAAGCGGTACCTTTCCTTTCGGAACAAAATGTGTTCAGAGAATTCGATGTCAGGTGCGCCGATCCTTAAAGGCCTGCATTGTGAATTTTGTATATACGGACGCGCCAACCATCACGGTAGGGTTTGGGGGTGGGCATTGTGAACTTTCTGTTCTGGTTCTGTTCTGACTTTTGTTCTGGTGCAGAAAAGCATGAACCAGAACTCCAGAGGGAAGCAGTGTAGCAAACAGTGGTTGACTGTGCCTGAAATGCCTACGTTGGTGCCCGAGGCCGGAATCGAACCGGCACACCTTTCGGTACTGGATTTTGAGTCCAGCGCGTCTACCAATTCCACCACTCGGGCCATGAGAAGGGAAGGCGCGAATTATGGCACATTTAGGGGCATGAACTATCCAACTATTGAAGACGTAATCGGCAAGACACCATTGGTCGTCCTGCGCCGCATTGGAGCGACCGAAAATGCGGCGCGCCAGACCGTGGTGCTGGGCAAACTTGAGGGCAACAACCCGGCGGGGTCGGTGAAGGACCGACCTGCTTTGTCGATGATTCAGCGCGCGCAGGAGCGCGGCGAAATCCGACCCGGCGACACGCTGATTGAAGCCACGTCGGGCAACACAGGCATTGCATTGGCCATGGCCGCTGCCATCAAGGGCTACCGCATGGTGCTCATCATGCCGGAGGACCTCTCGATCGAGCGAGTGCAGACCATGAAGGCCTTTGGTGCGGAACTGATCCTGACACCCAAGAGTGGCGGCATGGAATACGCACGAGACCTGGCCACCCAAATGCAGCAGGACGGGAAGGGTCGCGTGCTGGACCAGTTTGCAAATGCCGACAACCCGCGCGCCCATTACGAAACCACGGGTCCGGAGATTTGGGTCGACACCCAGGGCCGCATCACCCATTTTGTCAGTGCCATGGGAACCACAGGCACCATTACCGGTGTTGCAAAATATCTGAAGGAAAAAAACCCGGCGGTTCGCGTGATCGGGGCCCAACCCTCTGAAGGTTCGCGCATTCCTGGCATACGCAAGTGGCCGCAGGAGTACTTGCCGCAAATTTATGATCCATCCAGCGTTGACGAACTGGTCTACGTGAGTCAACCGGATGCCGAGGAGATGTGCCGCCGGTTGGCGCGCGAAGAGGGCATTTTTGCTGGCATATCTGCGGCCGGGGCGTGCTGGGTCGCGCAGCAGATCGCCCAGCGCGAGTCCAATGCCACTGTGGTATTTGTCGTGTGTGACCGGGGTGACCGCTACCTTTCGACCGGCGTCTTTCCTGCATGAGTTCTGCGTACCGTTTCTGTCCCCAGTGCGCCACACCTTTGGCGCACATTTCCGAGGCCGAAGATGGTGGTTACAAGGAACGTTTGCGATGCCCTGCCTGCGCGTTTACGCATTGGAACAACCCGACCCCAGTTCTGGCGGCAGTGATCGAATACCAGGGTCGGATACTGCTGGCACGCAACGCGGCGTGGCCCGGCAAGATGTATGCGTTGATCACCGGATTCATGGAGGAGGGTGAAACGCCACAGCAAGGCATCGCACGTGAGATTCAGGAGGAAACCCAGCTTACAACGGAGGCGCTGGATTTGATCGGGGTGTACGATTTTCAGCGCATGAACCAGGTCATCATTGCGTACCATGCGGTGTGCCATGGTGAGGTTCAGTTGTCGGCGGAGTTGGTGGACTACCGCTTGTACGCTCCGGAGGCAGTCAAGTGTTGGCCTGCGGGCACGGGCTATGCGCTGGCAGACTGGCTTAGGTCGCGTGGCTACACGCCCAACTTCATTGAGTTTGCGCAGCCGCAGGTTTAGGTGGTGCGCTGGAGCAGTGCTCCGGTGCCGCATTACGCCAGCATTGAGCACGCCTACAATGTGCCAGATTGAGGAGTCGAGATGCAGATTGACAAAGAAATTGATACCCGTGGCCTGAATTGCCCGTTGCCCATTCTGAAGGCCAAGAAAGCCTTGTCAGAAATGATCAGTGGCCAGATTCTGAAGGTGGTTGCAACCGATGGGGGCTCCGTGCGGGATTTTCAGGCCTTCGCCAAGCAAACCGGAAACGAACTGGTGGACCAGCAAACTGTGGGTGAAGAATTTATCCACATCATGCGGCGAAGGTAGCTTCGCCTTCGCCCTGTGCCACTGCGCGGGTCGCTTTTTGATCACCCCAGACGCGTGAGTTGCTCTCGCACTTTGCACAGCGTGTCATCAAAGTCGGCGACGCGCTTGCGTTCCTGCGCGATGACCGCAGGCGGCGCCTTGGCAACAAACGCCTCGTTGGATAGCTTGCTGCTGGCTTTGGCAATTTCTCCTTCGAGTCGGCCCACTTCTTTGCCCAGGCGCAGTTTCTCTGCCACCACGTCAATCTCCATGTGCAGGCAGATGCGCGCCTCGCCAACCACGGCTACCGGCGCAGCCCTGGCTGCGGCGGACCAGCTGGCTTCATCGTCAAACAGGCGAACCTCGTTGAGCTTGGCCAATGCTTGCAGCACAGGCGCCGAGGCCTGCAAGAACGCCCGTTCCGGTACCGATGATGCGACAACAAACAGCGGCAGACGCGTGGCCGGCGAAACATTCATTTCGCCGCGCAGATTGCGGCAGGCATCTACCAGCAGCTTGAGTTTGGCGACATAGGCAATGGAGCTTTCGTCAATGCGCTCGGGCTGACTCACCGGGTAGGCGGCAACGCTGACCGATGCACCCGCGCGACCCGCGACGGGCGCCACGCGTTGCCAGAGTTCTTCGGTAATGAAGGGCGTGATCGGGTGCACCAGCCGCAGGATCGTTTCCAGCGTGCGGATCAGTGTGCGGCGCGTGGCGCGCTTCTGGGCATCGCTTCCGGTTTGTATCTGCACCTTCGCAATCTCCAGATACCAGTCGCAGAACTCGTTCCAGACGAACTCGTAAATGGTGTTGGCCACGTTGTCCAGGCGGTACTCCAAAAAACCTTTGGCGACTTCTGCCTCGGTCCTTTGCAAGATCGACACAATCCAGCGGTCGGGTGCGCTGAATTCCAGATACCCGCCGGTGGCGCAGGCATCGGTTGCGTGGTCGTCGAGTCCGCAGTCGTTGCCTTCGCAGTTCATCAGCACAAAGCGGGTGGCATTCCACAGCTTGTTGCAGAAGTTGCGGTAGCCCTCGCAGCGCTTGCTGTCAAAATTGATGCTGCGGCCCAGACTGGCCAGGGCGGCAAACGTGAAACGCAGGGCATCGGCACCGTAGGCGGGGATGCCGTCCGGGAATTCCTTCTCGGTGTTCTTGCGTACCATCGGGGCGGTCTCGGGTTTGCGCAGTCCCGTGGTGCGTTTGTCCAGCAACGGTGCCAGCGAGATTCCGTCAATCAAGTCCACCGGGTCAAGCACATTGCCCTCGCTCTTGCTCATTTTCTTGCCCTGCGCATCGCGCACCAGGCCGTGGATGTAGACATGCCTGAACGGCACGCGATCCGTGAAGTGCTTGGTCATCATGATCATGCGGGCGACCCAGAAGAAGATGATGTCGTAGCCTGTGACCAGTACGGAAGACGGCAAATACAGGTCGTAATCATTCAAACCATTGGCGTTCGCGTCGCTTCTGAGTTGGGCGGCCTCGCCCCGGCTCATACTTGCTGCGCTCGCCAAATCGCCGGGTTCAAGGCCCCCCAACTCAGAAGCTGGGGTGACTGGCGCCAGTCGGGCAGCCAAGGTGATTTCTTCGTTGGACGGGCTGGGCGCGTTCGCAGCGATTTGGCGAGCGGAGCGAGTATGAGCAAGAGCGTGCCCAGACTGATCGCCCCCAGAGCCGTCCCCCTCCCAGCCCAGGGTCGAGAAAGGTACCAGCGCCGACGAGTACCAGGTATCGAGCACATCCGGGTCGCGCGTTAGCTTTTTACCTGCGGCCTGTGCTTGTGCATCGGCTGCATTGCGCGCCACATAGACCTTGCCGTCTTCGTCGTACCAGGCCGGAATCTGGTGGCCCCACCAGAGCTGGCGGCTGATGCACCAGTCCTGGATGTTGTTCATCCACTGGTTGTAGGTGTTGACCCAGTTCTCCGGGACAAACGTCACTTCACCGCTTGCTACTGCATTGATAGCGCCTTGCGCAATACTGGTGCCACCTTCCGGTATTTTTGTCATTGCAACAAACCACTGGTCGGTGAGCATGGGTTCGACCACCTGGCCGGTGCGAGCACAGATCGGCAGCATCATCTTGTGCGGTTTGATCTCCAGCATCAAGCCTTGGGATTCCAGGTCGCGGTTGACGGCTTTGCGGGCTTCAAAGCGGTCCATGCCTTGGTAGGCCTTGGGGCCACGCTCGTTGACTTTGGCGTCCAGTGTAAAGATGGTGATCAGCGGCAGGCCGTGGCGTTGCGAGCAGGCATAGTCGTTGAAATCGTGCGCGCCGGTGATCTTGACGCAGCCCGAACCAAAGGCCCGGTCCACAAAATCGTCGGCAATGATGGGGATACGGCGATCACACAGCGGCAGATCCACCATTTTCCCCAACAGGTGCCGGTAGCGTTCGTCCTCAGGGTGCACTGCCAGAGCGCCGTCGGCCATCATGGTTTCGGGCCGGGTGGTGGCAATGGTCATGCCTTTTTGCAGTACTCCGTCAATCAACTGCGGTCCGTCTGCGAACGGATAGCAGATGTAGTGCATCTTGCCCTCACTCTCGGTGGCCTCCACCTCCAGGTCGCTCACGGCGCTCATCAGAACCGGGTCCCAGTTCACCAGACGCTTGCCCCGGTAAATCAGACCCTGCTGGTACAGCTGTACAAAGGTTTCGGTCACCGTTTTGGACAGTTTGGGGTCCATGGTGAAGTACTCACGGCTCCAGTCAACGCTGTCACCCATGCGGCGCATCTGGGTGGTAATGGTGGTTCCGCTTTGCTCTTTCCATTCCCACACCTTCTTCACAAACGCCTCGCGGCCCAGCTCGTGGCGGCTGATTTTCTGGTCCTGCAACTGGCGCTCCACTACGATCTGGGTGGCAATGCCGGCGTGGTCGGTGCCTGGGATCCAGGCGGTGTTGTAGCCCCTCATGCGGTGGTAGCGCGTCAGACTGTCCATGATGGTCTGGTTGAACGCATGGCCCATGTGCAGCGTACCGGTCACATTGGGCGGGGGCAACTGGATCGCGAATGCTGGCTCCCCTGCTTTGGACTCCTGTGTGCCCCGATAGCCGGCCACGCCATAACCGCGCTTTTCCCATTCCGGACCCCAGTGTGCTTCCAGCGCCGCTGGTTCAAACGATTTGGAGAGGGATTGCAGGCCGGGTTGTAGGGGCGCAGTGGAGGCGGTGTCGGTCATGGTCGGATCAGGTTCAGTGAGCGGGCAATTTTACCGGGCGCGCCCGCGGGCATAGAAAGTGCTCCGATTTCTATAGCGGTCTGCGCATATTCTTTGGTGGCTACAGGCCGATTTTTCCTTCAATTGCGGTCAGGCAGGTCAGAAAAATAGGCGTTTGCAGGTGTCGCATCAACGAGCCGCGCCGTCGGGCGCAAGGCGGATCAGCGTGGGCTGAAAGTCCTCAATGTGCCAGGATGGAAAGCTGCCATTGGCCAGCAGCACTTGGCCGTCGTTCGTGAAATCCACATCGCGCGTGAATGTGGCCTGCCGTGGCAGCGGGAAATGCGTCCACTGGCCCGATGCAATATCCAACCGGTGCACGCCATCCGAGTTGGTGCCGTTGACCCACACCTGGTGGCGCTTGCGGTCCACATTCAGGGAGTAGGGAGTGTCGCTACCGACCGGAACCACCGGCAGCGCGAAGGTGGTGAACTTTGCCTTGGCTGGTTCGTAGCGCAGGATGGCCGATTCGTTGAACATGGCGATCCACAGGTTGCCCTCGCGGTCGCTGCGCAGACGCCGTGGTGCCTTGAGTGGTGTGGGGATCATGGTGATCGAGCCACTGTCAGGGTCGAGTGACGCAATTTCGTCTGTGTGCAATCGCGCAATCCATACCTTGCCATCTGGCGTTACCTCGATGCCATAGGGCAGTGGCACGCCGGTCGATGTGTGGTCGATCTTGACCCAGTTGGTGACGGGCATGCCCCAACCGATCAGCCTGAAAAAGAAGGGTGTGAGTTTGACCGTCAGCTTTTCCATGAAGGAGCGAAACGGCAGATCGTAGGTCGTGAATTTGGCGTTTGAGCGATCAAACATGGCGATCTGGTTGGACAGGGCAAGCGTAAACCAGACGCGGTTTTTGCCATCCATGCGCACGGTGTGCGGGTAAAAACCGCTGTCCATTGGGTGGGTTACAAAAGCTTTGGTCTTGGGGTCGAACTCGATCAGACGTCGCTGGTACGAGGGCGTGATGAAGATGTGTCCGTCTGCCGGTGCCTCCACCAGCGAGTGGATGCCCTGGTAGGTCTCGTGCTTTGGGAACTCACGTAACCGTCCCGCCAACAGGCCGCCAAGTTGGTCGCCCGGTTGCGGTGGCACCCGGTACACCGTATAGGCGCCGGTGGTGGTATTGATTTCGTACAGGCGGTCCTGCAGGTTGTCGCCGACATAGACCTTGCCGTTGCTGTGCTGCAGGAAGTCGTGCATCTGCGAGAAGCGGTCGCCAATGGGCAACTCGGTGATGGCCACGCTGGACAGGGCGGGCGCCCAGGGTGTAGCGGCGGGAACCTTTTCCGGATGGGCGTTGATCTCTTTCCAGTGGGCCTCCAGCAGCGCGGGCAATTCCTTTTGCGCCTCGCTGGAAAGACGCGCTCCATAGCGCACCATGCGCTGGATGCTCGTGTTCCACTCCTCGGCCGGGCGATCCCTGCGCATGAAACTCGATCCTTGCTGGTGGCAAAAACCGCACTGCGCCATAAATTCTTTGCGCAAATCATCGCGTCCGGGAAGCAGTGTGGAGGTCCACGCGTTGGATGGTCGCCGCTCTGCCAATGCCCTGGCATCGGTTTCCACTTGCATGCGCCAGGACGCAGCCAGGTTCAGAACCGGCGGCTCGATCAGACTGTCCCTGTAACCTGGCTTGCGCAGTCGCACGCGGTACGGGCCAGGCACATCGGGCAGTCGAACCCATCCCAGTGCGTTTGAGAAGCGTGTGTGCTCCAGCGCCCCCTGCTGCAACTTTCCGGGCGCGGCATAACCGTTGTCTGTGGCATCGAGCTTTTCAGGCTCGGTGGCGGTTCGTGTCACCATCACTAGTCCGAGCGGCTTGCCATCCGGCCCCGTGACCTGAAAGCTGGCCGCCTGAGCACACAGCGCCATACCCATCAACAGCCACGCCGCGGCCCACTGCTTCTTCATCTGTTTCTCCTTGGTCGGGACATCGTCGCGGGCATGTCTGGGGAACTCGTTCAAGCCGCCGCGGTACGCTGGCAATTCCGGGCCAGGCGGTAGACTTCAAATACCTCGCTTGACGTATAGGTGGGCGTGTAACCAAAAACGGATTTCAGTTTGGTGTTGAGCAGCACCGGGCGATAGCGCAAAAAGTCCAATTGTTCCGGTCCATATTGGGTCAGTCCCAGGGGTTTGAGAACGCTCAGCGCGGCATAGAGTAACCAGGCGGGAAGTCGCATTGTTTGCTTGCCCAACCGCTGCGCAATCTCCTGCAGTGTGATTGCGCCGTCACCGGCCACGTTGTAAATGCCTGCGGGGCCGTCGGCAATCGCGCGCAGGACAATGTTCACCACATCCTGATCCCAAACAAACACGAATGGACTGTCGGAGCCGCGCAGGGCGAGTATGCGTGGCTTCTCGAACATATCAGTAATCTGATTGTGCACCGTTGGGCCCAGGATGGTTCCGATGCGCAGGACGACCTGTTCCAGATCGGGGTGGTCCTTGCGGCACGCGCTCAGCATTTCTTCGACCAGTCGCTTGTGGTACGCGTAGGCAAAGATTTGGTTGCCACGTAGAGGCATGTCCTCGGTCAGCCACTGCGGATTATCGGCGTGGTAGCCATAGGCCGCACCGCTGCTCGAAACTACCAGGCGCTTGACTGCGTGCTTGACGCAAGCGTGCAGCACGTTGCGCGTGCCGTTGACGTCCACATCGAATTCAAAGTCATGGTTGCTGGCTTTGCCAGGAGTCACGATGGATGCCAGATGCACTACCGCGTTGACGCGGTGCTGCCCGATGATGTCGGCCATTTCTGGTGCCCGAATATCAGCGACGGCGTAATGCACATCCGGCAATCGTGTCCTGGGCTCGCGGATGTCGTGGGAGACGATGACCTGCGGCCGCTGGGCTTCTGACAAGGCTGCAAGACGCGCCACCAATTGGGTCCCCAGGTACCCGCCGCCACCGGTAATAAGGACGCGTTTCATATCGCCGTGTCCGGGACAGCCTGGGCGGGAGGGGGGGGTGGCCGCGACTTCCAGAAGCTTGCCAGCGTCAGGCCCGCCACAATGTGCCATATACCCCACCAGGCGGTAACGATAGCCATGCCACCCAGGCCTCCAAAAAAATTGAATATCAGGATCAGTCCCAGTCCGGAATTTTGAATGCCCATCTCGAAAGTGATGGCGCGGCGGTCGCGTTCGGCCAGACCGGCCAGGGTGGAGAGCCCGTACCCGGTTCCGAGCGCCATCAGGTTATGAACAAAGACTACACCTACCACCAGCCGGATGTACTCAATGAAGTGATTGATGTTCGCCGCGAGCGCTCCGCCAATGAAACAAAACAAAATAAAGAAGGACAAGATCTTCATGGGTTTTTCGATCTTGTGGGCAAGGTTGGGAAACTGCTTTGCACACCACATGCCCAGAATCAGCGGAACACCCAGCAGCATCACGATCACCTCCAGCATTTCCCAGGGGCTCATGGCCACTTCTTTCATCAGCCCTGCAGTGATGGGGTGCAGGTTGCCCCAAAACGCGAAGTTCAAGGGCGTCATGAACAGGGCCACCACGGTCGAGAGCGCGCTCACGCTCACCGATAGGGCCGTGTTGCCCCTGGAGTGGTGGACCAAAAAGTTGGAGATGTGACCGGCCGGGCATGCCGAGACCAGGATCATGCCCAGCGCAATACTGGGCTCGGGTTTGAGTATCCAGACCAGGACGTAGGTCATGGCCGGGAATAGCACGTGATGCCCCAGCAGACCCAAAACCAGTGCCCTGGGCGTGCGCATCGCGGTTTTGAAGTCGTCCACACGCAATTCCAAAGCCACACCGAACATGACCAACCCCAGCACCGCATTGAGCAGCGTGAGTGTTTGCGGATTGAAGCTCAGGTGGACCTGGTCAATGGGTGCCAAACGGGTGTTTCCTCGCAACGGGTGCCGGTGCCAACACGGGGGCCAGTGTGGTCAATCCGGTTCCTTGTCCTCGCAGTGTATCGGCACCAGGCACGGCAGATCATGCAGCCAACCGCGTGTTTTCCCTAGGGGCGGGTGCCACTGTCCGCGATAATGTGCCATGCTTCTCTTGCTTTCTCCCGCAAAAACCCTGGACTATGAAAGTCCGGTGGGGGAACGTCCGCATAGCAGGCCCCTGTTCGTCAAGCAATCGCAGCAGTTGATTGCCCTGCTGCGCGAGCAGTCGCCCCAGCAACTATCAGCACTCATGGACTTGAGTGACAAGCTCGCCATTCTCAACGTGTCACGATACGTCACATGGTCCACGCGGGCGACAAAGAGAAATGCCCGCCAGGCAGTGCTGGCGTTCAATGGCGATGTGTATGGCGGCTTGGATGCCATCACACTGAGTCCGGACGATTTGACCTGGGCGCAAGAGCATGTGTGCTTGCTGAGTGGTCTATATGGGGTGCTACGTCCCTTGGATCTGATGCAGCCTTACCGGCTGGAAATGGGCACGAGACTTCCCAATCCACAGGGCAAGGATCTCTATGCATTCTGGGGCTCACAGATATCTGACTACTTGAACAGACGTCTGTGCTCCGATGTCAGCCCGGTCGTCATTAACCTGGCCTCCCAGGAGTATTTCAAGGCGATTGATACCAAGGTCCTCAAAGCTGCGGTGGTGGAGTGTGTCTTTCAGGAATACCGTGCGGGCCAGTACAGGATCATCAGTTTCAGTGCCAAGCGGGCGCGTGGTTTGATGGCCCGTTTTGCCACCACGCACCGATTGGTGCAACCTGACCAGTTGCGCGCCTTTGATGTGGAAGGTTATGCATGGACCGCCACTGCATCCACACCGCAGCGTCTGGTGTTTCGTCGGAAGGCAACAGCGTGAACACCCCGGAGCAGTCGCAACTGGGCAGGGCATCAAGCTATGTCGATCAATACGATGCATCCTTGCTGTTTCCGATTGCCCGTGCTGCAAAGCGGGCGGAGATTGGTGTAACAGGGGAAGCACCCTTCTTTGGGGCGGATATGTGGACTGCGTTTGAATTGAGTTGGCTGAACATGCGCGGCAAGCCACAGGTGGCATTGGCCCATTTCACGGTCCCGTGTGAGTCGGTGAACATTGTTGAAAGCAAGTCGTTCAAGCTTTACCTGAACAGTTTTAACAATACACGGTTTTCCGGCTCAGCCGAAGTATTGGCACGTTTGCGCACCGACATCAACGAAGCCGTGTGGCGCGGCAGCTTGGTGCAGTCCTCGGTCGGGGTGAAGCTTATTGCGCCTGACATGTTCGACCGTGAACCGGTCTACGAACTCGATGGCCTTAGCCTCGACCGGCTCGATGTGGAGTGCATGCGCTATACACCGGCACCTGAGCTATTGAAAGTTGCCAGGGACGAAATGCCAGTCACTGAGGTACTGGTCAGCAATCT
>CAIPGC010000064.1 GCA_903864505.1 uncultured beta proteobacterium | reverse complement strand
TCATCGGTCTGGTGTACGCGCTGATGCTGCCCGCAGTGGGTATGGCGATGTTGCTCGGAATCGGTGGCAAGGCTTTGATGAAGAAGTACCCATCCATCAAGACCATCGGTCTGACGATTGCTGCTCCGTTCATTGGCCTGGTTTACGCCGTGACACTGCCGCTGATCGGAATGGGCATGCTTTTGTGGACCGGTGCAAAGTCTCTGAGTGGAAAGACCAAGACCAAATGAAGTTTGGCTGACCCAGCGCAATGCGCAAGCACGTTCACCATGGTATTTTCCAGAAGGCATCACGGGCAACGCGTCCGCGATGCCTTTGTGCTGGAAAGAACTCCTTGAGAGGAATTTTTCAATGAACCACTTTCGTAACTACAACCTTGCGAGGGCCTCGTTGCGCCCTAGATACTGGCTTGTTGCCGGCTTGATCGGTTTGCTGGCCGGCTTGATCGGGGGACCTGCTCTAGCTGAGGACGTTGAACTTGCCAAGGCAGAGAAGGACTGCCTGGCATGCCACGACAAGGAGGGAGTGAACAAAACTCTGCAGAATGGCGAAGTGCTCTCTATGCGCATATCGACCAAGGCCTTTGTGGAGTCCATGCACAAAGAGAATAGCTGCGAAGACTGCCATGCTGACCTTGATGCGAAGACGCACGGGAAGGTGAAGTCCGACATCAAGAGCAAGCGCGATTACACCGTAAGCCAGGCCGATGTTTGCCGCGAATGCCACAAGAAAAAATACACGCAGTACGACGACAGTGTGCATGCCGCCATGATCAAGGAGGGCAGCAAAAAGGCACCCCTGTGCTCCGACTGCCACAACCCGCACACGGTGAAGTCTTTCAAAGAAGTCCTGCCGATTGAGGCGACTCCCTGCCTGAAATGCCACGAACCTATCTTCAAGGCCTATTCAAAAGACGTGCACGGTCTGGAGCGAGTTGCCAAAGGCAAGTCGGCACCGCTCTGCGCCGATTGCCACCAGGCTCATGATGTCAAGGCAGCCTCCATGGGCGAAGGCATCAAGGATGCATGCCTGTCGTGCCACAAGGAAGCCGTTGCGCAGCACCAGGACTGGCTTCCTAATACGGGGCGCCACTTCGCTGCCATTTCCTGCCCGGCATGCCACGCACCCGATGCCAAGCGCAGGGTTAATCTGCGGCTGTTTGACAGCGCAACCAATGTGCAGATGTCCGAGAAAACGGGTGTTCCCCAGTTCGCCCGCAGGGCTGACGAGGCAGACTCCAAAGGCATGGGGCTCGATGAACGCGCGCTGTGGAGCCTGTTGAAGGAATTCAGTCAGGACAGCAGCTCGGGCAAGACCGTTTTGCGGGGTCGACTCGAAGTGCAGTCCGGTGTCGAAGCACATCAGTTAAGTGAGAAGAGCAAGGCGCTCAAGGATTGCAATGCCTGTCACAAGGAGGGTGCCTCACCGTTCCAAAGCGTGACGCTAACGATTGCCGGTCCGGATGGACGGCCATTGCGTCATGGTGTCCAGAAGGACGTATTGAGTTCACTGACATCCATGGACTCGGTACGTGGCTTCTATGCCATTGGCAGCACGCGCATCAAACTTCTGGACTACCTGTTGATCATGGTCATGGCAGGTGCAGTCTGCGTACCCATAGGCCATATGACCGTCAAGCTGCTGTTCAAGGGTGTACGTGAAAAGCTGGAAGCGGAGCGTCTCGTCGCTGCTGCCGGCGGGACCGACGCAGCCACCCCAGCGACAAGTCCTGCGAGTTCGACTGAACAAGCCCCGAAGTAAGAGGAAATCGCCATGAAAAAACTCTATATCCATCCGCTTCCCGTACGGATCTGGCATTGGACCAATGCTTCGGGTTTTGTGCTGCTGATCCTCACTGGATTGCAGATTCGCTACCTCGACCTGTTTCAGTGGATGTCCTTCCATACCGCCGTTGTGCTCCACAACTGGATCGGCTTTGTCCTGATCGCCAACTTCTTTATCTGGCTGGGGTTTTACCTGTTTACCGACAAGATCAAGGTCTACCACCCTGAGTTGAGTCCCACCAAGTACTTCAAGGAGAGTTTCCGCCAAATGCAGTACTACGGTTACGGAATCTTCCGGGGCGAGGTGAATCCGCACCACCCCAACGCGTACCGCAAGTTCAACCCTTTGCAAAGCATGATGTACCAGATCATCATGATGATGCTGGTGCCGGCACAGTTTTTCACTGGCCTGCTATTGTGGGATGTGGCGCGGTTCTCCACTATCGTAGAAGCACTGGGCGGACTGCGCGTGGTGGACACGGTGCACGTACTGCTGTTCATTGTGTTTAGTGGGTTCATCATCGTGCACGTCTATCTGGCCAGCCTTGGACATACCCCCACAGCCCACTTCAAGGCCATGATCACGGGATTTGAAGAAGTCGAGGACGAATCCCACCACGACTGACGGGGCTTGCCCTGTGTCGTACATGAAGAAGGGGCCGCAGCGGCCCCTGTCTTTATTCAGCGAGCCGGCCCGCGTCAAGTAGCACCGGCCTCGTCGGGATCGTATTCGGTATCGCGCACGCGAATGCCATACTTTTTCATCAACGCCTGAAAGTTGGAACGCTGCATTCCGGTTTCTTCGGCGCTCTTGGTGACATTAAACCCATTGCGTTTCAGGGTTTCCTGAATAAACAGTTTCTCCACGTCCTCTACCGACTTCTCACGCACTGCCTTCTTGATGCGCTTGAGGTCCTCACTGTTGCGCGGCACTTCCAGATCGGTGCGCGGAACTGTATCGATGATATTGACCAGATGGGCCTGGTGAATGACATTGTCGGATGCCAGAATCACCGCACGCTGCATGGTGCTTTGGAGCTCGCGCACATTGCCAGGCCAGTCATAGCCCACGAGCATGCTCATGGCGGCCTGAGACACCTCGGAGACCGGGCGCTCCAGTTCAGCGCAGAACAGCTTGAGAAAATGGAAGGCCAGTGCAGGAATGTCGTCACGCCTGTCCCGCAAGGGAGGGGCATGGATAGGGAACACGTTAACCCGGTAGTAAAGATCTTCCCGAAATGTGCCCTCGGCCACCATGGCCTTGAGGTCCTTGTTGGTGGCCACCACCAGGCGCACGTTGGTCTTCTGGCTGGCAGTGCTGCCGACCGGTCGGAACTCGCGCTCCTGAATTACACGCAACAATTTGGCCTGTGTCGAGAGCGGAATGTTTCCAAACTCGTCCAGAAACAACGTACCGTTATTGGCAATATCGAACATTCCCCGCTTATTTGACACCGCACCGGTAAACGAGCCTTTGGTGTGCCCAAACAGTTCGCTCTCGAGCAGATTCTCGCTGAGCGTATTGCAGTCGACGGTGACAAAGGGCTGTTCTTTTCGAAGGCTGTTGTAGTGAATGGCGCGGGCAATCATTTCCTTGCCTGTTCCACTCTCTCCAGTGATTAGTACAGTGCTGTTGGTGGGCGCACTCTTGGCGATCAAGGCGAAGACTGCCTGCATTGCTGCGCTGGAACCAATAATATTTTCGAAACGGTATTTGGAGCCCACCTCGCTCTTGAGGTTGCGGTTTTCGAGAAGCAGATGGCGTCGCTCCAGCGCCCGATCGACCACATGCTGCAGTTCTTCGGGATCAAAAGGCTTGGACAAGTAGTCGAACGCTCCGAGCTTCATGGCCTTGACGGCTGTTTGCACCTGTGACAGCCCCGTCATCATGATGACATCTACATCCGGGTGCCGCTCCTTGATGTGCTGCAGCACCTCCAACCCATCTACCTTGGGCATCATGATGTCCAGAATGACGATATCGTAGGGAGACTCATCCACCCGGCGCATGGCTTCAAACCCATCCATCAGGGAGTCAACCACATAGCTGCTATCACTGAGTATGCGCAGACAGCTGCGAATGACGATCTCCTCGTCGTCAACGATCAGTATCCTGGTGCTCATGGGGTACTTTCACCTGCCTTGGCTTGGGTTTCGTCAATAGGAGCTTCGATCGGAAGATAGATGCGGAAGGTGGTTCCCGTTCCAACAACGCTCTCCACCTTAATTCCACCACCATGGGATTTGATAATGCCATAACTCACCGACAGTCCCAATCCCGTGCCCTTGCCAACCTCCTTGGAAGTGAAGAAGGGATCAAATATGCGCTGCAGATTTGCCTCGGGAATGCCACAGCCTGTGTCACGAATGGCAATCTCGACCATGTGCACCGGCGCGGTTCCGGTTTCCGGGAGTGCTTTGCCAAGGTAGCGGCGACTGACGACCGTGACCCGCCCAGCACCATCGATCGCCTGCTCCGCATTGACGATCACGTTGAGCATCACTTGTTTGATCAGATCTGCATCGCCCCAAACTGACGGCAGATCAGCATCCAGATCCGTGGTGATTTCGACCTGCTGCAACGAGGCCGGTCGGTCCACAAAGTGGACGGTGTCTACGATCAGCTGGTTCAAATCAAAAAATCCCTTCACCGGAACCTTTTCCCGCGCAAAGTCCAGCAAACGGCGGATGATGGCTGCACAGCGCTTGGTCTCGCGGATCACCAGATCCAGATCTTCCGCATCGGGTGTTCCATCCTGCATCTTCTTGCGCAACAGCGAAGTGAATGTCAGAACACCCGTCAACGGGTTGTTCAACTCGTGTGCAATGCCTGAGGCCAGCAGACCGATAGCGGCCAGCTTTTCGCCCTGCGCAACTTCTGCCTGGGCAACTTGCAGCGCCTGGGTCTTCTCCTGGACCTTGGTTTCCAGCGTGTGAACCAATTCCTGCGTTTCCGAGATGGAATTCTTGAGCGCCACGGTCATATGGTTGAACGATCTCGCCAGATGCCCAAAGTCGTCATTGCTTCTGACCGGGATGCTGTGGTCCAAGTCGCCCGTCGAAATACGCTTGGCCCCGGAATCCAAGTCCCGCAATGGCACATAAATCAGTCGCTGCAACAGCCATCCAACGCTGGCTGCTGCCAACAGAACCACGGCCACGGCGATGGCCCAGAGGTAGTTGGAGTGCAACTTCAACGACCGATCGACTTCTTCCAGGGAATAGGCAACGTCCACGATGCCCAGCACCGACTGACTGGCGCGGTGCTCATGACAGGATGCAGAGGAGCAGCCCGGCTCATTGACAATCGGTTGCATGGTGCCCAGCATCCGGTGGCCGTCGGCAGCAGCATAAATTTTCCAGCGCTTCTCGTCGGGAACCTTGCTTAAGGGCTGACTTGTCAGATGGCAATTGACGCAGGGCTCGTCCGACTGCTCAACCGAATACCCAACTTCGGAGGAACGGTTGGAGTGAATGATGGTCCCATCTTTGCTGATGATCCGAACCCGCTCAATGCCTGCTTGCTGGCCAATGTCCTGAATGATCTTCTCAGCCAGGTCCTGCTTGTTGATCAGCATGGCGTAGCGGGTGCTTTTGACAATCATCTCGGAAATTTGCACGACATGGCGCGCAATTTCCTGTTGCAGATGGTCCTGCTGGTGCTGGACGATCCAATACGGAAAGAGCACCATCGCCGGAGCCAAAGCGATGGCCAGGTACAGACTGACTTTGAACTTGATCTTATTGAAAACCATGGAACAACCCGAACTAAGGGTTTGCACTGATTATGCACTGCCGTAGGGAAGAAATGTTGCGCAAGTGGCGATGGACTCAGTGACAACCCTATCGGTGATTTCAATGCCAGCCGCTATAAACACTGCACTCGAAACAATTGGAGACTTGGTGCTCTTTCTTCAGCTCGTCATCAGCGGGATCGCACAAGGATGCATCTACGGACTCATCGCCATGGGTTTTGTGCTGATCTACAAGGCCACCGAGACGGTCAGTTTTGCCCAGGGTGAGTTGATGATGCTTGGAGCGTTTGGGGGCCTGGTGAGCATGACCGTGCTGGGCTTTCCCTACTGGCTAGCCGTACTCTGCGCGATTGCCGGCATGGCAGTACTGGGAGTCGTCCTGGAACGCGTGGTTATTCGCCCTATCCTGGGGCAGCCGGCATTTTCGGTGGTGATGCTGACCATCGGTATTGGCTATGTCGCACGCGGATTCATCACCATGATTCCCAATATGGGCACCGATACCCAGGCCCTGCCCGTCCCCTACAAGGATGAAGTCTGGAATATCGGAGCCCTGGTACTCAACGTCGAGCACATGGTCGTCATTGCCGCAACAACCGTGCTGTGCGTGCTTTTGTTTGTCCTGTTTCGTTACAGCAAGCTGGGCATTGCCATGCAGGCGGCATCACAAAACCAGCTCGCTGCTTACTATATGGGCATCCCGGTGCAGCGGCTCAACGGGATTGCCTGGGGCTTGGCGGCAGCAGTGGCAGCCATTGCAGGCTTGCTATTGGCGCCGATTACCTTTGTGCATGCCAACATGGGCTTCATTGGGCTGAAGGCCTTCCCGGCTGCGGTGGTGGGTGGATTTGGCAGTCTGCCCGGTGCCATCGTGGGCGGTCTTGTTATCGGAATCGTGGAGTCGTTGTCGGGTTTTTATCTGCCCGATGGCTTTAAGGATACCGCCGCTTACATCGTGGTGCTGGTCATGCTGATGGTCAAGCCCAACGGATTGTTCGGCGAGAGGTTGAGGAAGAAGGTGTAATGCGCTTTATCTTCAAGACCGATTACGCGCAGGACCTTAAGTTGGCCAAGCACGGGGGACATGTGTTCTGGTACAGCGCACTCACGCTGCTACTTGTCGCCGCGCCCTGGCTTTTTGCAGAGTACTGGCTCGCCCAGTTGACCCTGGTTCTGATCTATTCCATTGCCGGACTCGGGTTGATGCTGCTGGCAGGCTTTACCGGCCTTTTCTCAATGGGGCATGCCGCGTTCCTGGGGGTGGGAGCGTATACCCACACGGTACTGACCAACATGGGGGTACCTTTTCCTCTGGCGCTGGCCTGCGCGGCGGCGTTGTCGGCGGTGGTCGGTTTGCTGGTCGGCTTGCCAGCGCTGCGTGTCAAGGGCATTTATCTGGGAATAGCAACCCTGTCGTTTGGCTTTATCGTCGAAGAGGTGCTGGCACGCTGGGAGTCCGTCACCGGCGGCAACGCCGGCATCCATATCCAGAAGCCCAATATTTTTGGCTGGGTACTTGAAAGCGGCGACCAGTTCTACTTTTTGTGCCTGGTCATTGCCGTGACTGCCACGCTGGGTATCCTGAATCTGCTGCGATCCCCCACGGGGCGCGCATTTGTGGCCATCCGTGACTCCGAGATTTCCGCGCAAAGCATGGGTATTCACCTGGCCTATTACAAAACGCTGTCTTTTTCCTTGTCGGCGGCGCTGGCCGGCGTTGCCGGGGCGCTGTACGCCCACAACCTTCAGTTCATCTCGCCAGACCAGTTCAATATCTTGCAGAGTATTGACCTGCTTTTGATGATCGTGGTTGGTGGCGTAGGCTCCGTGCATGGTGCTTTTCTGGGCGCCATCTTCCTGATCAGCATGCCGCAACTCATCTCTGTGGTCAAAGACTATTTGCCGACCGTTGTTGGGCAGGCACCAGGTTTGCAGGCCTTTGTCTATGGAGTGGTACTGATCGCCTTTGTGCTGTTCGAGCCCATGGGACTGTACGGACGCTGGCTCAAGATTCGCACCTATTTGCAGATGTTCCCGTTCTACCGCAAGGGCATGTTCAAGCGACAGAAGTCCTTTCAGAAATCGGACCGACTCAAATGACGGACGTTTTGCTGTCCGCGAAAAACCTGAGCGTGCGCTTTGGGGGGGTGCTGGCGGTCAACAATGTGAGTTTTGATGTCAGGCAAGGGGAAGTGTTCACGCTGATCGGCCCCAATGGTGCCGGCAAAACGACGGTGTTCAACCTCATCAGTCGCATTTACACACCGACGACAGGCGAGATTGATTACCTGGGACCACACGGCATGCTGAATCTGACCCGGGAACCACCGCAAAACGTGGCATCCCTGGGCATTGCGCGTACCTTTCAAAACATCGAGTTGTTTGAACACGCCTCGGTATTGCACAACCTCCTGATTGGCCGCCATACCCACCGCAACACCAACATCTGGCAGGACCTGTTTTTCACGCCTCAGACCCGCCAGACCGAACTCAAGTCACGCGAAAAAGCCGAAGAAGTGATCGAACTGCTGAACCTGCAGCACCACCGTGATTCCCTGGTGGCGGGCTTGCCCTATGGTGTGCGCAAGGTGGTGGAAATGGCACGCGCACTGTGCACCGAGCCCCGGCTTCTGTTGCTCGATGAACCCTCCAGCGGCCTGAACGTTGAGGAAACCGGGGACATGGCGTTCTGGATTCAGGACATCAAGAACGAATTGGGCATCACCGTGCTGATGGTGGAACATGACATGACACTGGTCTCCAAGGTGTCGGATCGGGTATTGGCCATGAACCAGGGCGAAGTGCTGGCAATGGGAACACCGCGTGAAGTGCAAACCGACCCGGGGGTGATCGAAGCCTATCTGGGCTCGATCGACGATGTGTCCTCGCTGCGGCGCGAAACGACATTCACACCATGAGCACCCAACCTCCCGCCATCAGCGACCAGCCGGTGCTCAAACTGCTCAATGTAGAGAGCGCCTACGGCCCCATCAAGGCGATTCGTGGTGTGAGCCTGCAGGTGCGTCGCAGCGAAATTGCGACCGTCCTGGGATCCAACGGCGCGGGCAAGACCACCATCCTTAAAACGATTTCCGGCATCATCGACCCGCGCAAGGGCTCGATTGAATTCAAGGGTCAGAACATTACCGCACAGGACCCTGCCGTCATCGTGCAACAGGGTCTGAGCCATGTACCCGAAGGGCGCGAGGTATTTCCACTACTCAGTGTGCACGACAACCTGTTGATGGGTGCCTACACCCGCTCCGACGTTGATGGGGTGGCACATGACATGGAGGCGGTCTACGGTTACTTTCCGATTCTGCGCCAGCGCGCGACGCAGGATGCAGGCCTGCTCTCGGGCGGGCAGCAGCAGATGCTGTCGATCTCCCGCGCACTGATGGCCAACCCGGACCTGATGCTGCTGGACGAGCCCAGCCTGGGACTGAGTCCGAAGCTGACCAAGGAGATTTTCGAAATCGTGGTCCGCATTAACCGCGAGCGCGGAACCACGATTCTTTTGGTGGAGCAGAACGCCAATATGGCGCTTAATGCTTCGGACTATGGTTACGTATTGGAGAACGGTCGCATCGTCATGGAAGACACCTGCGCGCACCTGCGGGAGAAAGACGACATCAAGGAGTTCTACCTCGGCATGAAAGAAGACGGCGTGCGCGGTGAACGCCGCTGGAAGAAAAAGAAGACCTGGAGATAGAAATGGGACTCTGGGACACGTCATCAATCAAACCCTGCAGTGACATTGTCATGCTGGGTGAAACCATTCCCGCCATGTTTTGGAACGCGGTAAAGCAGCGTGGCCCCGACGTATGGATGCGGCAGAAACACCTGGGCCTGTGGCGTAGTTGGACCTGGAATCAGACTGCGGATGCGGTGCGCGAGATCGCCGGCGGCCTGCTGAGTCTTGGATTTGCCAAAGGCGAGTGCATTTCGATCCTGGCCAACACCCTGGTTGAATGGGTCTGGGCCGATCTGGCCGTGCTGTCTGCAGGTGGTGTCTCCAATGGCATCTATCCCACCGATGCGCCGTCGCAAGTGCAATACCTGTGTGAAGACTCCCGCACCAGCCTTCTCTTTGTGGAAGACGACGAACAACTCGACAAGGCGCTCGAGGTGCGGGACCAACTGCCCCTTTTGCGCAAGATCATCGTGTTCGACATGGAGGGCCTGCACAAGCTCGATGACCCCGGCGTGATGAGCCTGGATGCGCTGCGAACGCTCGGACGCAACTATCTGGCACAGCACGCCCAGGCACTACAGCAGCGTCTGGACACCTGCCTGCCAGATGATCTGGCCATTCTGGTCTACACCTCAGGCACCACCGGCAAGCCCAAGGGAGCCATGCATTTGCACAGCGGCCTGGTCTACACCGTGCGCGGCTACAACACGCTGGTTGCGCAGGACGCGCGCGACGAGCGCATGTGCTTTCTTCCACTGTGCCACATCGCCGAACGCATGGGCGGCGAGTACTTTGCGCTCTACACCGGAGCAAAACTCAATTTTGTAGAAAATCCCGAGACCATCCCGGAGAACGTACGCGAGATTGCCCCCACAGTGTTTACGGCAGTACCGCGCGTCTGGGAAAAGTTCTATTCCGGCGTAATGATTTCGCTCAAAGAGGCCGGAGCCCTCCAGCAAGCGGTGTACGCATGGGGAATCGGGGTGGGAGCGACCATTGCCAACCGGGTGCTGGCCGCAGAGCCAGTGAGTGTCTGGCTGAAGATCGAGTTCACGCTGGCACAGTGGCTGGTACTCGACAATGTACGCAAGCTCATCGGCATTCACCGGGCGCGTTTTCTGGTGACGGGAGCGGCACCCATTTCCCCGGACCTGGTGCGCTGGTATCTGGCCTTGGGTGTTCCGATGCTGGAAGTCTGGGGCATGACAGAAACGTGTGGCGCGTCCACCGGTGTTCCGGTCGACAGGATGAAGCCGGGCTCCATTGGCCCGGCAGCGGCCTTCAATGAAGTCCGGCTCGACCCCGCCACCGGTGAAATTCTGGTGCGTGGGAAAAACGTGTTTGCCGGCTACCTCAACTTGCCCGAGAAAACCGCTGAGACCATCGATAAGGATGGCTGGCTGCACACGGGCGATGTCGGTATGGTGGACGCGGACGGATTCTTCCGCATCACCGACCGCATGAAAGACATCATCATCACCGCCGGCGGAAAGAACATCACGCCCAGCGAACTGGAAAACGATCTGAAGTTTTCGCCCTACATCACCGATGCCGTGGTCATTGGCGACAAGCGGCCCTACCTGACGGTCATCATCATGATCGACCAGGAGAACGTGGAGAAGTTTGCGCAGGATGCCGATGTACCCTTCAGCAACTACGCATCACTGACCCGCGCACCTGAAGTCCAGGCCCTGATTCAAGCCGAGCTCGAACGCGTCAACAAGAAGTTCGCCCGGGTTGAACAGATCAAGAAGTTCTTCCTGCTCGAAACCCAACTGTCTGCCGAGGACGAAGAACTCACCCCCACCATGAAGCTCAAGCGCAAGCTGGTGGAGAAGAAGTACTCGCCCCAGATTGAGGCCATGTACACCTGATTTCCCGCACATGCACAACCCTTTCCCCACCACCTCAGGAGACTTAGAAAATGAAACATAAATCAACTCTAGCCCTTGCCGCACTTGCGCTTGCAGCTACTACTTCCATAGCAGACCAGCAAGGCGTCAGCAAGACTGAGATCCTGGTGGGGAGTATCCAGGACCTGTCGGGCCCGCTGGCCGGGTATGGCAAACAGTTGCGCAATGGAATGCAACTGCGCGCCGACGAACTCAACGAGCAAGGTGGCGTGCATGGCCGCAAAATCAGGGTGGTGGTTGAAGATGACGGCTATGACCCCAAGAAGTCGGTGCTGGCCGCACAGAAGCTGGTCAACCAGGACAAGATTTTCATCATGGCCGGCCACCTCGGTACGGCGCAAAACCTGGCCGCCATGCCGGTGCAGTTTGAAAAGAATGTGGTGAACCTGTTCCCGCTGACGGCGGCGCGCGAGATGTACGAACCGCTGCATCGCCTGAAATACTCTTTTGCCGCACCGTACTACGACCAGATCCGGATCACGCTGCCCAAAATGGTCAAAGACAAGGGCGTAAAAAAGGTCTGCTCCATCTACCAGGACGACGACTTTGGTCTGGAGGTGCACCGGGGTGCGGAAGCCGGGCTCAAGACCATTGGCATGGAACTGGTCGAAAAGACCAGTTTCAAACGCGGCGCCACAGACTTTTCGTCGCAGGTTGCGAAGATGAAGGCGGCCGGCTGCGATTTGGTCGTGCTTGGCACCATCATTCGTGAAACCATTGGCACCGTGGGCGAATCGCGAAAGACCGGTTTCAACCCCATCTTCCTGGGCTCCAGCGCCGCCTATACCGACTTGATCCACAAACTCGGCGGCAAAGCCATGGACGGAATTTACGCAACCATGACGGTAGCCAACCCCTACCTTGACGATGCCTCGCCTGCAATTCGCTTCTGGGCCGCCAAGTACAAGACCAAGTACAACGAAGACCCGGCCGTGTTTTCGGTTTACGGCTATCTGGTGATCGACACCTTCATCTCCATAGTGCAAAAGGTGGGCCCGAACCTGACAACCGACAACTTCGTCAAGACCATGGACACCATGAGTTTCACCGACCCCCTGTTTGGCAGCGCCCCCTCGAGCTACACCGCTACCAAACGTCTTGGCAGCGATGCCTCACGCCTGTCGCAAATCCAGGATGGCAAATGGAAGGTGGTGTCGGAATACCTCAGCAGCGCTACGGTCGCAGATGCAACTCCGGTCAAAGCGCCGGCCAAGAAGTAGGCCCCCCATGCATTGGCGTTTTCTTCACTTTCTGGAGCCATACCTATGAAACCAATAACCGCGTTGGCGCTCGTTGCACTTGCGCTGGCAGCTACTACTTCCATAGCAGATCAGCAGGGCGTCAGCAAGTCCGAAATTGTGGTCGGCACGATTCAGGACTTGTCCGGCCCGCTGGCAGGCTATGGAAAGCAGGACCGCAACGGCATGCAGCTGCGTGTGGACGAGATCAACGAGCAAGGGGGGTGCACGGGCGCAAGCTCAAGCTGCTGACGGAGGACTCCGGCTACGACCCCAAGCGGGCGGTACTGGCCGCACAGAAATTGGTCAACCAGGACAAGATCTTCATCATGGCCGGTCATCTGGGCACGGCGCACAACAACGCGGCCATGCCGGTGCAGTTCGAAAAGAACATCGTCAACTTCATGCCCATTACGGCAGCACGGGAGATGTATGAGCCGACCAACCGCCTGAAGTACGCCCTGGTCAGTGCCTACTACGACCAGATGCGGCTTGCGCTGCCCAAGATGATTGCGGACAAGGGTGCCAAGAAGATCTGCACCATCTACCAAGACGACGAGTTTGGCCTCGAAGTGCTGCGTGGAGCCGAAGCAGGGCTCAAGAGCGTCAATATGGAGATGACCGAGAAGACTTCGTTCAAGCGCGGCGCGACCGATTTCTCGTCGCAGGTGGCCAAGATGAAGGCGGCCAATTGCGATCTGGTGGTGCTGGGCACGATCATCCGCGAAACCATCGGCACCATCGCGGAATCGCGCAAGACCGGTTTTGGTCCCGTCTTCCTGGGCTCGCAGGCCGCCTACACCGATCTGATTCACAAACTCGGCGGCAAAGCCATGGACGGCATGTACGCGACGATGTCAGTACAAAACCCTTATCTGGACGAAGCGTCCCAGCCGATCCGTTTCTGGGCCAACAAATACAAGACCAAGTTCAATGAAGATCCCACCGTATTCTCGGTCTACGGCTACACCGTAATCGACATCTTTATCCAGGCCGCACAGAAAGCCGGCCCCAATCTGACGACGGACAGTTTCATCAGGGCCATGGACACGATGAACATGCCAGCCGACATGTTTGGCAGCGCGCCCTCCAGCTACTCAGCCACCAAGCGCATCGGCAGCGATGCCACGCGCCTGTC
>CAIPGC010000063.1 GCA_903864505.1 uncultured beta proteobacterium | reverse complement strand
TACTTGGGCTTGTTGAACATGATCTCGAAGGTCTCGGCGCTCTGATGGTAGCTTTGCAGCATGCAGACCTTGGAGACGTCCGGAAAGCCCAGCACCCGGTCCGACGTCGCGTTATTGAACTCGGCGCCGTCCAGCAGGCCGCGGTCCATGGCCGGCACGATTTCTCCACCCGGCAAGGCATTGACAGCCGCGCCCATGGCGGTGAACAGATCGATGGCCAATCCGTTGGTACGGAACTTCAGCCCCTTGAAATCCGCCGACTTGGTTATGGGCTTCTTGAACCAGCCCAAGGGCTGAGTCGCCATGGGGCCATACAGGAAGGAGGTCACATTCATGCCAATGGAGGCGTAGAGCTTGGCCAGCAATTCCTGCCCACCACCGTATTTGTGCCAGGAAAGCAGCATGTTGGCGTCCATGCCGAAGGCCGGGCCGGAATTCCACAGCGCCAGCGCGTTCTGCTTGCCATAGTGATAGCCCAGCACACCGTGTCCGCCGTCCAGCGTGCCCTTGGTCACAGCTTCCAGCAAACCGAACGCTGGCACCACGGCACCAGCGGGCAAGACTTCGATCTTCAGATCGCCACCGGTCATGTCGTTGACCTTCTTGGCGAAATCCAGAGCGTATTCGTGGAAGATGTCTTTTGACGGCCAGGTGCTCTGCCAGCGCATCGAAATCGGTCCGGTCTGTCCTTTGGCAATCATGGGAGCGGCCATCGCGCCCGCCGCGACTGCGACACCTTTAAGCAAATTGCGACGACGGCTGGTTTTGAGTTCTGTCATAGGGGTCTCCTGTTGGTGGTACATAAAGTCTTCGCTCCCTCGCGATTTTTTTTTGATTTTGTCACTTATTGATATTTCAGTTAGAGGGTTTCCACTAGGTGTCAACAACTGACGGCGATTCCTCCTACACTTCGCGGTCAATTCAAGGAGACCCCATGGACAGAAGAAATTTCTTTCAAGGCTCAGCCCTGCTCAGCACCGGGGCCATGCTGGGCTGTGCCACACCGGGCGTCGCGCAGCAAGCGGTCAAGACACCGTTTGCTGTCCCCGCCACTTACATTCCGATCGTCGGATCGGACGAATTGTTTCCGGTACGCCGCATTTACTGCATCGGTCGCAACTACGCGGCGCATGCACGCGAGATGGGTTCCGACCCGACGCGTGAGCCGCCCTTCTTTTTCCAGAAGCCGACCGATGCCGTCCAGTACGTGGCCACCGGCACCGTGGCTGACCATCCCTACCCGAGCCTGACCAAAAACTACCACTACGAGGCTGAACTGGTGGCCGCCATCGGCAAAGGCGGACGAAACATCCCGGTTGCCAAGGCGCTGGAACATATCTACGGTTACACCCTGGGTCTGGACATGACGCGGCGTGACTTGCAGCGTTTCATGGGAGACCAAAAAAAGCCCTGGGAGATCGGCAAGAGTTTTGACAAGTCAGCACCGATAGGCGCGATTCACAAGCTCGCGCAGATCGGCCACTTCACACAGGGCGCGATCTGGCTCAAGGTCAACGGCCAGACCAAGCAGAGCGCCAACCTGAACCAGATGATCTGGTCGGTGGCCGAGCAGATTGCCAACCTGTCAGAGGCGTTTGAACTGTTCCCGGGCGACATCATTTACTCAGGCACACCCGAAAACGTCGGCCCGGTGGTGGTGGGCGATCTGATCGAGATGCACATCGACGGTTTACCGAACCTGAGTGTGAAGATTGTCTAGCCATGGCACAGGGTTACGCCGGCGACATTTCGCCACAAACGGCATTTGACTGGTGGCAGGCGGGGCAGGCCGTACTTGTGGATGTGCGCAGCACGGCGGAGCTCGAATGGGTGGGCTTTGTGCCTGGCTGCGTTCACATCGCCTGGAAGCAGTGGCCCGGGATGATAGTCAACGCCAACTTTGACAAAGCAATTCTGGAGGCCGTCCCGAAAGACAAGAAAGTTGTACTGCTATGCCGCAGCGGTGTGCGATCCATTGCCGCTGCCCAACGCGCCACAGAGCTCGGTCTGCAGGCCTACAACATTCTTGAAGGCTTCGAGGGCAACCCGGACGCACTGGCGCAGCGCGGGCATTTGGGTGGCTGGCGCTATCACGGACTACCCTGGCGCCAGGGCTGACTTACTGCAGTGCAGGCTTGCGCGCCAGAACGTCCTGAGCCACCTGTTCGTAAGCGTGTGCGAGTTGCAACAACGCTAAGTCGCCACACGGCTTGCCTATCAGTTGCATGCCCATTGGCAGACCGCGCTCATCAAAGCCCACCGGCACGCTGATGCAGGGCAGACCGGCAAAGGTGGCGTAAATCACCACTTCCATCCAGCGGTGGTAGGTATCCATCGCCACACCGTTGATCTGACTCGGCCAGCGCTCGCTTGCGTCAAACGGCCATACCTGCGACACCGGTAAGGCCAGGAAGTCGTTGCTCTCAAACAGC
>CAIPGC010000062.1 GCA_903864505.1 uncultured beta proteobacterium | reverse complement strand
TAACCACCGACTCAAACCTGCAACTGAGTTCGGGGCCTCGCCCTGAAGACACCGGTGAGACTGTGGGTGTGTAGTCAGGTCGGCAAGGAGAGTAGGATAACAAGAATTACGAGGGGAAAACTGAACTACCGAATACCAAGCAATCATGAAGTGATGGAAAGACAGGTAAGACGGTGGTTGGAAAATCCCGAGAACGGCAGGGCACATAGAAGTGCGACAAAGCTATTGAGGAGCCAACCAGCGAATCCCATCAGGGACCGTGACCAAAAGTCACACCAAGAGTCCAATGTACTGGTGCAATCTTCACCGTTGAGTCAGAACCAATTGAGAGTTTGGTATAGGGGGCGTTCATCTACTGACACCCGGGAGCAACCGCAGTTGGCCAACGGCGGGTGAACGTGTCCTGCAAATAGAGCCCACATTGCCGCTAGAGGAAACGAGCGGCACCTCTTGGTATTTCAATTCGCTTCAGGACTGCCGCCGGTCATGAACAACGTGCCGAGCCTTTGCAAAAACTCAAAATCAAGCCAACTTATAAAGAAATTGGGAGTGCCAAAACCATTCCCAAGATGTCGATCGTCGCTTGTGGGCCGTTCTATGCGGTCGATTTTTTTGACCGAAGATTTCCGCAAGCGCATTTACACAGTCTCTGCCTACAGCCGAAGGTCGTCGTTTGGCAAACTAGTCGTTTTCTTCGACTCATCGAAGCATGCCGATTGGTCAAATGAAAAGAGAGAATGCCTCTATGCAACCCTCGATTGAAAATGATATGCGTGAATCAGTCAACTATTATTCAAGTAGTCAGGTCATTTCCGCATGGAGCTCAGGTATTTACCTGATAGATCATCTGCATTCATGCGTTTAGACTGAACTTGTCAGACTAATGATTTGCTTTGTTACAAAAGAGATGTTGATCAACAACACGCGGATTTGCTGGCCTAGCGCGACAACTTCAGCTGATAGGAGTGTTCATGCAAACCACCAATCGTAAGGGACCGGAAAGGCGCTATCCTCACAGTCGGGCCCTCTTGGACGCGATGCCGCAAGGTATAGAGATTGAAGACGCTACTGCGCAAGTTTTCCTTTGCATTCCAGCGACTGAATATCTCACTGTGGGCAATTCATTATGAGTGCGCCTTCTTGTCCAACGGTCCTGATCGTCGACGACTCACCCGAGAATTTGCAGGTATTAAGCGACCTGCTCCGACTGCAGTATCGCGTGCTGGCCGCGCCTTCGGGTCAGGCCGCATTGCGTATCGCTGCGCTAAGTCCTAAACCTGACCTGATCCTGCTCGATGTCATGATGCCCGACATGGACGGCTACACCGTGCTGGCAAAGCTGCGCCAGTCACCGCTGACTCAGGACATCCCCGTGGTTTTCCTGACCGCAATGAACTCGATCGAGGACGAGGAGAAGGGGCTGTCGCTGGGTGCCGTGGACTACATCACCAAGCCGATCAACCCGGTCATTGTTTCCGCACGTGTTTGCACGCAACTTGAACTGAAGGCCGCGCGGGACAAACTCGCCGATCAGAAGGCATTGCTGGAGCAGCAGGTTGCCGAGCGCACCGCGAAGTTGACGGCGGCGTTAAGCAAGATTGAGGATACCTACGCAGCGCTGCAGAAATCGTACTTTGGCACATTGATGGCGATTAGTGCGATCGCCGACATGCGCGGCCCGGCGATTGGTCTGCATGCCCGGCGGGTGGCGGATATTTCGCGCAAAGTGGCAGAGGCAATGGGAATGACCCCGGCGCAAGTTCAGAATGTGTTCGCCGCAGCGCTGATGCACGATGTTGGAACCATCGGATTTCCTGATGAGTTATTGCGCAAACCGGTCAGCACGATGAGTCGGGATGACTTGGCCATGTACAGGCGGCACCCCACGCTGGCGGCAAAGGCGCTAGGCAAAGTGGAAGCGTTGCGGGAAATTGCGAACATCGTTCACCATCACCACGAAAACTATGATGGCACGGGGTATCCGGATCGACTCAGCGGCATGAACATTCCGATGGGTTCGCGCATTATTGGCGCCGTGAGCGACTACGACGATTGCAGAAATGGCGTGTTGACCGTCGCACCCCTGTCCAAGAAAGAAGGGCATCGTTACTTGGTCGATGGCCGCGGGCATCGCTACGACCCCACCGTCGTGGAACGGGTGATCCCGTATCTCGGATTGTCGGACGATGACGAGATTAGTGAGGTCAAGCTCACGATCAACGGACTGATCGAAGGCATGGTGCTCACGCGCGATGTCATGCATCCGGACGGGTTCATGCTGGTGTCCAAAGACACCGTGCTGGACCGCCACCTGATTGACCAGTTGATCGCCGTGCACCGTGATGTCAGGCGCGGACTGGAATTGTTTGTGCGTCGGGAGCGCTAGGGGCACACACCCCCGAAGAACCATGAACCCTGCAACAATTCTCATCGTTGATGATTCACCAGAGAACCTGATGGTTCTGCGGGAGTTGCTGTCTCCATATTACCGGGTACTGGCTGCACCCTCTGGCGAGATCGCACTACGCATCGTCGTCAGGGGCGATGCGATTGATCTGATCCTGCTGGACGTGATGATGCCTGGGCTGGATGGATACGAAGTCTTGCGGCAGCTGCAGGAGAACCCCGTTTGGGCAGCGATACCCATCATTTTCTTAACTTCGCAGTCGCGCCCCGACGATGAGAGGCACGGTCTGCAGGCGGGTGCGGCAGACTACATTACCAAGCCGGTGCAACCCGTCGTCGTGTTGGCAAGGGTACGCACGCAGTTACAGGCCAAGCAGGCACGCGACTGGCTACAGAATCAAAACGCAGCGCTCGAGGCGGAGGTCAACCGCCGCATGCAGGAAAACGATTTGACGCAGCAGGTCAGCATTCGGGCGCTGGCCCATTTGGCCGAGACGCGTGACCCGGAAACCGGGCAGCATATCTTGCGTACACAAGGTTATGTGCAGCTCCTGTGCAAGCTTTTGCAACAACACCCACGCTTTTCTGGCACCTTGACGGACAGCTATATCGACGTACTGACCCGCTCGGCACCCTTGCACGACATTGGCAAGGTGGGCATTCCGGACCATGTGCTCCGCAAACCCGGCCCGCTAACTGCGGAGGAACGGGTGGTCATGCAAACACACGCCAAACTCGGTTGCGACGCCCTCAAATCTGCAGAGTGCGACATTCAAAAGCCTCCGGCGTTCTTGTCGCTTGCCAAGGAAGTTGCGCTATACCATCACGAAAAGTGGGATGGCACGGGGTACCCGACAGGGCTTGCTGGAGAAAACATTCCCCTATCAGCCCGCCTTATGGCTTTGGCCGACGTATTTGATGCCCTGACTTCAAGACGCATATACAGGATATCCATGTCGTTCGACGATGCCAGGGTGATCATGCAAGAGGGCCGAGGGCAGCACTTTGACCCGGATGTAGCGGACATCTTTCTGGCCCACTATGCGGAATTCGTTGCCATTGCGAAACGTTACACCGAGTCGGATTAGCGACGAATAGAGACCGGCGAAACCAATACATAAAAGAGGGTTCGTATGGCATCTACATCCAGCACCCCACCCGAAGCGGACCACGTTGCGGCTATCAAGAAGGCCACGCACAGATTGGTTACCGTTTACATCGCATTTGCGGTCTTGTGGATATTCTTGTCGGACTTTGTCGTGGATTCGTTGATACAAAGCAATGCGCACTCGACTCTATTCGTAGTCCTGAAAGGTCTGCTGTTTATTGGGGTAACAGGGTTGATGCTTTACGGACTGGCCCGAGGCTTGCGCACCGAAGTGATGGAAATGTTCCGTCGTGAAAACGCAGCGAAGGCACTAAGTCAGCATAATCAGCAACTGCTGACCGCGATTGTGGAGAGTTCATCGGATGCCATCTTTGCCAAGGACCTGGAAGGCAGATATCTGCTGGTGAACCGAGGGGTCGAACGCATCCTCGGCAAGAGTGCAGACCAATTACTGGGAATCACAGACGACGCGTTGTTGCCCTCGCAGGCTGATTTCATCAGGAAAACTGATCGTCGGGTGATGACCGAGAATACCGTCGTCGCCTACGAGATCTCATTTCGTACGCCGCAAGGGGAGCGGACCTTCTCAGCCACGAAGGGGCCCTTGCACGATGAGGCAGGCCAGGTAGTCGGCCTTTTTTGCATCTCGCGCGACATTACCGAGCTCAAGACCGAGGAACTGAAGTTGCTTCAGTCTGTGCAGGAGGGCAGACGACTTCGGCAGGCCCTAGACCAGGTCTCGAGCGCCATCTACATGAAGGACTCAGACTCCCGGTACGTGTATGCCAATCGGCCCATGCTGACGCGCCTGGGATGCACGGCCGAAGAACTTCCGGGAAGTGACGATACACAGTTCTATCCTGAAGACATTGCCCGAAAGTTGCGTGAATCAGATCTGCTTGTTTTCGCCGGGGAGTCGCAGCAGGAAGAGACTTTCAGCAACGACCCGGCTGCAAGCCGGAGTGTCTACATCGATGTCAAGAATCCTATCTACCTGGACCGTGAGCGGACCAAAGTCTGGGGTGTGTGCGGTGTCTCCACCGACGTCACTGTAATACGCGAAGCACAGAGTATTCAGTTTCTTCAGGCACATCGGGCCGAGGCTTTGCTGGACTTGCCGATAGCCGCAGAGGGCATGGACGAAGCCACCTTCATGCAACATGGACTGGAAATTGCAGAGGGGTTGACGAGTAGTCGCATCGCATTCATTCATTTCGTCAATGATGACCAGGAAACCATCGAACTGGTAACCTGGTCGCGCAAAACATTGGAGCACTACTGCACCGCGACGTACGACAGGCACTATCCGATCAGCAGCGCGGGTATTTGGGCCGACGCGTTGCGCCAGAGCAAGCCCGTCGTGTTCAATGACTATCCGACTGCTCCAGGCAAACATGGACTGCCACTGGGACATGCGCAACTCGATCGGCTGATCAGTGTTCCCGTGGTGGAGGGCGGGCGGGTCCGCATGATGGCGGGGGTAGGCAACAAGGTCGATCCCTATACGGATCTGGATGTGGAAACTGTGGAGCTGATGGCCAACGCAATCTGGCGCATCGTTCAGCAGCGGCGGGCCGGCCAGGCGCTGCAGGACAGCACGTTTCGCAATCATGCCTTGCTTAGTGCTATTCCGGATCTGATCTTCACCAATCGCCTCGATGGTGAATACATCGACGCACACGCATCGGCGCCTGAACAATTACTGGCGCCACCGGAAGTATTTTTGCACCGAAGGGTGTCAGAGATATTGCCGCGACCGTTGGCCGAACAATTCATGGCAGCGTTCCAGGCAGCGCATGAAACCGGCGAATTGCAATCGTTTGAATATTCACTTCCAATAGACGAAAGTGAACAGTATTACGAAGCACGCGTGGTACCGTCAACCGACGACACCCTGATTACCATCGTTCGAAATATCACGTCGCGTCGCCAGGCAGAACTGGATATTCGCCGTTTGACGCAATTTTATGATGCACTGATGCGCACCAACGATGCCATTGTGCGCAGCCGCAGCGAGTCCGAACTCTTTCCGCAAATATGCAGCGACATGGTGACGTATGGCGGAATGGCGATGGTCTGGATTGGCAAGTTTGACGTAGGCAGCAGCCAGATCCGAAGCGTCGCAGCAAGCGGGGATCACAGCGGTTATCTCAAGGATATTCATCTCTCCATTGATGCGTCAGACCCCACCAGCATTGGGCCAACCGCGACTGCTGTGCGCGAGGGGCGTCCGGAGTGGTGCAACGACCTTTCGCAAGACCCGACATTCTCCATCTGGCGCCAGCGAGCGGCCGATGCGGGATATGGGGCATCGGCTGCCATACCCTTGCGCTGCAATGGCTTTGTGGTGGGTGTGTTTAATCTGTATGCGACCGCAGACAATTTTTTCGACACGGAAATTCGCAAGTTGCTGCTGGAAATGGCCGCCGACATTAGCTTTGCACTGGATGGCTTCGACCGCGAAGTGGGTCGCACTCTGGCAGAAGAACAATTGCGGGCGCGCGAAGAGGCACTCGCCTGGTTCAAGTCCACGTTGGATCAGACGCTCGACGCCGTGTTCATTTTCCAGCCCCGAACGTTTCGGTTTACCTATGTGAATGAGGGGGCGAAATTGCAGGTGGGGTACAACGAGGCTGAGCTGCTTCAGATGACGCTCCCCGACATTCAACCGCTCATTTCTCGCGGAGAATTGATTGTTCTCCTCAAACCATTGCTCAAGGGGCGCAATAAGTTTCTTAAGTTGGAAACCACTCATCGCCACAAGGACGGTCACGATGTTTCGGTTGAAATCAATCTCCAACTCACTGCGAGTCAGGCGAATGAACGGGGGATAGTGGCCGTCGTCCGCGACATCACCGACCGCAAGAAATCCGAGAATGCACTCCGCAAGCTTTCACTGGCCGTTGAGCAGAGCCCTGAAAGTATTGTCATTACCGACGTTGCCGCATGCATTGAATACGTGAATGAGGCTTTCGTCCGGTCTACCGGCTACGGCATGGCGGAGATGATTGGGAAAAATTCACGTTTGCTGAAATCGGGCAAGACTCCACCGGAAACATTCCAGTCCATGTGGAAGGCGCTAACGCAGGGACTGCCATGGAAGGGTGAACTGATAAACAAGAAAAAGGATGGCACCGAATATACGGAGTTCGCGATCATCACGCCCTTGCGGCAGTCCGATGGAAGCATCTCACATTACGTGGCGATCAAGGAGGACATCACGGAGCGAAAACGTCTTGGTGAAGTGCTCGACCATTACCGCTTTCATCTTGAAGATCAAGTGCAGATTCGCACGGAAGAACTGGTTGTGGCACGCCAGCAGGCCGACGCAGCAAATCACGCCAAGAGCGCATTTCTTGCCAACATGAGCCACGAGATTCGTACTCCAATGAACGCCATCATTGGACTTAGCCACCTCATGCGACGCGATGGCGCAAGTCCTCTCCAGATCGAGCGGATTCGCAAGATAGAAAGCTCCAGCAGACATCTTCTGGCCATCATCAATGACGTCCTTGACCTGTCAAAGATTGAGGCAAACCATCTTGAGTTGGAGAAAGCAGATTTTGATTTACGTTCTGTCTTCAATTACGTGGAGTCCATTGTCAGCGAGTCAGCCCAGGCGAAGGGACTGCGGATAGATACTGACTGCAATGGTGCTCCGATCTGGTTGCGGGGTGACCAAACTCGGCTGCGTCAGGCATTGCTGAATTACGTTGGCAATGCCGTCAAATTTACAGAGTCAGGAAGTGTCCGATTCACGGCTGCAGTTATTGAAGACGGAGAACCGGATTTGCTGGTTCGTTTTGAAGTGAGTGATACAGGCATTGGAATCACGCCTGAACAAGGTGGCCGACTATTCCAGGCCTTCGAACAGGCAGACACATCGACCACAAGACATTACGGTGGCACAGGCTTGGGATTGGCCATTACCAAACGACTGGCAACCCTCATGGGCGGCGAAGTCGGCTTTAAAAGCACTGCCGGTCAGGGGAGTACTTTCTGGTTCACCGCACGACTGCAGCGCGGGACTGATGCCATGCCAGCGTTGGAAACTCCCACCCGTGGGGAAGACTGCGAAGCCAGACTACGGATGCACTGTCGCGGTAGCCGAATCCTATTGGCCGAGGACAACGCCATTAACCGGGAGGTGGCGCTGGAACTTCTTAAAAGCATCGGCATGGTCGTGGACGAGGCAGTCGATGGTGTCGAGGCGCTCGCGAAGGCGCGCCAGCAATCGTATGATTTGATATTGATGGACATTCAAATGCCGAATATGGACGGACTCGCCGCCACGCGGGAAATTCGGGCACTGCCGGGATGGGAATCCAAACCCATTCTGGCCATGACTGCCAACGTCTACGATGAGGATCGCAAGAAATGCGCAGAGGCTGGCATGAACGATTTTGTCGCCAAGCCGGTTGATCCGGCTCAGCTCTACGCCATCCTGCTGAAGTGGTTGCCAATTGCAGCGGGCGATCGGAAGAATATGCCGCAGACCAAACACCAGCATCCCGATGCCCGCGCGCGTCTCGCGGATGTACCCGATGACCTGGCGGGCGACCCCGCGACGATGGCGATTCTGGAGCGACTTCCGGGACTCAATCGCAAGCAGGGTCTTTCGGCATTGCGCGGCCAGGGGAAGAAGTATCTGGACCTGTTGCGGCGTTTCGGCAATCTCCACATCAACGACATGCGGTTGCTAGCGAACTTTCTCACCGACAATGACCGCAAGAGCGCCATACGGCTGGCGCACACACTCAAAGGCACGGCGTCGACGTTGGGCATTGAACGGATAGCGGCGCTGGCAGCCAAATTGGAGCAGGAATTGGGCGACGATGCCCAGTTGGGAACCGGCACCGCCAACATTGACGCTGCGATCGCAGCGATAGGTCTGGAGCTCAGCGCTCTCCATGCCGCATTGCCGATAGTTCCGGAGGCGAGGGTTGGTCAGGTCGAACTTCCGGATGCAAAGACACAGCGAAGCTTATTTGCAGGGCTCAAGCAACTGCTGGATCAGAGCGATACTTCCTCCATTGATTACTTTGACAAGCATGCTGCCGTCTTTGCGGCGGTGCTGGGATCCTCGGGGGCCGTGCTGGAGCGACAGATCAGACAGTTCGATTTCGAAGCTGCGGCACAATTGGTCCATGAGCATTCGCTTTAATCATGCCCATCTTCACCCAGGGTTCGCTGTGCGTGCATCTGGTAAAGACCACAGTTCGGAAATCGCGTTCGTATGGAGGTTCCTATGAGTTTGCAGTGGAGCGAAGCATTGAGTGTTGGCAACGATCTGATCGACAACGATCACAAGTACCTGATCGCGTTGATCAACGAGACAGAGCTCGACATTCAGCAACGCCACAGGACTGAGCTGGCGAGTGTTCTTGCGAAGCTGGCCATGTATTCGCAGTTTCACTTCACACGAGAAGAAAAAATCGGCACCGCTGCTGGATTCGGACAGGTTGCGCAGATGCATGATTCGCACGCATACCTCCTCAAAAAGCTCGAAGAGTTCAAGTCCGAAAATGACGACTTCTGGGCCGACGAGTCAATGGACGCCTTTGGCGGCTTCCTGCAGACATGGCTGATCAACCATGTCCTGAAGGAAGACATGCTGCTAAAGCCCTTTCTAGAGAAAGCACCGCGCAACTTCGACCCGAAGTAGCTACTTGAATGATTTTTGACCGCAATCTGATTGACCGCAAGGTTTCTATTCTATTTTGAAGGCTAGCGTGCAATGCGCGAATGCTGTTCAAAGTGCAACCCTGCGGCAGTTTATTGGACGGTTCGGAATGAAACAATTTGGCCCATTGAACGACGCTATGCAATTCTCGCCCAACGACTGGTGCTGGTCAGGTGCTGGTCCAGCCGCGTTGCAATTCAGGACCACATTGCCGCTGGTCGCTGGACGAAACGAGTCAGTTTTGCGGAATTCGAATTCGGTCCAGGACAGCCGTCGATCATGAACGCTAGCAGTGTCTTTTGCGGGCACACAGCGTCAGACAACCATCACGCCGTTTTCCATCTTGACCACTTTCGTGTAACACGACACCCACATCGCCGTGCCACGCACGAATGCCCTCGCTGAAACATCCAACGGACGCCACCAGCCTGCACCTGTAGCGATTTTCAGCATGGAGCAGCAGCGACAGCAATCTTTGCTTTCATGACACGCCTCAGGGCTTGCCAAGGTAATCCCGCTTGCCGATCTCGACGCCGTTGTGGCGGAGGATGTTGTAAGCAGTGGTGACGTGGAAATAAAGGTTCGGAAGCGCGCTGCCCAGGAGGAACTGCATGCCCTTGTAATGGGTTTCGGTTTCGCCGCGCCGGACGACGATGTCCCGATCTTCGCTGCCATCGATCTGCGCTGGGCTGACGCTCTGGATGAAGGCCAGCGTTTTGGCAATACGCTCCTGCAATTCGGCAATAGTTCTTTCGTTGTCCTCATGCGCCGGGTTCTCGACCCCGGCCAAGCGTGCCACCGCACCCTTGACAGTATCACAGGCGATCTGCACCTGCCGGGTGAATGGCAGCATATCGGGGAACAGACGGTAAGTCGTCAGCGTGCTGGCATCGAGCTTTTTGGCTTCAACGTGCGCCTGCGTTTTGTCCAGAATGCTGGACAGGTTGCCAAGCATGTTGGCAAAGCGGGGCACACTGGCCTGGTACATGGAAAGGGTCATGAAGATTCTCTCAAGTTGATTCGGCAGATGCACGAATTGGCATCTTAGCGGCTCAGCGCGGTCACCGCTCAGCTCAAGCCTGTCTTCGAAGTGCTACGCTAGCTGGTCGGGGCCTGTTGATCAAGAATTCGGCATGAATCTTTCTCAGCTTGCTCCTCAATGTTTTCCAGAAATCTCTGTGAAGAACATCTGGCTGGAAGGTGCATGTCCTAGAAAGTCGCGCACGAGGTCAATCTCTTCTCTCTGAGCGCCCTGTGACAGAACATATTCGCGAAAACGCGAACCAACCGTTGGGTCAAGCATATTGGACGCAAATGCAGACAACATATCAAGTGCGAGTGCTTCCGACCACAAGTAGCTGTAATAGCCTGCTGCCATACCTCCAGCAATGTGGCTGAACGAGGCTGGGAACATAGTCCCTTGGGCGTGACCGAGTGAAGTTGCACCTTCGAGCTTCTTCCAAAGTTCCAGGGGTGGTTCCGGCTTGGTTGAGAGCGCCATGTCATATATGGACCGAAGCCATTCAGCTTCGTAGCCAATTCCTTCGCCGAATCGCCGCGCGGCCTGGAGTCGATCGATATCGTCTCGCGTGAGGTGCACGCATTCGGGGCAGACCTGCTTGAACAGATCCAGACCCTGCTCGCGCCTGGTCCACTCTTCGAACATACGCGATGGTGCTTCCACAAAATCCGTCTTTACATTCAAACCAGCCTGCGGGTTGTAATCCACGTTAGACAGAGCGCAGTGAAACGTGTGACCGAACTCATGGACCAATACCGAGAGTTGGCTCTGAGTCAAGCCGTCGTGGCTCAAGTTGACGACCAAGGCGCATAGCGCTTTTCGATTGGCAATGCGACTGTCGCCTCGGATCGGAAACGCCACACCTCCGCCGTACTTGCCTTCGCGCGGATACAGATCCAGATAGATGCCGGCAATGAACTGATTAGTCCTGGAGTCGAGCACGTCCAAATAGCGCACGTCAGGGTTCCAGGTTGGGACCGTCGCTTCTCGGAACTTCAATCCGTAGAGCGTCTGTGCAATAAGCAGCGCGAAGTCGACCGAATTGTTGGTCGGAAAGTACTTGCGCAGTCTCTCTTGATCAACGTCGAAGCGCTCGTGGCGCAGAACTTCCTGGTAATAGTCAACATCCCACCGTTCAACTTTGGTATCTGCCAGCAAGGTCCCTGTGTCCCTTGATTTGGCCTCACGCAGTTCCTCGACTTCCCTTGTCGCGACGCTAGTGACAACGTCCTTCACTCGCGCGAGGAAATTCATCACTGTCTCGGGATTGCGGGCAATCTTTCGACGCAGGGCGTAACTAGCGTACGTCGGATAGCCCTGTAGTTCAGCCAGTTCTTGGCGGAGCTTGAACATGGAGAAGAGGATTTCAAGGTTGGCCTCTCCACCACGATTCTGCCTGGCAATGTAGAAGCGTCGCCTTGCAGCTTCGTCCTTGGCGACTCTCATAAAAGTCGAATACGATGGGGATCTGGACGCTAGCACGTAGTTGCCATCTGTGTCGCGGTCCGAGGCGATGGACTGCAAAAATGCTTGGGGCAGGCCCTCCACCTCGTGAGGGGTGAAGCTGACTTTGGTTGCATCTTCACGCACGTTACGTAGGAACAATTGGTCCAATTCCGTAAGCTTGTCAAGAATGTCCTTCGCCTTCTTGCGCTGAAGCGGCTGCAAAGTGACTCCGCTATCCTCGAATCCGGCAACTAGGTCTTTCTTGAACTTCGCTTGGTGTTCATTGATCGGATTTGCTTGACTGACCCGTATGAACAATTTCGTGTTCTGAAAGAGTTCGGTGTTCAGTGACGTCACATTCTGCAAGCAAACTTGCCCAGCGCTGCGCACTGCTTGGACAGGGTGAACGTTGACCAGCAGGTCGGCAGGCCCCGCGACGTCGTCAATCAGCATTGCTAGGCGGTTCCACTCTTCGAAGATGGTGCTGGAACCTTTGCGCCTCTCCATCACCCTTATTACTTTCCTGGCGGTCGCAAGACCCGTGTCGCACATGCGAGTAAGCCCTGCTTCATCGTACTCGGGAACAAGGTGACGCGATGGAGTGTTGGCTATCGCAACTGGCAAAGCCAGTAGAGCAGCCACAGCTAGAACGAGTCGCATGGTGCTCCTATTCACGTCAGACGGCTCAGTTTACCGGTTCATTGCTGCCGATTGACTTGATACCGTACGCATAGTGATAACCGGTCCCCCCAGCCAAAATGGCGATTGACGCACCGGGCGCCAACGTGGCGCCCAAGATAGTGTCACATAGAGCCTTCAGTCGCGTATCCAGCATGTCAATGGATCTAGGCGCATTCATGGGATATCTCCAGCGAGTTGTGGCGCGTCGGTTACTGAGTGGCGATTATCGGTGCACGTTGAAGGCGAACTGTGTTACCCAAATGCGGGGTTTCAGCCGGTCAATTTGAAATCAGTAGACCCGTTCGCGATGCTCAACGGCCTGCCATGGGTAGTACCTCATTTCATTGTCTGAATGACAGCGATCGAGAAGTTGGTCCGATGAATGGCTGTATCGAGCGACAACCCCGAATACCCGCAGTTGTCAAGTCCAGTCAACGGAATCGCCAAACAGCCTGCCCGAAACTTGCCATTGAAATATCAAACGCATTCGATATGCCTACGTCAGCTTCAGAGAACCCAATTCAAGGATAGTTCTGACAGGTGATGTTGACCAACTGCTGTCGTTTGGGTTAGTGGTCCCAAAGACATTCGAATACGCAGTAGAAGTTCGTGCATCATCTGATGGCGGCAATTTCCACGGCAAGAAGTCCAGGTTTTATGGAACCCAGAGCCAAGACTATTTTCTTGTTGATTCATTTACACCAGTGGCACTCCTTGCATCGGCTTCAAGCATGTCCGCAAGATACACCGCGTCTTCTTGTGTGATGCTCATCCGAAGCACTTCGTCCGCGGCACCGAAGGTAAGGCCAACCAAGTGACCAAACTCCTTATCTTGGACATCAAAGACTTCGATGTTGGAGACCATCCCCACTATTGAGACGTCGTTTGCGTAAAACATGCTCTTATGAGATGTCTTACTTCCTCGATACATGGGAGCTACCATGATGAGCACGGCAAAGACGAAAAGCAGGAGTCCAAAGGACCAGTCCATATTCAGGCGATCCTCAATGGTTTTGCGACATCTGATCAGTTCGGTCCATGCGAGCTTGACTTGAGCCAGCTGCCTTGCGCAACAGTGAGGCAGCATGCAGCGCTTCATTTGGCTTCAGTCGAATTGCCATAGTGACTCCTGGCTTGCGAAACTGAAGGCGCACCATCGCGGTGTTGTGAGTATCGTGGCGGATTACCAGTAGTCGCCCGGCCTCCAATGCCCACAACCATTTGCGGCGCACATCCCGAACTTCGCCCAATAACTTGTCCGGAGATGCTGCACGCCTTACCCTCCACATGAAGTAGAAGAACCCAACGCCAATTGCTGCAGCCAGCGTGGACTCCCAAGGCTTAATCGCCAAATTCGCTCCTTGATATGTAGACCTCAGACGGCAATTGTGCCGCGTCGAGAACCCCAAACTAGCATTGCACCTTTGCCAAGAGTATTCATTCCGTATCAGCATTCAGAGCGTTCGAACTGCGCGCACGATCTTTGGACCTGATCACCTGCAGTTTGCCGCCTTGATCGACTTGTGTCGCTACCAGGCGGCCACGAGCACCCGCATTCGCGGCGTCCCCCCTTGAGGCATTGCTACTACCACTAGCCTTGCGGCGCAAACGGACCCGAGCGACCAGTGTGCGATTCAAGCGTAAGGCTCAGTCCGTCCGAGCCAGAGGCAACAGGCGAAACGCCAGAGCGCCCAGCACCAGAAGCATCGCCACACACACCAAGACCCCGGCAAAAGGATCCTGCCCCAAAGTCTGAGACCAAGATGCCGCCAGTCCGCTCAGACTCTGCACGACGGCGACACCTAGAAACATTGCCATGGTGAAGACCGACATGGCCCGACCACTCATTTCGGCACTGTAGGAGGCACGCACGTTGGCGTACTGCAGAATGCCGGCTCCGCAGAGCACTGCCACCGCCACCATACCGCCAACGTCCACCCAGTCCAGAGGAAAGAACGCCATCAGCACAAAAACAGCTGCCATGGCCAGCACTGCATACACAATCCATTTCCGTCTCTGTGCGGAGCCGGGATCGAAATGACCAAACAACGCGGGTGTAAACAGCGACAGCACCGAAATTGCTAGAGCAATATTGCCGGTTTGTACCAGCGACATGCCGTGACGGGTCATCAGCAAAGGTCCAAGCCATAGACCACGCAGGGTCAGGAATGAGGCGTAATTGACCATCGCCAGCGCGAGGATGCCCCAGGTCTGCGGCAGAAGAAACAGTGCACCAAAGCCGCGCAAGGCCTGACCCAGAGTAGCAGGGCGAGGCTGGGCGTCGGTTAGCCCCTCGCGCAATTGCCAATGCACCAACAACCAGGAAATGCACGCCAGCCCAGCCAGCACGGCAAAGCCCATGCGCCACGAAGTGATATGAATGAGCCAGGCCAACGGCGTACCGGTGAGCACCAGCCCCAGACCGCCCATGCCCATCGCCACTCCAGAAACTGCGGCAAAGCGGTCCGCAGGGAAACGTTTTGCAATGAAGAGCGCACAGACCACAAAGGCCGGTGAGCAGCCGATGCCGATCAAAGCTTGGCCAAGCACCAGCACGGCGTAGTTGGGCGCCATCGCGGAAGCGAGCGCACCAAGGATGACCAACGGGAAAGTGCACATCCAGGTGCGTCGCAGCCCGTAAAAATCCAATGCCACGCCAATCACGAACTGACTTAGGCCAAAGGAAAAGGCGAAGGTGGCGGCAAAGAAGCCCAAAGCTTGCGTAGACAAGCCGAAATCCTGCTGCAAGCCAGCCGCCATCATTGCGCTCACGCTGCGAAAGGCCTGGCTGAGCGCAAAGGCGCTGACCAAGGTAAGTAATGGCAGCCACGGCACTGCGACTGCAGAATGGTCAGGAGAGTGAGGTGAGGCGGACATGGAAGGCACAGAATGCGGGACAAGGCCAATGGAGGCACCCCCCTAGCGTACCCCACCGCAGTGTCTCGACGGGACCAACGCTCGCATGGGGTTCTCCAAATCAAGCCACAAGGTATGAAACACATCGCGGAAGTCCAATGCTGCAGATTTAAGGCACGATGCTTGCACTAACGAATGACGGCAACCAAGCGGGCTTACTTCTATGGCGGCTTTATGGCTAACAAATCGACCGGTTGAACCGCAGTTCGAAGACCAGGTGCAGGCGCTGGGCTCCGCTTCTCCATTACAGACATACATCCGCCGTCGGCATACATTGCAATCACTCGGAGTTCGGAAATTTAGGGCGCGCGGGCGACATTCCTCTATGTAGCAGCCGAATCAATCGCCCAACCACCGTCAGTTCAAGAAATCGGAACGCCATCCGATAGAAGAGTCTTCCGCCCATCGGGAAACGGGGGGGCAGACGCGATACAGAGCCCAACCTCACCTCTTAAAAGCGCTTGGTCTAATACCCGTCTTGCTCGCGTTCCTGAATCCAATACGACCCGACACCATTGGCTGCAACGCCAGCGTCTACGTTCTTCTGAAGTTCGCCTCGAAAAGCTACAGTGCCGGAAACCCAAGGTCCGCTTTCCACTTGCTCACAGCCGATGACGTCAGTCCCATTGGCAATCCAGCAAAGTCGAATTTCTCTTTTCGATTGTTTGGTCTCAGTGCAAAGCGTCGTATCCTGCATTTCATTGGCTTTGGGTTCATTGCCATTGAATAGCCTTGCGATCTGGGCACCATAGTCGTTTGCGAAATCCTCACCCCTTCGCACCGTGATGGCAACTATCACCTCAGGCAATAAGTACCAAAGCCTTTCAAAGTCTTCGGCCGAACCTATTTGATCATCAAGCGCTTTCGCTGAAGGGGAACAATGCGCCTCAACGGCAAACCGCATTGCCAAGCGCACCGTTTCTATAGCAATCCCAGGTGCAACGTCAGCACTTTGACCCAGTACACCCCAGAAGCTATTTCGTTGCCGCAACGCTATCTCCTTGCCTCGTGTAATCCATTACATCGGGCACTATATCAGTGGCACAGACGCGGCATTGAAAGTGCCAGAGCGTAAATTGTTGAATTCTTACCTTTTGTTACGAAAGAGTGGCGGTTCTCCCTCTGGGCACCTATTCAGTCGTCTTCCTCGCCCTCGCGCCCTTTGCCGCCCTTAATGTCGTGCTTGTTGCCGCTGCGGTGACACTCCACGCAGTTGTCAAACTGGCGAATGCCCTCGTCGACGTGCTCCCGCCGGATATTGGTCTGGTTGTGCTCATGGCAGCCATAGCAGGTGTAGCGGCTCGTGTCATTGCGGACATGGCAGGTAACACAACTGGCGCTGTGGTCACGGTCGAGCACAAAGTACTTGTCGTGCTCAAAAGTGGCGGGGGTCCACTTCTTCTGGGTGTGGCACTGGGAACAGTTGCCGGTAATTTTCTGGTGCAGCAGGTCAGCCGGGGGCTTGTGGCAGGTCTGACACTGGTTGCTGGTGTCCTTCTTAAGCAACGCATGGTCAAAATAACCTTTCAGGTGGTAGCGCTTCACCCCAGCGTGGTCGCTGTGACAGGCCACACAGTCCTGACTGATGAGTTCCTGGTGAAACGGCGTGGAGGTAAGCGGTTTGACTACCTGCACTCCATTGGTTGTCAGTCGCCCAATATCGGCGGCTTTATGGCAGCTCACGCACTTGGCGGATGCGACCCCGGTGAACGACACATGGCAGGCAAAGCAATCGGTATCGAGCTGCTTGTGGCCAGGAATCAGCTTGCCGGGGCCGACCATCAGGTGCGGATAGGCAAAGGTCAGCACTGCCAACACCATCAAGTTGATGGTGAGAATGATTTTGAGTGTGCGGCTCATGCCCAGCCCCAGAATAAGAAGATGCTGAAGATATGGCCCAAGGCCAGCACCGCAAACACGATGAAGATGGGAATGTGCACCTTGCGCCACTGCGCCATGGCACCCAGCGCCACAGCGTCCCAAAACACGGCTTGCTCAACCTCGGCCTTGGACAGCCCGCGCAACTGAAAGCGTTCGCGCTCGCCATGTACATGCTGGCGCGACTGATTCAGCAACATCTTGCCGACCATGCCGCTGATGACGTTCACCCCCATGGCCACCGTTGCCAGCCAGGGCAGGATGGCGTTGAAGTGGATTCCGGCATGGATCAGCACCATGAGCGAGCCCAGCCAGGTGCCAAACTCATGCAGGGTAAGAAGCAACTTGGGGTTGCCGGTGCTGACCCATTTGCGTTTGCGCGCCGAGTAGTAGAGTGACCCGATGATGAGCAGCGTGCCTGGTATTCCCAGATAGCGTCCGACCCAGACCAGGTTCAGTCGGTGCAACAAATAGTCTCCTGCTAGCGTGGCGGCGGCCAGAAGTCCCAGCAGTAGAGTGAAGGGCAACACATGTTCGCGCCAAAGTGAGCTTTTCATTTACGCCTCTAGGGTTACCGCAGTCTTGGGCGTGCTGACACACAGCAGGCAACTGCCCAGCTCGGGATCGAAGTCTGGCGCCTGGATATAGGCCACTTCGCCGGTGCGGATGCTGGTTTGACAACTGCCACAGCCACCGGCCCGGCATCCTGAGCTGACCACAATGCCTCGGCCTTCGGCAAACTCCAGCAATGAGCCCATGCCCGGCTCCCAAGTCGCTTGTATGCCTGACTTGGCAAAGGTCACCAAGACTGCGCTGGCCTTTTCATCGGGCTGATTGGTAGGGCGTGCGATAGATGCCGAGTTCTTTCGCGGGATCGATGCCGGTCCGAACGCCTCAAAGTGAATCCGTCCATCCGGCACCCCCCAGTCTTCCAGTGCAGGCACCAGACTTTGCAGCATGGGCGTGGGGCCGCAAAGGTAGTAGTGAAAATGCTTGAGCGGCAACAGGCGGCGCAGCAGCGCGACATCGACACGTCCATGGTGGTGGTGCACCGGCGCCGATGGGTGGTTGTCCAGATCATTCCCTTGCGGGTCGCTAAAACACAGCTGCAGATGAAAGTTCGGATGCTGTACGGCCAGGGACAACAGGTGCGTTTGCATTACCAGCTCGGCACTATTGCGCACGCCGTAAAACAGCCACACCTCGCGCCCTGGCTGCTCCTTCAGGGACCAGTACAACATGCTGAGCATGGGGGTGATTCCGATGCCCCCGCCAATCAGCACCACCGGCGCGTCGCTTTGGTCGATATAGAAATGGCCAGCAGGAGCGCGCACCCGCAACTGGCTACCCACCTCGACATGGTCGTGGAAGTAGTTCGACGAGACGCCTTCGGGCAAGGTCCTCCCCCTGGGCGCAGGTGCACGTTTCACGGAAATGCGGTAGTGGCTGGACTGTGGCGCATCGGACAGGGAGTAACAGCGTATGACGGATTGGGTGCTGCCCATTGGAGTAGGTACCTCCAACGCAAAGGTCAGAAACTGACCTGGAAAATACGGTGGCAGTGGCTTTCTGTCCTGAGGTACGAGATAAAACGAACAGACTTGCCCACTAGCGTCTTCCAGCGTTTTGCGTTCAACGTGAAAGGTGCGATAGCCCGCCCAAGCAGCGGCGGCCGCCTGCACCACCTCTGGCACAGCGTCGGGATTCACCGCAATGTCAAACTGTTGCGCCACATTGCGCAGCGCCTGGTAGGACTGCCAGTGACGCCAAAACCCGATGCACAAGTAGATGGCAATTTGGAGCAGTACGCCGCCTGCAATCCAAAGCAGCAAGGTTAGGGATGTCATGGATGCGATGCAGCTTATGCCTTGGGACTTAACACTTACCCCGCAATGGTTGCCATGCGTTCATGCTGCTTGGGTGATGGCGATTCATCCATCAGGCGGTTGGTAAAGGCCATTGCCATGGCGGACAGAACAAAGGTCAGATGGATGATGACCTGCCACATCATGGTCTGCTGAGACAAGGTAGGCGCTTCGATAAAGGTCTTGAGCAGGTGGATCGACGAAATGCCGATCAGGGACATCGACAACTTGACCTTCATCGTTCCTGCATTGACGTGTGCCAGCCATTCCGGCTGATCCGGATTGCCTTCGAGGTACAGGCGAGAGACAAAGGTTTCATAGCCGCCCACGATCACCATTAGCAGAAGATTGGCAATCATCACCACATCGATCAAACCCAGTACGATCAGCATGATCTCGGTCTCGGAAATGGTCTGCGTTCTCTGGACCAGATGCATCAATTCGACGGCGAAGTGGTACACATAAACCGCTTGCGCAATGATGAGTCCGAAGTACAGTGGCGCCTGAAGCCAGCGGCTGGCGAATACCACTTTTGCCATCAGGCCAAGAACGCTGCTTTGATGTTTCATTTCCATAGGGACTTTCAGAACTTGAAGAGTAAAAGACGTAAAACTTGGGATGTCATGGCAGCCCTTTCGCCTTCGCACCAAGAACACGCTTGACGCCTTCAAACCAAGTCGCACTGATCAGCGCAACAGTCAGGCCGATCGACATCAGCATCGGCGTCGGAAGCGCGAACGCAAACAACTTGCTGACGACAGGGACGCACAAGATGATCGCCAAAAGCGCGATGGTGGCTAAAGTCATCCACAAGAAATACGGATTGGACTGGATTGCCGCCGCACCAATGGCGCGGCTCCAGGAACGGTTCACAAAAATCAGTCCGAGACTGGAGATAACCAGCACAGCAAAGGTCAGGGCTCTGGCCATGTCATCGGAGCCGCTGAACTCCCGGGCGCCACCGAAGAGCGCTAGCAGCAGTAGCAGCAGACCAGAGCCTTGCCATAGGCCACGGGTCAGCACGGATGCGTCAAACAGACGTGCATCTGGGCTGCGTGGCGGCGCCGTCATGGCATCGCCGTCCAGTGGCTCTGCTTCAAAGACAATGGAACATGCCGGGTCAATGATCAGTTGGAGAAACAGAATGTGAACGGGCATCAACAACATGGGCCAGCCCAGCAGCACGGGCAACATCGATAGTCCCACGATGGGTATGTGCACCGCTAACACAAAGACCATGGCCTTGCGCAGGTTGGCAAAAACGCGACGCCCATAGCGAATCGCGGTGACCAGCGAGGAGAAGTCATCGTTGAGCAATACCAGTGCAGCGGCTTCGCGGGCCACATCGGTTCCCCGCGCTCCCATGGCGACTCCAATGTGGGCGGCTTTGAGTGCAGGTGCATCGTTGACACCGTCCCCGGTCATGGCGACGACCTCTCCTCGGGCTTTGAGCGCCTGAACGAGCCGCAGTTTTTGGTCAGGTTGTACGCGGCAAAAGACTTGTGCCTTGCCAATGCGCTCATCCAGATCGGTTGTGCTCAGCGCGGAGAGTTCGATTCCCGTGATCGGTGGCGAATCCACGCGAATGCCGGCTTGCCTGGCGACGGCAATCGCGGTCGCTGGATGGTCTCCGGTGATCATGATGACTCGGATTCCTGCTGTGTAGCATTCCTCAATCGCCGCAGGAACATCCATTCGGACCGGATCCTCCAGTGCCACAAGTCCCAGGAATTCGAACACGAAGTCATGCTGACTCTCTGGCAAGTCCTTGGCATCAAAGAAGGCCCTTGCCACTCCCAATACGCGCAGACCCTGCTCGGCCATGGACACCACTTCACTCGCAATTTGGTCCACCTGACCCCGGTCTAGATGGCAAAGATCAACGATGGCTTCAGGGGCACCCTTAGCCGCAATCATGCGTTGTGTGTGGTTGGAGGACTGCCAAACACGCGACATTGCCAGCATGTCACGCGACAGTGGATAGTCCTCTACCAGAGTCCAGTCGGAATGCAGGTGTTCGGTTCCGGTGAGAAAGCGCTCCCCTGCCGCCAGAATGGCTGCTTCCATCGGGTCAAAAGCGCGCCGGTGGCTCGCCAGCACGGCGAACTCCAGCACGTCATGGGGTGGTTCCGGGAGTTGCGCTTCACCCGTTGGCTGGGTGTCGTAGAGGATGGAGCCCGACCAGAACTTGCGCACAACCATTCTGTTCTCCGTCAGAGTGCCCGTCTTGTCGACACACAGAACGGTGGTTGCACCCAGAAGTTCGATGGCAGGAATGCTCTTTGCCAACACCTTTTCGCGGGACAAACGCCAGGCACCCAGGCCCAGGAACAACGTCAACACGACCGGAAGCTCCTCGGGCAGGATGGCCATTGCCAGGGTAATGCCGGCCAGTAGTCCCTGCAGGCCATCGCCCAGAAAGTACCATTGGACCAGTACAAGCGCGGATGCCAAACCAAGGCCGACCAGTGCAACCTGCTTTACCACCGACCGAATTTCCATTTGCAGGGGTGTTCGCAGGCTTTCAATGCCCCCCAATGACTGACCGATTTTGCCCAGCGCGCTGCGTTCGCCGGTGGCAACGACGCGGCCCACAGCCATACCTCGCGTTACCAAAGTCCCCGAGAGCGCAAAGAATTGCCGGTAGTTCAAGTCGCCGCTATGGTCGACGCCATCATCAGGCAGCATCTCTTTCTGCACCGGCATGGACTCGCCGGTCAGTAGTGACTCATCAATGCTGAGATTGGCGACGCTGGTGAGGCCCAGGTCGGCTGGTACACGGTCCCCTTCGGCCAATAACACCAGATCGTCCGCGACGACTTGGCGGCTGTCTACGCGAATCGGCTGACCATCACGCAGCACGAGTGCATGGGGACTGGACAGGTCCATCAGAGCGTCCAGGGCGCGTTCGCTACGACGTTGCTGAAAGAAGGTGATGCCTATGATGACAAAAACAAAGCCTAGCAACATCAGGGCTTCCTGAGGATCGCCAAGTAGAAGGTACAGCGCGCCGCACGCCAACAGCAGCACAAACATGGGCTCAACAACGATTTCTGACAGTAGTTTGAAAATCCCCCGTTTGTGCGACGCGGGCAGCCCGTTGGGACCGTCTCGTGCGAGGCGAGACCGTGCTTCATTTCCTGTCAGTCCGGTGTATTCCATCGCTTGTACCTCATGCTGCCCACCCACCGACCGTCTGGTGGAGCGGGCCTGTTCGTCAGTGCTCAGTCGAAGATTTCCGAAATCCACGACTTCTTGCGCCGGTGATCCTGGGCGTACGCGCCATGGCGGGAAGCGTGCTCATCGTCCCTGTGCGAATAGGATGGCTGTCTTGGCTCACTGACTGACGCTGCTTGTCCCATGGAGCGCTCGATCAGTTTGTCAAGTTCTCCGCGGTCAAGCCATACGCCTCGGCATTGCGGACAGTAGTCGATCTCAACGCCTTGGCGTTCAGTCATCAGGAGGCTCGCTTCCGGGCAAACGGGGCATTTCATAGGTGGCAATCGGTTGGGCTATGACCATCGACAGGGAGTCCGTTTGACAGCATGTCTGGCTATCCCAAATCCTAAGCAGGCAGTCTTAAGGAATTCTTAGAAGAATAGGCAGAATTCAATCAAGTCACCATGTGTTGACGCACATCAGTCGTTGTTGACCGCTCACACTCGCACCAATTTGATGCCTTATCAAATTCATCAAGTTAAAACCGGCTAGTTAATGTAGTAATGCACAGATGAACCGTTCGCCGGGGCCACAGTGTTCAGTACATTTTGCGCATTGAGTAAATCATTCGGGAACTCGTGAATGACAAGTATTTCTGACTTCGACGACTCGGCTGCCCATGCCGTGGATATGGAACACAAGATTGAACTCGACCTTGTCGAGGCCTTGTGCTTGGAAGTTCGCAATGGCAAGGATCAACGTGCCATTGCGAGCGCGTTGCAACAACTGAGCGACTACACCGAGACACACTTCATCTCCGAAGAGCTTCTTATGCGTTTGAATATGTATGACAGCTATGCCGAGCACGTCAAGGACCATGTTCATACGCTGGAGGTATTGCGGGAACTTTCGATCAACCACGCTTTGGGTACTTCGTCCCTTGTCTCAGGCAAGATCGTGAGCGTTCTTGAATTCATCACCCATCACATTGCCACACATGATCGCCGGTTTTCCGAGCATCTTCTGCGTCAAAAAATGGAACTGAATTATTTGTATTTTTGAAAGAAATGGGCGGAACCCGATCATGTCGCGCTGCCGTATGGGCGACCGATTAGCATGACGGGGAAGAGGCTTGGACGGTTCTGGCTTGACGTGAAAGGGTCGTTTTAGCGCGTCCGCGCCAGCTTTGGCGATACTCCAGAATCAGGTAGACCTCGAATTACGCTGCCATTTCGAGTACGAAGGTATCGGCCAGCTTCACGTGGTCGATCACGATTTCAATCAGTCGAGACAGGCGAAATGGTTTGACCATGTATGCATTTGCACCGACGCGCTTGGCCTCATCAAAATCCTTCTGCTCGTTCAGACCGGAAAGCAGAACCACGAAGGTGCTTTTCAACTCGGCATCTGCCTTGATCCATTCACACACCTGAAATCCGTTGACAGGCCCAGGCATAACAATGTCGAGTAGCACAACGATGGGTTTGTGGTCCTTGGCGGCCCGAAGTGCTGCGAGTCCGTTGGTTGCTTCGACAATGGTGTGTGTAGGCCGCTTCAACGCGACGGATAGCATCTTCCGGGCTTCATCATTGTCTTCAACAATCAGAAT
>CAIPGC010000061.1 GCA_903864505.1 uncultured beta proteobacterium | reverse complement strand
CGGTGAATTCAATAAATGTTGTTGCGCGTTAGCAGGCAAATCGGGGTTGTATCCTGTTGCGTTTCTAATCTGTTCGGCTTGTTCCGCCGACACGTTGGCGACCTCACCGGGCGTGGCCCCAATCTCATCAAGAAATTTAAGTTGTTCATCATAAGTAGGCGGCGCTTTGGGGGCTACTTCCGTTAAAGATGGTGATTCTGCTAACGACACGGTAGGTTGGTTTAAATAAGCCGCATACTCAGGGCTGGTCATTGCACCGGACTGAGCGGCAGATGTCCAAGAACCGCCAATCGTGGAGCCCGCTTCCGCAAAGTTACCGGCCATGGCAGAGGTCCAAGCACTGGAGAGGCTGGATGCCGCGCTCGACACTCCAGCCCCCATCCCCGTGAAGAACGATCCACCCCCTGCGGCAGAACCGTAGCCGCCTGCTAGAGCTGCCCCTCCAAAGTAAATTGCACCAGCGATCAAAATCGCTTTGCCGATGTTTGAACTGGCAATTGATTTAACAACTTTGCCAACGCCTTCGCCAATACTTTTGACAACGCTGACAGCACCTTTAAGGACACCGCCAATTGCGTCGCCAACGCCTGAAACTACTTTGCTCATGCTGAGACTCCTCGAACGTAAGTTAGGTTGAGCGACTCTCGCGAGAACCCAACGCGTTTGAAAAACTTAACCAGGCGCTCATCCACGCCTGGCTCCAATGAAATAACTGCCACCTTGATACCCGATCTGCTTTTGACCCACTTAGCAAATTCGCGGATCAACTGAATGCCTGCGCCTTTGACAATCGTGTAGTACAACAACACCGAACACTGCATGCGCTCAAACCAGAAACTCTTTTGAACACACGCAGCAAACGCGGCAACGATCTTGCCATCTTCATCTTCAGCAACCCACAAAAAGTGAGCCGGGTTTAACAAAACCTTGCCCGTGTTCTCCATCGCTTCCCGGTCAATCTTGACTGGCAATGGATCGTTTGAAACTGAAATAACCGCAAGCTCGATGATTGCGGGTATGTCTTGAATCTTGGCTTTACGGTAGATCATTTGGGTTGCGTAATGGGAGGAATGGCCGCGCTGTAAAACTTGTTTGCCCAATCCACTTGCGCGTTGGCATAAGTGATCAAGTTGGTGATGGCTGCCTTCTTAGCATCTGCTGTCATCGTGCCATCAGCCATGATTGAATTAACGCCGCTCATGGTGGTGTTGGAAATGTTGGCTGCAAACGCGGTCGGGATGTTTTGCAAATCAGCCTTAGCCTTAAACCCGATCTGTTCCAGGGCCGCTGCTTGTTGATCGTTTTGCAACTCGGTTCTTTGGGTTCGGTCAAGGGCTGCTTGTTGAGCACTAAAAGTCTGCTGGCCGGTTTGCAACGCGGTTTGCTGTGCCCGGTCCAGACCGGCCTGAGCGCCAGCAAAGTCTTGCTGTGCCTTTTGCAACGCTGCCTGGGCGGTAATGCTTTTATCGGTAAGGGCAACTTGCTGTGCACGATCCAAGGCTGACTGAGCGCCAGTGAAATTCTGTTGTGCAGTTTGAAGGCCAAACTGATTTTGCGATGCTGCGTTAAATTGACCAGCGGTGTTGGTTGCGTTCTGGTTGGCCAAGGTCCGTTGTGAGAACGTGCTGGCATCGGAAGCCGCGATTGGAATGGCTTTCTCCAGCATGGCCGACACGCCTGCACCCTGGGCCATGGAGCTGTTGAGCAAGCCCCGGGAAGCCATGCCCTGTTGCGCCTGTGTGCGTGCCTGCTGCATCAGCGGGCTGTCTTCGGCCATGATGCCTTGCAGCTGGCCAGAGGTGGTCTCAGTCGCCTTGTCGACGGCTGTGGTCTGGGGGTTGAATTGCGCAGCAGACGTGGCTGTGCCCGGGGTCAGCGCCGCTGTTTGGGCAGCCTGGGTGCCGGAAGCGTCGGTCGTGGCTGTCCCGGTCTGAATGTCGAAGGGATTTGCTGCTGCTGTTGCCATGTGTACTCCAAAAGAAAAAGCCGCTCAAAAGCGGCTTTTTGCGGACGTGAGGTCCCTACAAAGATTTTATGCCATAGGCATGCTGGGCGCAAGCTACGCTTGCAATCCTGGTAAATACTGAGTTTTGCCCGCCACCTTGACGGCAGTCAGCTCTTGTTTCTTCAGGTTGTCCGGGTCGTAGGAGACGTGGACCCAGCCAGAACTTGGTTGGCCTTGGGTGTAAAACTCCAGGATCAGCTGCGTGTAGTCGCAGTTATCCATGATCCACTGGGCCAGCTCAGGGTTGGGCACGCCATCGATTTCGATGTCAGCGGCCTGGCCCTTGCAGTGGTCAGACGTTTTGCTGCCGCCCACGGCTGCGTTGGACTCAGGGCTGCGGTAGCCGCTGTTGACGGTCACCGATTTGCCAAAGTGGTCGCGCACGCGCTGGAGGACGTTCTCACACAGAGTCTTCAGGTTTTCGATTGTGGCCTCATCGGGCGTGTTGTCGATACCCAGGCGGGTGGCTGTGTCTGACTTGGTCAGTTCTTTCAAAGTGAAGTTGGCGGATAAGTTCATTTCATGGTCCTCATTTCGTTGTATTGGTCGACGCAGGTGTTGAGACTGCGGATGGCTTGGTCACCTCGGCTGGTGAGATCGACAAGAGCTTGAGCAACTCGTCCGTCAAGTTCGGCTCTTGTTTCTGTATTTCCACTGGGAGTGGAGGAATCTGCGGCGGCTGGTACGGCACACTCGGCGGCTTTGACAGGAATGAACAGCTTGCGCTCACCAGAGGCAAGATCAGCACGCAACTTAGTTTCTTTAACTTGTGCAGCATTTTGAGATTTCCTCAGTGTTTCCGAATACGTTCGAGCAACTTCGCCCATGCGCTGCTCAGTCTGTCGAGCTTCAGCATTGAGGCGAGCAACTTCAATTTGATTGCGATTTGATTCATCATGTTTTCCTTTGTAATAGCCCCCACCAAAACTGGTGAGGATGGCGGTGATGATGCTTAACAGCACCCAGGGGTTGAAGATACTCATGGCTTAGGTGGCTCGTCAGTGTCGTTTGCCTCGGCCTTGGCAATGGCATTAGCCACAGCCTTGACACCAGAACGACCGGCAACACCACCCAGCACGCCGGTGATGAACACCATGATCGTGCTGATTTGCTGCGTGTACACCTTGTCGATGGGTGCCATGCCAGCCATGGGCTGGGTCACGAAGCTGACACTGTAGAGGAACATGGCCATTGATCCAAGCAGGATCAGGACCAGGGCGGTGATCACGAACGCCCAGACTCGGACTTCGATCTCTTCAACGGCCATGCGTTGCTTTTGATTCATTACGACTGTCGGCATTACTTCTTCTCCGGTTCAGGTTTAACAAGCTGTTCAGGGCAGGTGCCAGTGGCCGTACAGATCGGCGGTTTGCATTCAGCGGCTGCCCAGTTCTTTGGGTCCTGGCATGGATAGCGGAAGTGGTCTTCGCATCCAAACAGTAGGACCACCATGATCGACAAAATCCAGATTTCAAAAATGTTCACGCTTACTCCTTCGGTCAAAAAGTGGGTTGTCGGAAAACTCATTTGTCTTTCGATTGTCCCGCTGTTGTTTTTCAATTTCGCGTCTAAGTTTTTGGACCTGCTCCAGTTGAGCTTTTGTTTCATGCTTAGCTTCCAAAATGTCCAGATACAAAAAGCCAAGCAAGGGCAACATGAACGCCACAAGAATCACAGCAATAACCCAACCCAGTACGCCCATCAAAGTGTCCTCGCGTGTTGGACCCACAGGAGCCACATCCACAGGTATCCGATAAGAGCCAAAGTCAGGAGGCTGGCTCCGATTTTTAGATTGCGGTCCGCCTCTCTTTGCTGACGTTGCCATCGTTTCCTTTTAGCAATTGATTCTTGCGCCAGCCTGGCAGCCTCCTGTTCAGCACCAACAATTTCACGCATCTCGAATACCTTGCTGTACAGGGCACCAAGTTCCGGCGGAGCGTTCCAGGTCATCGCCTCTCTTATGGTGACAACAAGCTGGTCCATTTGGTCCTGCGCCCTGACCCTCTTGATCGCCGCTTCCATCAGGTTGGCGTTGGGGTCGTACACAGTTCGTGACTTTTCTTCCTCTTCGCGTATGTGGGCCGCGAGCTGTTCTTGGATGTGGAAGAACTCGATGAGCCGGGCTACGACATCGTTGAGGATTTGCTGCTCGTCGACTTCGACAAACTTTTCTTTTTTCTTTGCTGCGGGCTTGCTCGCAGCAGGACTGGAAGGCTTTGCTGGCGCAGGGCTAAAAAACTGAACCAACTTGGTAAAGAAACCCTGGGCTTCTTTACCGATCGCTATGACCTCGTCTGCCGTTTTCTTTACCTGGATGAACTGGGTTTTCGCCTCACGATAAAGGTCGCACCCAGCCTGGATTTGCTTAACTAGCCCGGCGGCAAGGAGGCACAGCGATATGGGGTCCACATCGTTACAGCCCCAACAGTTTCTTCACGATGTCGGCAGCGACCCCTGGGCCAAACAAGATAGCGCCGATCACGATATAGAGTTGAATCTCTATCATTCGCATGCGTTGTCTGCCAGCTTCCAGTTTTGCTTCGATGGCTTCGTAGCGTTGAGCGCAAATCGCTTCATGCACGGCAAAGTCTTTTTCGAGGTTGTTGTCCATTACGCCACCACATCCCAAGATAAGGTGGACTCATTCCATACGTATGGGCCACCTTCTGTTGGCATAGGTGTCGGGGCTTCCCACAACCATGAGGATGTATTCAGAATCCAACTGTCAAAAGGCTTAGGGGCAATGAAAACATCGTTCACGTCGTCGTAGGTGTAGCCGATTCCAGCATAGTTGCCACGCAATGGGCGACCTTCTGGGTGTTGGTTGCCCAACGTGTTGTAGCTGGTTTGAATCCAACCGTGACCGACTGCACCAGTGTCGATGAAGTCCTGTTCAGCAACAATCACCTGAGTGACGATGCCGTTTTCTACTTTTGCAAAATGACTCATGTTTTCTCCTTATCGAGCGTTAGCATACTTAAATGGATTTTCGGCGAAGCAAGCATAAACATATGTTCCTCCGCTGGCATTGAGTTGTATTGCTGTTACTCGTAATTTAAATCCGTTAGATAGAAAATCAAAATCCGCTGAAGTAGCTACTTCTGCGGAAGAGCTTTCTGCATATAACTCGTTCATCATTACGTTGTATGTGCTTCTGGATGTATCAAGCATATGCCAACTGCCAGTCGAGTCTGTGCGCTTGACCAATATAAACCGTGGCCTAAATCCCAAATACACAAAAGGCCCATCTGTACTTGCATTGCCTGTGTAGCTACCAAATGCAGAGTATCCAGCTACTGGGGCAAAGCAATAGGCGACATAGGTTGCGGCGCTTGTGTTGACGTTGCCGTCAGTACCTACGCTAAACACCGAAGTTGTGGGGGATGTACTGTTCCACATTGATGCCAACGTGGCGACAGCGGCAGTGGTATTCAACACCAAATATTGAGTGTTTGGAATAGAGGCGTGAAATACAGACCAAGCCTGAACAGCACTGCGCTTTTTTACCAAAATCATTTGAGGGGCAACGCCTAAGCCATGACCCACAGTGGCGTTTGCGCCTGTTCCTGTATATGTCGCTATGCTAAATCCAGCGGTGGCATTTGCTCTTACCTGCGCTGAAATAGAACCAGTGGTGTTGGTTACTGTTGAGCCGCCAGCGTTCCATTGCCAGCCAACAATTGCGTTTCCACTGGCGTTGATGTCAACCAACGTTCCAACACTAAAGCCATTGGCATTAAATGCGGTAACGCTATTTGCGTCGGTGACTTCACCGCCATTGGAGCTAGAAACAATATATTTTGTTGTGCCACGAACGCTGTCTGCCAATAAATGCGAGTAAGCGGTTGTTCGGTTTTTAACCCACACAAAATCGGGCTGGAAAGAAACACCATTAACAGCATTGCTAACTGATGCGGCGGCTCCAGTACCCGTGTAAGTTGTAGCCGCCATCACAGTACGACCATCAGGAATTGCATATGTTGTTGGCATTGTTGTTCCTTATAGGTTGAATGTGTTCAAGGCAACGAAGCCTGTGGGCGGGGTGTAGACGAATGGACGTTGACCGCAATTGAGGAAGCCGCCATCACCGCTTGCAGAGTCTTTGCGAGCAATGAATGAATAATTACCAGCAGTTATTCCAGTGAATCCACCAGCCTGCAAAACGCCGTTTTTGTAAAACACCAATGTTCCTGCATTTGCGTCAAATGCAATACCAATCACATCGTTTGTTGTGAATGTAGCTGGTGTGCCTGATGAAGATGCGCCCATGCCGCTTGTGACGTATGTTGCATTGACTCGATAGCAGGCAAACTGGTCTGTATTTGAAGCGGATGTGGCTGGGTTGTTTCCAATACCAAACGATGGACTCGAAGCGCCAGCCGCCACCGTTACTTCGGCATACCACTTACCTGTTGAGGTTTTCATGGTTGTTTCAATATTGAACGGTGCTGATGCGCTAGTGGACAACGCTTTCAAATTTGCTTCTGAAAATGTGACCAAACCACCAGCAGTAAGCGGGTTCCATGTTGCGTAGTTCGCCGCTGTCGCACTTGTCAGTGTGGGTACATCGGTCATGCTGTCGTAGGTCGTGGCTGTTGTGGTGGTCACGTTGAAGTTGTTGCCAGTCCAGTTGTTTCCGTTGGGGCTGAAATCATTAAAGATTGAAGTCAACACGCCAGACGAAGTGAATGTGTGGATTGTGTTGCCACCGACAGAGGTAACGGTACCGCCTGTGTAGCGTTGTGCGCCAGCGTAAGACACGATAACAATACCAGAACCACCAGCGCCACCAACTTGGCTTCCTACCGCATTATTGTTAGCACCGCCACTACCGCCACCTCCAGTGTTTACTGTTCCTGCTACGCCTGCGACGTTGTATGGCCCTGAACTAGCACCGCCACCCGAACCGCCAGCACCACCCGAACCACTTCCTGCCCCACCGCCGCCACCTGCGTAATACGTGGCTGTGCCGCTGATGGAAGATTGAACACCGATACCACCAGCACCGCCAGCCGAACCAGAGCCGGTAACACCTACAGCACCCGCGCCACCGCCACCACCGGCGTACTTAGGGCTATTACCAGAAACAAAGACTATGCCGCTGCCACCAGCGTTACCCTGTCCTGAAGTACCAGCGCCACCCGCAGGCGTTGCGGAGCCACCACCACCACCCCCGCTACCGCCTGAGCTTGCCGCCGCTGTATTGACCGCACTACCAGCGCCACCACCAATTGCAACCGCAACACTACCAAGCGATGAGTTTGATCCCTGTGCGCCCAAGGCGTTGTATGTTCCGCCTGTGGCTCCAGCGCCCACTGTGACCACATAGGAAAGCGTATTGCTGAGTGCGGCAGTGCCAGTTAACAAGCCGCCAGCACCACCGCCTCCACCGACCGTGTAGTCGTTGACGGCTCCACCACCACCGCCAGCACCAGCAACAACAAGATAGCTTGCTGATGTGGTGCTTCCTGTGGAGTTGTTGGGGAACGGCAAGTAGAAGCCGTTTGTGCCATACGAACCACCATAGGTGATGGGTTGCCATACACCATATGAGTTGAACGTGCCAAAGCTGTTTGGAGTTAACTGTTGACCGTCAACAAAGTTGACTTCAGCAAGATAGCCATCAAGGTACTGAGGAGTACCGCCAACACCAGTTTGGCCATGGTATTGAAGGATGTTGTTGTTTACATCGTAGTTATTGTTAAGAACAACACCGTTTGAAGAAAAAACAATGTTGACACCGTTTATGTAAACAATAGACCGATTTGCTTGCGTGGCTTGTGTGGAGTCAAAAGCAAAAACAACGTGATACCAAGCGGCAGGGTCACGATACAGCGCAGTTGTTGACCATGTGCCAACTGCGTTAATGCTGTAAAAAAAGGCATCAGTGTTTAAAAAGCCAAAGTTGATACCAGTAGTTGAATTTTGCCCTGCCCCAAAAAGAACTTGAGTTGCTGAGGATAAAGACCCCCGCTTTACCCATCCGCTCCAAGTCCACTTTTGACGATTGGACGCAACGCTTGGAGTCCGGGACAAATATGCTGATGCACTTGAACGGAAACGCAAAGAGTTGTTCACATACTTCAATGGAGCCAAGTATCCAGTTGATGTGAATGTGTGGATGACATTGCCGCCAGAGATGGTTACAGTGCCACCAGCCATGAGTTGGGTAGCACCAGCATAGCTGATGATGACTACACCAGAACCGCCTTGTGCGCCAGCAGTTGATGGGTTGCCGCCAGCACCACCGCCACCTCCTGTGTTTGCTGTTCCTGCACCTGCGGCGACTGTTGCCGCTGGGTAATCTGAGCCTTGACCTCCACCGCCAAGACCACCTAAAGCACCCGCAGTGCCACCACCGCCTGCATAGTAGGTGGATGTTCCGCTGATTGATGAAGTCAGGCCAATACCACCAACACCAGACGTGATACCTACAGCCCCTGCGCCACCGCCACCTGCGCCACCAAACCGGGTTGCCGCTCCACCAGCGTTACCTTGACCAGATGTTGCAATACCGCCAGCATAAGATGCAGGGCTTGTTCCAGTTGGGCCAGATGCGCCGCCGCCAGAACCACCGTTACCGCCGACCTGTTGGTTCCATGCTCCATAGCCACCACCGACAGATGTGGTTGTGACCATTGAGAATGCAGATGAACCTCCTGCACCACCATTTGAGCCACCTGAACCACCCGTTCCTGCCGTGCCACCTGCGCCCACAGTCACAAGATATGTTGAGTTGGGGTCGATGGTCAAGCCTGAGCCAGTTTGATAGCCACCAGCACCACCACCGCCGCCAGTGGTGATTGTTGGGTAACCACCGCCGCCACCGCCGCCACCAGCAACAATCAGGTATGACGCAGTCAGCGAATTCAATGGGCGAAGAGTGCCAGAAGTCGTGAATGTGTGAATGATGTTTGAGCCACTTGTAGTGACTACTCCACCACCAAATTGTTGTGGGGCGGGGTATGAAATGATGACGATGCCTGAGCCGCCTTTGCCGCCCGATCTACTGGCAGGGCCACCACCGCCTCCACCCCCTAAATTAGGCGTTCCAGCAGTACCATTTGTGCTGCCTGAATTACCGCCAGCCCCACCACCGCCAGTCCCTCCAGCACCGCCACTTCCAGTCACGTTAGCGGCTCCGCCGCCGCCGCCCGCATAGGTTACAGAAGTGCCAGATATAGACGATGCAGAGCCGTTGCCTCCAGTGCCGCCTTGTGCGTTTGAAGCGTTGCCGCCAACAGCCCCAGCACCACCACCACCAGCACCAGCATCCGGATTGCCTGTTACGTTGTAATAACCTGTACCGCCAGCATTACCCTGGCCTGATGTTCCTGCACCGCCAGAAGATGGGTTGGGGTCTAACCATGCTCCACCACCGCCTGAGCCACCAGCAGTTCCAGCGCCTTGACCGCCCCATCCGCCGGGTCCGCCGCCAATTGCAGTAATAGTAGAAAGAATTGAGTTACCGCCTGCGGTCGCAGGATTTCCTGTTGCCCCGCCAGCGCCAACAGTAATGGCGTAAGACGAAGCTATATCTAATGATGTTGTGCCTGTTAATAGTCCACCTGCACCACCGCCAGCACCGCCAGAGCCTGGACCACCAGCGCCACCAGCCACTACAAGGTATGTAACCGAAACAGTTGATATGCCTGTCCACCCAAAGGCGGCAAGTGCTGCGGCTCCGATTTTGGATAAACGTGGCATTATGCAAACTTGGTTAAAGAAGCCAACACAACGTATGTTGCGCTTGCTGTTTTTTGGATTACATAAGTGTAGCAATCGGTCGAGCTTGCATTGCCAGACGTTGGCGCAGAACCGCCTTGCCACTTCGGCGTGACGGTCGTACCGTCGATTTGAACAACAGAGTTGTAGTAAGCAGTTGAACCCTGGGCCACCAAGAAAGTCGCAGAGATAGACTCGCCGGTCTGCATCAAAGTGTTCAACGATGTGCCGCTTGAACCCCGGAAGTTCAGGGTCCAGTTACCGCTTGCATTGGTTGTGTAGTACAGGACCGACTGCGTGGTCACGTCATAGTTGATCGTGCCAGTCGCCGCTGTCGCAGAGATGGTGTCAACCTCTGCGATGTTTGGGGTCTTGAAGGCAGATACCGATGACGAACCGGCTGATTGAAGCATTGATGTTGCGCCTGTAGTGCCAACGCCCACAAGACCGGTGGGGCTAATACGCATACGTTCTGAATTGTTGGTATTGAACTTAATATTTGAAGCACTAGCCGCTGAAACACCAATATCTCCCGTAGCTTGATAAATTGTGTCAGTCGTGTTTGCGCCGCTTAAACGTAATCCATTTAAATATGAATTACCAGCAACATCAAGTTTTCCTGCTGGAGAAGCAGTACCTATACCCATATTGCCGCTGGAGTCAATAATGGCAGCATCCGTTGCGCCACTGTTGACAACAAAACGAATAGGCTTGGCAGCGTAAGTCCCGATAACCAGGTCAGTAGAAGCCGATGCCAGATATACGTAACCCGCTTGACTAAATGAACCCGTGCCCGTGAAGGCGGATGAGTTGATGCCCAATTCACCATAATTGGTGCTTGCTGTGCCTGCGTCGTTGGAGACGTTGAAGTTGGTAGACGCGGCAGCATTGCTGCTGGTGTTTTGCAAAACGATCTGGTTGTACCCAGCAACGCTAGATGCAAACGCAGCAACAACGCCTGTGTCTGTATAACCAATAGTGCCAACTTGCAATGTGCCTTTAGACGCAGCAGGCGTAACACCTATACCCACGTTCTGACTTGTATCAATCGTGATCGCAGTTGTGCCCGCTGACTTTAAAAGCAACGATGTTGCCGCAGCAGAAGTGACAAAGGGCGTGGTGACGCTTGTGTTCGCGGTGACGGTTGTAAACGTACCGGCAGCAGCCGCTGTGCCGCCAATGGCAGGCGGGCTGGCCAGATATGTACTGAACCCTGTGCCGGAGACTGTGCTGCTGGCGCTTAACGTGGTGAACGAACCGGCAGCAGCCGCTGTGCCGCCAATGGCAGGCGGGCTGGCCAAGTATGTACTGAACCCTGTGCCGGAGACTGTGCTGCTGGCGCTCAACGTGGTGAACGCGCCAGTGCTTGCCGTAGTTGCACCGACCGAGGCGCTGTTGATCGCGCCGCCGTTAATGGTTGGGCTGGTCAATGTCTTATTGGTCAGCGTCTGGGTAACGCCCGTACCTACCAGGGTCGTGTTTGCATCAGGCATCGTGTAGATGCGCTGTGTGCCAGTTGTAATGGCTGAACCATCAAACTGGAATGTCTTGGTGTTGTCAGCGTTATCCTGGACCGTGAAGTCGGTGTCAGTCACCGTGGCCGCAGGCAGCGTGCTGGTGACCGTCATGGCCGTGCCCAGGCTGTTGACGACGACAAACTTGTTTGCGTTGCTGGTCAGTGTTGGCAGCTTGTCAAATCCAGCGGTGATCAGGTCCAACTCCGCCCGCATCGACGCGGACGTGGCCTGCGAACCAGTGGACGGGAACGATCCGTGTGTGTAGTAGTTGTTGCTCATCGAAGTCCTCTTCGCGGTGTGTAGTGCAGGATCGCGCTGTTGATGGTGAATGGCTCAAAGTAGGGCGAGTTAGATGCAATCTTCAATGCAATGTTCTCTCCCGTGCCATTGACCTCAACCTCAGAAGGCGCAAGGGTGCGGTCATCCCACACAAAAAAGTCCCAGTAAGACGTATCCCAATAACTTGAAACTAAGCTGCTGGCATACAAAGTTTGCGCTGCTTGGCCAATGTCAGTGGTCGCATAGGCCAGGTCGTAGCTGAAGTAGAAGTCCGCATAGCTGGTGCCGGTAATTTCCAGCGAGGCTTTGCGGAATCGTTTCAGTAAACGTGGACTGCCGATTGCGTTGAACACCAGGGTCATGTTGGCCGCAATCTCAAACCCGTCAAACGACGTGCCTGCGTCCAGCCGGTACACAAACCCATTGGTCGAACCAAAGAACGCCGTCTCCGCGCCATCAGCGCGTTGGCCTTCGCTCATGCAGGCAACCGGGTTAGGAAACTGCACCGGCATGGCACCCATGAAACTGCCGTTGGCCAGGGTGACATACAAGCCATACCCGTCGTTGAAGAAGATGCGATATTGGCCCTTCTCTCGATTGACACCGCTGGCAGTAGACCGGTCACGCCGATCGGCAATGAATGGCCTCAGATTCAGCGTTAAAGCCGCTGAATCAAAGTTGCCGAAGTTCAGGGTCGTCGCCATGTTCATCACGCCACGATCGTCGAATGAATAGCTCACGTTGATGTTTTGGCAGCTGTATGCCTTTGCGCCGGTGCCAATGTTGTAAGACACAAGCTGGAAGTTGGCCGAGCTGCTGCCGTATAGGATCGACGTGTTGTCGTCTGAGTAGATGGCCATTGCGCCGGTTGACTGGTCGCCTGGCTGAACCAGAAACGCAGTCACAGCGGCGTTCAGGGCAATCTCGCCTGCGCCAACGATCGGGCTCCAACTATATGGATCAGCGATCCCTGAGAACTGGACCGACGCGCCAAAGCTGAAGAACAGGTGAGACTTGTGCACTGCAACATGGGTTGGCGTATCGGTTGTCATGCCTGTGCGAATGCGCACATAGGTCGTGCCGTCAAACTCAAATCCGTAATTCACGCCGTCTGCGCCATAGATTCGGGTCGTGCCGTTAATGTTGTCAATGGCAACCTCGACCCGGCCAGAAGGATTCAAAGTAATGGCCGCTTGGGTTGCGGTTGCGTGGGCGTATGTTGTTGCGCCAATGCGCAGATTCTCGCCAGCCTGGAACGTGCCGGTGACTGAAGCAAATTTGAGGTAGCCAGCTGCCGTGTGTGCAGCCCAGGTGCCCGAGCTCAACACCACCCGGGTGATCGTGGCCGTTGCCCCACTTGTCTGGCCAACAATGGTGTTGCCCTCATACAACTGATTTGTGCCGGTATCAAAAGCCATCTCATAGCCCAAAGGCACCAAGGTCCAGCCGCTGGTTGTTGACTTGTAGATGGCCATGGCCGTAGCCCCGGCGTTGTTGCGCCAGGCATACACGTTGCCGTTGTAGTAGGCCACGCCAAGGATTGATCCCGACCCTGGCACAGCGCCAATGTCGGATCGATAGGCTTCAGCGGCCAGGTAGGTGTATTGGCTGGACAGCGAGCTGGAAATGGCGGCGGTTGCGCCAAGAGAAGTAACCGTTGTTTTAAGCACACCCCCAACGTAGATGCCCTCAGATGCAGTGAACACGCTCACAGCCTTGGTGTAGATGACTGACGTGCCGTTGATGGCGATGATGACGGCAGACGATGTGGCTGCCAGGTTGGTAATCGTATCGCCAACAGCCAAGCCACTGACGCTGGCCACCGTAATGGCGTTATAAACAGCGTCTGAAGGGTTGGGCCTACCATCGAACCGTTCGTACCCGGCAATGCGGGTATACCCGCCCGTGATCGCCACTTCAAAATTGACAGCGGTACGGGCAATGCCAGGTGGTAGTGATAAGGTCGGGGTGACCAGGTCGAGTCCGCCTTGCAGCTGGATCAAACTGTATTTGACGGGGGGCATTCCTGTGGCCATGATTACGCCAAAGGTGGTCCGCTGACCATAGTCGGCAGCTGGTCAATCTCCATTCGCGAGTACAAACGTCGGTACTCGAAGTCACCCCGCGATAGGACTTCAGGAGCTGCTTCATATCCAGCGTAGTACATCATGGCCCGGTAGACAATGGCCATTTGGAATCGTGCCGGTATACCCGGAGTGTCACTGTCAGCCGTGATACTGACAGGCTGTGTGTAGTATTCAGCATCGATCACGTATGCCTGGTCGGGAGTCGAGCCGAAGGCCAGGTCCTTCTCAGGTGTGATTGCTACAACGACCGGACGTGCGGTCGTGTTGCGCATATTGGCGTAGCGATACAGGTTTCTGAACGTAGTCCAGTCCATGTAGTTCATCAGCTGCTCGTCTTTGTAGCTTTGGCCAACACTGGAACAGCGGAAACTGTCCCGCTTCCAGTTGCCAAAATCAGTAAGACCGGCATCAGTGGCGCTGTATTGCCACTGACCCCCAGTCGTATTGAACGTCAAAGGTTGACGCAAGAACAACCAATCTTCTTTGCTGGTCTGGATGTCAATCCAAGCCTGCTGCACCCAAGATACCATGCGACCGGATTCGCCGGTTTGGCTCTGGGCTGTTGAAAGCGCAGGGCCAGACACGCCGCATTCGACACGGGCTTGGTTGACAAGTTGAAGGAGGTTCATGCGCGGACCCTATTAGGCTGCTTCAGCCAAGACGTTTTGCAGCCATGCACGGCCACGGGGGTTCTTGTCTTCCACCAGGTCAAAGGGATAGCTCAAACCGTGGCGTGCAACCATGTCGATCTGGTCAGGCGCAGAAGGATTGCGCGTCACCTGGGTGTACTTGGTCTCTTTCATGCGGGCCAAGATTTCGACATACTTGCGCTTCACGGTTGTGGGCACACCCCGGATCAGGGGTTGATTCATGCCGTTGCAATTGACAACGACATGGTTGGGTTGATTCTCATCAGTGGTCGAATGGACCATGACGGTTACCAGCTCGTTCATGAAAGCCTCATCGGCTGCGAGCTTGCTGAAATCACGCGATTCGGCAACGGTCTCAATGACCGGCTCATCGTCAATGATTTCCATTCCTTGGACGGTGTTTTTCTTACTTGCCATCTTTATTCTCCAGGGGGTTAAAAATCCAAAAAGCAGACCACCCGAAGGCGGTCTGCATAAACTCTTCTAGGAAGAGGATGACAACTTACAGGGCCGAGCCAGGCATGACCATGCAGTCGTAATAGGCACCGGTGATGCCTGTTGCGCTGAGGTCAGTGCTGCCAGGGGTAAAGGTGGCTGCTGAGCTGGTGGTCACTTTGATCAAACCGACCAAAGTGGTGTTAGCTGTAACCTGGGCGGGTACGGGGCAAGGATCGCCAGCGGCAACGATAGGACCTTGTGTGGTCGTGATGGTGCCGGAGGTGTTGATCCACACGCCGAACAAACAAGCCTGGCTGTTAGCCAAGGCAGTGCCTGTGCTGAATGCCAAGTTGTCAGTGCCAGCCTTTGACTTGAACACACCGTTGTTGGTGAAAGTCAAAGTGTTGGTGGTTTTGAACGTGTTGGCATTGGTGCCTTCAGCCAAACCAGCGGCGGTCAGCGACACAAAGCCGCTGTTAATTTCTGCGATGTTATATGACATGGTGAGATTCCTTAAAAAGGTTAGGAGACGGTTGCCGAGAACGGAGTTGCTTCCGTGCCGGTGGCTTTGGTGTGCAATTCAACCAGGAAAGTACCGGCAATTGCGTCAGTGATTTCAATGACATCACCAGCATAGCCACCCAGCGAAGTGCCGTTGAGGGTGATGGTGTCATCAGTAGAACCAGTGGCGTAGCCGAGTACCGCAGCTGCGCCGTCGCTGATCACGTATGCGCGGCCAGACATGACATCAGTAGCATTGTTCACCTTGATGGTGGTGCTGTTTGATGTGATGGTTGTACCGATCATGAATCGATAGACCGAACCAGTGCCTGTCGCGCTGGGCAATGTGATTGCACAACCTGCGGCTGCATTGATTACATTCATACGACCTGCGTGAACATCGCGGTTGCAGGTTGTCGCACCTGTGATCACGGTTGTTGGGGTGGCAACCACCGCACCAATCACGTCACCGGTTAACTCCCCGTTGTTAAGAAGGCTGTAATAAGCTGCATTGCTCATAGTGTGTTCCTTTGGTTAGACGGGGCGCTGGATTAACCAGCACCCCTGATCATTACAGAGCGGTCACACCGGCTTCGATGCGAGCCATCCATGCGTCGTTCAAACGCACGGTAGCAAACCAGGTCGAAGCGCCCACGTAGCCGAATTGGCCCAATGGGTTAGCGTGGTTGGTCTGAGATGCTTTCAACACCACAGGCTTGATGGCAGACATGCCCTTCAATGCGACTTGGCCCCATGCGTCTTCACCGATAACGATGAAGGGGTACACGTCGACGTTGGAAGCACCAACAGACAACATGCCGCTTGAACCAACGGAAGCACCGGCAGCAGCGAAGGACTTCAACAGCGGAGAGCTGACGAAGCGGAAGTCTTCACATGCGCCAACTTCACGGTCGTGAATAGGTTTGAATGAACCGTACTCTTCCACGCGGGTAAAGCCTGGCAGGTTACGAATGTCGCTCACTGCGTCAGTGTGGCAGAACACCACATAGGCAGGTTGCACAGCGCGTGTACCGAAGTTCACGCCAGGAGCCAAACGGCTGGTGACGCGGCGGCAACGGTTTGATTCCAGGGTACGGGCTGCTTTACGAATTGCATTCAAGCTGATCGCTGTGTTGATCGCAGAGCGGCTAGAGCCGTTTGCGTAGATCACAGTGGAGCCAGCCTTCAACACGCCGTAGCGAACCAGTTCCATCACCTCAGCCAGGGTCTCGCCAGTCAGCTTGACCATCTCGCCGGGGATGTCGTCTTCATACAGCTGCTCAGTCTTGGAGCTGTACTTGAACAACACACCGTACTGCTGGAGCTGAACGGTCACGTCCTGGAACGTGATGGTGTTGGAGTTAGGAGTCACGCCCTCAGCCAACACGAAGTTGGATGCGGTGATGTCAGGAGTGCCAACGTAGCGAGTTGAGTTCTCGATTGTGGTGCCTGTTGTTGATGCGCCGAAAGGCAGAGTACGACGAAACACCAAGGTGTCTGTCGAGTTCTGCGGCATTTCGCGCTGAGTACCGAAGTCGCCCAAAACGGTGATGGGTTGGGCGTGTTCCAGCATACCTTGTGCGGCACGGATCAAGTTCCGTGATGCAACTGTGCCGTAATTTTGAATAGCCATGATTTGGTTCCTTTAAAAAGTTTTCAGTAGCCTTGACGCGCTTTTTGTTCTTCGCGCTTCTTGGCCTCGTAGTTCCAGAGTTCTTCTGGCGACAAGTCGTCCAATGTCTTGGGCGGCGGTGTCTGGCCAGGTCGGGTCGTCGCGGCTGCGGCGAGACGTGCTCCTCGCTCTTGCCTGATCTCCGAAGCCGGTCTCGTTCTCACGTTGCTGAACATGTCCAGCATCTTGATCGCGTCCCTGCCATGCGGACTGTCGGCCAAGGCTCTCACCTCGGGCGGCTGAATAGCGAACCACTGGGCAAAGTCCGATGTGTTAATCGTCTGTTTCCAGTCTTCGTATTTGCCTTCGACACGGGCCTCTTCAATGGCAGCTTGCATTTGGTTTCTCAGCTCAGCCTGCTGTGCTTGCACGTATTCGACGACCTGGTTGGCCTGAACACCGCTTTGCATGCCGTTGAGCTTTGCCCCAACATACTCTTCCATTGCCCCGGCCCATTCCGGGAAATCCTGCTTGAGCTGCTCCCACTTCTCGGGGTTCTTGGCGGCGGCAGCAATGTCTCCCTGCGAAGGCGCGTCTTGTGGTGCAACGGATTGTTGCGCCTGACGTGCCTGCTGGAATTCACGCTGCATCGCGGCCACGCGACCCTCGGCAGTCTTTACGTGGTGCAGCAGTTGAGAGTTAGCGGTTTCCAATTCCGTGATGCGGGCCAGGGCCTGCTTTACTGGTTCTGGAAGTCCTGCCAGCGGATCAGCTTCTTGTCCTTGAACTGGCGCAGCGTCCTGGGGTTGAGGGTCTTGCGGCGGGTCTACCGGCGCAACGCCTTGTGTCTCGAATGCGGGTGATGGCTCACTGGCTTCAAGTTTTGCGGCTTCTTCGTTCCAGAGTTTCTGCGTTTCCTCTTCGGATAGGTGTTGTTGATCCACTTTTCGCTCTCCAATAAAAAGACCGCCCGAAGGCGGTCACTCAGACAGGTTGTGCGGGACTGTTAATCCGGCTCAACCACTACACCCCGAGTTGCCGCTTGCGGCAAGTCGAGAAATCGTTTGAGCATCCTGATCTCACCCCGAAGCGCAGCAGTGTCGTGTTCGGAGAGACCCACTGCGTCGTTTCGCACGCGTGCGCGTTCGAGCTCTGTTTCAGCCCATTTGCGCAGTTTGTGCCAGGTATCGGAGGTGTATTCGTTCATGCCATCAAAAAAGCCAGGTCATTGCCTGGCTATGTAATTTTTGGACGCGAGGTCCCTGCCCAGATTCTATGCCAGGCAGGGGGCTGTGCGCAAGTGGTCAGAATTGGTTCTTGGACCAACGTGGAAAGATGCACAAAGACGCGGTGATCGCGGTGCCTGTACCGCCTGCGGAGATGGGCCGAATGAACGGGGGCATTTCGTTGGGCGAGTGGTTGCCAGTGGTGGTGTAAGCCATGTTGGCCGTGCCGCCCTTTTGGGTCATGGCGTGCCAGTTGGTGCCGTCACTTGAACCTTGCCAAGTGATGGTGGCCGAACCAAACGTGCCAAACGTGTGGCAGGTCAAATCCGATGCGGAGCTGAGCTGGTAGGGCAGGCCGGTGTCTGCAATGCCTAATGCCCAAGTGACGATGATTGCGCCGGGAGCCGTGTCGCGGCTGACGGTTGCGCTGATTGATGCCATGGTAATTTCCTTTCAGGTTTAGATGCCTTGACCGGTGGTCATTTTCAAATTTGCTTCTGCCGCGTACAGCTCTTTCTTGCCGCGTTCGCGCATTGCCGTGTCGGCCAGCTTGGCCTTGATCTGTTCGAGTGTCAGGTTCTGGGTGTTGGCCATCTTCAGCATCTCGATCTCGCGCGTGAGCTGCATCTCGGCCATGCGCAATTGGCCATCTTGCTGGGCAATTGATTGGCGTACCTGCAACTCGGCCAGGTCGCCCTGGTTCTGGGCCTGGGCCTTTTGCATTTCGATCTGGCCACGCAACTGAGCCACGGCCAGGGCTGGATCGGGCGGTGCTTGCTGCGGGTTCTTCTGCTGCTCTTTGATTTTCTCCAGCTCGTCTTCCGACTTGAACACCTCTTTGGGATCGATGTGCTGAGCCTGAAGGGCTTTCTCGAACAGCTTCTGGGTGTCCAAGTAAATGCCATAAACCGGGTTTGCGCCAGCGGCCAACAGGTTTAGGAATGCCTGGTTTTGGATGTCACGGATCAGCAAAGCCGATGAGCCGCGAGCGTCGATGCTGAAGTCGCCCTTGATCTCTTCGTCCTCGTTGTACATCATGTTGTAGTCGTAATACCGGCGGATGTGCGGACGCGTGACCATGTCATCGAACTGCTTAACCAGTCGGCGCAATACCACGTTGGCACTGTTCATCAACATCTGCATGCCGCCAACAGTGTCAGGTGCTGCACCCTTCTCGCCTTGCATGATGACCGGCACGCCGGTCTCCATGTCGGCCAGCTCCATGGCCATCTTGATGATGCCTGACAGCTCAACCTGGTGGCTGTTGAATTCCACGGCGGTGAATGCCTTGCGCACGTCGTCCACCTCATCGGTAGCAAACCATATCTTGCGTGCGCTGATTTGCCACTGCTTGTCAGCTGGCTGAATGGCCCCGGCCTTGACGATGATCTGCGGACCGCTGGACACACCGGCGTTGTCCATCATCTGCCGCCATGCAGCGTTGAGGACCTTCTGCTGTGCACGCATGAGGTAGGGAATACCATAACCCCACACGCTGTCGGCCACACGCTCCCAGACATAGAAGTCGTATGGCAGCTCGCCGCCTTCAAGTGGGTTAAGGTATGCCTTAACGATCGTGCTGTTGATCATCACGACGCATGCACTGACCGCGCGGAGCTCGTCCTTCTCACCCAGCTTAATGCCTGCTGCTTCCAGGTCGTCGTGATCGACTTCTCCCCAGTAGCTCCACATCTCGTAAACGTCGCGTGCAATGTCGCGTTGGTCGTCGTCTTTCAGTTCCTGGAATGTGACCGACTTCTTTGGCCCCTCTTCCAGCACCTTGCGAATCTGTTCCTTCATGTAGCCGGGCTGCTTGGCCAGGTCACGAACCTGGCGGCTGGTCATCTGCTCACGCTCGTAGATGCCTTTGCCGTTGTGGATTGATTCGCCACAGCCTGGGTCGGCCCAGACGTTGCGAGGGTCAATGCTGAATGACGCGGGTGTCACTTCGGTCACGATGTCCAACTGGTGGATCGTGTTGCCTTCCATGTCCTTGTATGGCTGCCAGGCTTTGCGCGTGCGGTTGGTGACGATTGGCCCCTTGATCACACCGGTGCCCAGGCGGGCCGCGTTGTGAATCACTTTGCGCAGCTCGCCGTTGTAGTCGCACTCGACCAGTTGGTCTTCAATCTCCAGCTGCATAGCGTCTGACTTTTCGCGTGCGGTTTGCATGGCAGCGCGGGCAATGTCGCGCATGGCCAAGGGCTGGCCAGTCTCTGGGTGCATCAGCGGCTGGCCGGTCTCTTTGTCCCCGGCCATCTGGGTATCACGGCTCATGGCCATGAGCTTGGGTTTCGGTGTGGGCTTGATGCCCCAATTGCGGTCGTCGGTGGGCAACAGAATGTCGGAGATGCGTGCCTCGGCTGCATTGGTCTTCTGCCTGGTCAAGCCAATGTAGACGGTCGAACGGTGGGGCTTGGCCATTTGCGTGGTAACCGGATAACCCTGCTCCACTGAAGTCATCATCTGGCTGGCCTGCTTGGCGATGTTGTCCTTGGCGTTGTACTGATCTTCGTCTTCAATCCAACGCTTATCGACACCATAGCTGTAGCGGGCACGAATCCATTCGTCACGCTGGTTAGCCATGGATTGGCCAAACGCTTGAAGCCTTTCCTGCGTGCGCTCGCGCTCCATCTCTGGATCGGCGACTTCTACTTCTACCTCAATTTGTTGGGGCTTCATGTGTTTGTCCTATCAGGCTGGGCGGTTCATCTGGGCAGCAATGATGCCCGTGCCCATGGTTTGATTGATATTGCGATTCTCGGGGTTGATGCCCGTCTTGACTGCTTGGCCACCCATTGCGCCGCTTGGAATTGGCTGCAATGTGGGTGGGCGCGGCATAACTTCTTTGCTGGCCAGCGGTGCAATTTGAGACTTGCCGCTTTGCATAGCAGCATTGCGTGCAGCGGTCTGGCTCATCGCGGCCACATTAGCTTGTGCAGGCGGCGTGTCTTGCGGCGCTTGCATCGGTTGCTGTTGTCGCTGCGGCATTTGATTCATGTTGTAAGGTTGGTCCATGTCAGTATCCAGTCACAGGGTCGAACACGCCGAATGGCGTGATGTTGGGAATCTTGTTGCCACGAATGCGGACTTCGGCTTCTTCCTGAGTCTTGGCGAACCGGCGCATCATGACGGCGTAACGTGTGGCTGACAGCAAATCATCGGCCTGCTTGACGACCAGGCCGTCTTTGCGGTGATACAAGCGGAACTCCTCGAACCAATCTTCCAGGTGTGAGAACACACGAAGGCGCATGGTCTGCATGCGTGTCAGCATCTCAGATAGTCCGGCCTCCACGCCGTTGCTGCCATCCTCGAATGTAGCTCTGTCCTTCAACAGGTTCAATCCCTGGTCGCGGTACTGCTTGGCCAGCTGCTCACCCGACCCGCCCTTGTCACGCTGCAAGCCATCATGCGGCCAGGCCATGGGCACCCAATCGCCCCTGGCCCGAACGGCCATGGCGTGGCCACCGATGCCAGGCTCACTCTTGCGGTAGCAGTCAGTGACGTAGATCGTGTCGCTGTCTCGGTCCCATGCCAGCCAGACAACAGCGGTCGGGTGGTCCACACCGAAGTCGATGCCGGTGATGCGCGGCCAATGCGGCGGGACAGGGAAAGCTCGTACCTTGATTGCCTCTTCGGCAACCGGGAAGATACGCCCGCTGCCCAGGATAGGAATGCCCTTTGCCCGTGCTTCGCGTTCGTGCTCAGGGTACGCGTCGATGATGGCTTCTCGCTGCTCTTGCGAGTAGTGCTCAGCATCGTAGATCGTCATGTTGGTGACGTTGGTGCCTGCTGGCTTGTCGACCAGATAACGCTTGACCACATCGGACATGCCCAGCAATGGCGTGAAGGTCACGCACACCTGACCGCCAACAGCTTGCGTGCGGGTCAGGCCCTCAGAGTAAACCCCTAGTGGTGGCTCCTCATCGAACCATACCCAGTTGACCGTGTCGGCCTGCCACTTGGTGCGACCCTGGTCGTATGAGTTGAACTGAATGACCGAATCCTCGCCACAGTCATGACGCACGACGATGCTGGACACTGCGTCCGGCACGCCTTGCTTCATGCTGGTGTCGCGGATGCACTCATGCGGGATTGATCCAGTGCCCCATTCGTCGCGAACTTCAGGCGGGCCAAGCAGCAAACGCTGCACGCCTTTGCGTGTCAGTTCAGCTGATTCGGACCCAACCATTGCGCGAATCGCGTAAGGGAATCGGGTGCCCTTCCACCAGGCGGGGTAACGGCCAGTCAGGTGCATCGCGGTCTCGAATGCACCGGCCCACGTCTTGCCCAACTGATTGCCGGCCATGAAAAGACGTTCACGGAATGACGCGCCAGCTGTGTGGAAATCGACCTGCTTGGCGTATGGCTTGTAGGTGGCCAGGCGATTGCGCTTGGCGCGGACATCGCGAATGCGCAGCAGTTCGTAGACTTCGAGCTTCTCTTCGTGATTGAGCAATGACAGATCAAGTTTCGAAAGGTCGAGGTCGTCAATCTTCATTTGCGTGCAGCCTTTGACAGCATCATGGCCAATCGGTTGTCGATCTGCTCAGTCGTGAGCTCCAGGTTGCCGGAGACTTTCATCTCGACAGACTTGAGCTTTGGTTGCGTGTATTGCAGCATCTCGTTGAGCACGCGCAGCTTGGTGTCTGCGTCGATGGCATCAACCATCATTGGCTTCTTGGTTTCAGGATCAATGCGCGGCTTGCCATTCGCATCGCGTACTGGCACCTGACGTTTCAAGATGTTGATCATCTCGACTGCCGGGTCCATGCCCGCTTCCTTCAATGCTTCGGCCACCGCCTTGAGGTTGATGCCCATAGGCTTCTTGCTCGCGGTCTGCTTTGCGTGTCTGCGGGAAGCGGCAGGGCCAGCAGCCTCAAGGTCCTCAACGGACGCGAGCCTGGGCGGCGCACCTGCTAGTTCGGCCAATCGAGTGGCTCCGGTTTTCTTTCCCATGTCAATCCTTCATCGCTTTGCGAATGATGCCAGGCTTGGCGGTCTTGGCTGATTGGCGGAAAGCCTCTGCGGTCGGTGCACCCTTGGTGCCCGGCTTGCGCATTTGCTCGCCGCTGCCAGCTGCAATGCGTTCTTGCTTGGCGTGGATGTTGGCG
>CAIPGC010000060.1 GCA_903864505.1 uncultured beta proteobacterium | reverse complement strand
GTCAGTACCACGGCGGCCATGATGATGAGCCCGAACCAGACTTCTTTTCTCATGGCTTGCTCTCCTGGGCGTGGATGACAAAGGCATCGAGTTTGGCGATGTCCTCGTCCTTCACATGGACCATTTCTTTAAGCTTGTCGACGTCGACTTCCTCTACATCGTCAATACGCTTGGGCCACTCGCCGGTCTGCAGACAGATCACACAACGGATGATTTCGACAACACCTTGGACCAGCAAGAAGGCACCTGCAATTGGCAACACCGTCTTGAATGGATAAACCGGTGGGCCATTGGCGGTGACGTTCGAATGCTCGTTGATTACCCAGGAATCTGCCGCGAAGTTGTAGCCCGCCCAGGCCAGCGCAAACACGCCCGGAATGAAGAAAAGAATGTACAGGGCCAGATCCAGCCCGGCTTGCAGACGCGGCGGAAAAAAACCGTAAAGTACGTCACCGCGTACATGGCCGTTCTTGGACAGCGTATAGGCACCGGCCATCATGAATACCGTGCCATAGAGCATGATCATGACGTCAAAGGCCCAGGGGTGGGGGTTGTCCAGCGCATAGCGCGAGAACACCTCCCAGGAAATCATGAGGGTAAGGACGACGATCAACCAGGAAAACGTCTGGCCGACAAACGTGCTGATCCGGTCGATCGTCAATAGCAATTTTTGCATGGCAAGGCCTACCTAAAAAAACAGCCATCCGAGTCGCGGCCCGGATGGCCGACCAACACCAATAACTTCTCAAGCCTTGCCGGGGGCAGCCTTTTTCGCTCCGAAGAAATGGTTTGCCGCCATACGCCGACTGATGACGGTATCCTGTTCCCATTTGACAGCGCGTTCGGCGAAAGCCAATTGCGATTCAACGATTTCCTTGAAGAGTGGATTTTCTGCCGACTTTTTCGTCAAAATCTCATCCCACAAAGTCAGTTGCGCCTGCAAAATTGCATCAGGCGTTTTGTAGAACTTGACCTTGTCCTTGGTCTGCAGTTCGATGTAGTCCTTCGAATAGCGGTCAATGGCTTTCCACGACATGTCGGCCGAGGCTGCTTCGACGGCACCGGCGATGATGGCCTTCATCTTGGCGGGCAACGCATCGTACTTTGGCTTGTTAAACATGATCTCGAAGGTCTCGGCGCTTTGATGGTAGCTCTGCAGCATACAGGTCTTCGAGACATCCGGGAATCCGAGCACCCGGTCCGAAGTCGCGTTGTTGAACTCGGCGCCATCAAGCAGTCCGCGGTCCATGGCTGGCACGATTTCACCACCCGGCAGCGCATTGACCGCCGCCCCCATGGCTGTGAACAAATCAATAGCCAACCCGTTGGTGCGGAACTTCAGGCCCTTGAAATCCTCGGTCTTGGTGATCGGTTTCTTGAACCAGCCCAGCGGTTGCGTGGCCATCGGGCCATACAGGAACGACATCACGTTCATTCCAATGGAGGCGTAGAGTTTGGCCAGCAATTCGTGCCCGCCACCATACTTGTGCCAGGCCAGCAACATATTGGCATCCATGCCAAACGCCGGGCCAGAATTCCACAATGCCAGCGCATTTTGCTTGCCATAGTGATACCCTAAAACCCCGTGGCCACCGTCGAGCGTTCCTTTGGTAACCGCTTCGAGCAAGCCGAACGCGGGCACCACGGCACCGGCTGGCAGTACTTCAATCTTCAAGTCACCGCCAGTCATGTCATTGACCTTCTTGGCAAAGTCAAGCGCGTACTCGTGGAAGATGTCCTTGGATGGCCAGGTACTTTGCCAGCGCATGGAAATCGGTCCAACCTGTGCCTTGGCGAGCATGGGCGCGGATATCGCACCGGCGGCGACTACCGCACCCTTGAGAAGATTGCGGCGACGAGAGGTATTGCTGTCGATCATGGATTGTCTCCTGTAGTTAGTTTTGAACCAGCTGAAACATGTTACGAGTTTCAGCCGCCAAGATACCAAGGGTTTTCACCATGTTTGTCACATGCGCGGCAAAATGCGTTGCACGCACTTGCGGGCCGCACTGACCCTCGGAAGTCTGTTACTGAGATCGGTAAGCGAAATGTCCACCCACCAACGTAGTGCGAACCCGCCCAGGAAGTTCGTAACCACCAAACGGAGTGTGCCGGCCCTGGCTGCGCAACGCCGCCGGTTCCACTTTCCAGGCCGCTGCCGGATCGAACACCACGATGTCCGCGATGCCGCCCACAGCAAGCCGCCCCGCGCCGCCCAACCCGTTGGCGAGTACGCTAGCTGGCCGGCAGGTGACGGCGGCCAGCGCATCAGCCAAGCCAACTCCGTACTCTTGCGACCATTTCAGCGCCACGCTGAGCAGCAGTTCCAGCCCCGTCGCACCGGGCTCGGCTTCGGCAAAGGGTAACGCCTTCGCATCCTCGTCCACCGGTGTGTGGTCAGAGACCAGCGCATCGATGCAGCCATCGGCCAGTCCGGCACGCAGCGCATCCCGATCGCGCTGCTGGCGCAAGGGAGGGTTCAGGCGCATGCGACTATCAAAGTAGCCAATGTCAACATCGGTGAAATACAGGGAGTTAATGCTGACATCGCAACTCACTGGCAAACCCTCTGCCTTCGCCTGGCGCACCAGTGCAACCCCGGCCGCACTGCTGATTCGGCACAGGTGCACGCGTGCACCTGTAGCGCGTACCAACTCAAAAATGGTATGCAGCGCAATCGTCTCCGCGGCGACCGGCACGCCACTCAGCCCCATGCGCGTAGCCAATGCACCACTGGCAGCCACCCCTTTGCCCAGGTGCAATTCCTGGGGCCTTAGCCAGACCGTATAACCGTAGGTGCTGGCGTATTGCATTGCGCGCTGGAGCACCTGGGTATTGGCCAGAGGCACCTCCGCCTGGCTAAAGCCGACGCAACCGGCCTGCGTGAGTTGCAACATTTCGGTTAGAACTTCACCCTCCAGGTTGCGCGTCAGCGCACCCAGCGGAAATACCCGCGCCCTGCGCAACCGCTCAGCGCGATAACGCAACATTTCGACCAGTCCGGCTTCATCGAGCACCGGCTCGGTGTCGGGCGGGCAGACCACACTGGTGACCCCGCCGGCCACTGCGGCCGCCATCTCGGATGCCAGCATGCCTTCGTGCTCATGCCCAGGCTCACGCAAGCGAACCGCCAAGTCCACCAGGCCCGGCAACACAATGCAGCCACTGGCATCGACCACCTGTTCAGGGAAGAAGTCAGTTGCTATATTCTTTATAGCTATCACCACACCATGGGCGAGCGCTACATCCGCTTTTTCATCCATACCACTGGCGGGATCGATAACCCGGCCGCCTTGAATCAATGTTTTCATAAGAACACTTTCATGCTTCATTGCCAGCCACGATGCTCATTACCGCCATGCGCACGGCGATGCCAAACGTCACCTGCGGCAGAATTACGCTCTGACCACCATCCACCACCGCGGAATCAATCTCCACCCCGCGGTTGATAGGGCCAGGGTGCATGACGATGGCGTCCGGTTGCGCCAATTGCAGTTTTTCAGGTGTCAGGCCAAAGCTCTTGAAATACTCGTGCATGGAGGGCAGCAAGGCTCCGCTCATGCGTTCGTTCTGCAGGCGCAACATGATGATGACGTCGCAGCCCCGAATACCTTCCTCCAGCGTGTGGCAAACCCGCACGCCCATCTGCGCCATGTCTGACGGCACCAAAGTCTTGGGCCCCACCACACGCACCTCTGCGCACCCGAGTGTGGTAAGCGCATGGACGTCCGAGCGTGCCACGCGCGAATGCAGCACGTCGCCCACAATCGCCACCGTGAGGTTGGTGAAATCATTCTTGTAGTGTCGGATGGTGAACATGTCGAGCAAACCCTGCGTGGGGTGAGCATGGCGTCCGTCACCGGCGTTGATAACGTGCACATGGGCAGCAACGTGCTGTGCGATCAGGTAGGGTGCGCCTGACTCGCTGTGGCGCACCACAAACAGATCGGCTGCCATGGCGCTCAGATTGGCAATAGTGTCCAGCAGAGTCTCCCCCTTTGCCGTACTCGATCGCGCAATGTCGAGGTTGATGACATCGGCCGAAAGCCGCTTTGCGGCAATCTCGAACGTGGTGCGGGTACGGGTCGAGTTCTCGAAAAACAGGTTGAATACGCTCTTGCCCCGCAACAACGGAACCTTCTTCACCTCGCGGTCATTGACCGATACAAAGTTGGTAGCGGTATCAAGGATGTGGGTCAGCGTACTCTTGGGTAAGCCCTCGAGCGACAACAGATGCACCAGTTCCCCATGCTGATTCAGTTGCGGGTTGCGTTTGTAGAGCATGTCACACCTCCTTGACATTGAAGCTGAACACCCCGGCGTCACTGCGCGCGAGTGACAGTGACTGCCCGGGAGGAAGCGTGACCCGGGCCGCAGCAAAGTCGGGCTGCACGGGCAACTCGCGTCCCCCCCTGTCCACCATCACCGCAAGCTGGACACTGGCTGGACGACCGTAGTCAAACAACTCATTGATCACCGCCCGCAGGGTGCGCCCGGTGTAGAGAACATCATCGAGCACCAAGATTTGTGCGCCTTTGACATCGAATGGCAGCACCGTCTGCCCGCCCGATGCCAGCCCCCGCTGCGCAAAATCATCCCGATGCATGACAGACGAAATGATGCCCGGTTTACCCTCCAGTTCGAGATCGTGCTGCAGGCGTTCGGCAAGCCAGGCACCCCCCGATGTAATGCCAACCAAGTGCAAACCCGGCCGCTTCATTGGCCGTACGCCGTGCAGAAGCTCACGGTACAAAGCCTCGGCATCCAGTGTCAAGTTGCTCACGTCAAACTCCTCAAGAATTGTTCCAGAATAATGCAAGCGGAGGTGGCATCTGCGTCGCGCGCACCCGACTGCAGTGCTTCAGTGGTGCTGTAGCGCTCGTCAACTTCGAACACGGGCAGTCCGAAGCGCCCCTGCAGTTGTCGACCGAATTTTCTGGCACGTGCAGTATTTTCATGGGCGGCCCCGTCGGGGTAGTAGGGAATACCGATTACCAGCGCATCCGGCTCCCACTCGCGCAGACTCTGCGCGATGTGCACAAACCGTGCGTCGCCCTGCGCATGAATGGAACCAGCGGGCTGTGCAGTGCGCAACAGACGGTTGCCCACTGCGATACCAGTACGCTTTAACCCAAAATCAATCGCAAGAAACGTATTCAATGCAGGGGAAACCGAGGGCGATGCCGCAGTAGCCCCAGCCTGTGTCATGCGTGTCCCACCTGGGTGGAGAGCATCCACGCTTGCAGGCCCAGCAGCGACAAAGCCTTGTCATAACGCTGGTCCACCGGCGTATCAAAGATGATGGACTGGTCGGCGTCGACTGTCAGCCAGCTGTTTTCACCCAGTTCGGACTCCAGTTGGCCCTCGGCCCAGGCCGAGTAGCCCAGCGAGACCAGCAGCTTGCGCGGACCCGACCCGGTCGACAGTGCCTCCAGCACATCCTTTGAGGTGGTCATTTCCAGACCACCGGGAATGGTCAAAGTTGATGCGTATATCGATTGCTCTGGTTTGTCGATTTCCGAAAAGATCGGCTCATGCAGCACGAAGCCGCGCTCTATCTGAACCGGTCCGCCCTGAAACACCGGGCTGGCCGCCAGGTCGGGGCGAGACAAGGGCAAATCGACTTTGTCAAACAGCGCTGAAAGCGCAATGTCGGCCGGCTTGTTAATAACCAGGCCCATCGCACCGCGAGGCCCATGCTCACATACATAGACCACGCTTTTGGAGAAAATTGCATCCTCCACGCCCGGCATCGCAATCAGAAAATGGTTCGTCAGATTGATGGGAGCAGAATCGCCGGACATTCTCGGATTTTAACGACTCTGATGCAGAACACGATCAAGGCAGGACTGGTGTGGTTGCGAAGGGACCTTCGGTGGCAGGATAACCCGGCCCTGCAGTTCGCTCTTGCCTGCTGTGCACAGGTGCATTGCGTGTTTTTGTTTGATACCGATATCTTGCAACCCTTGCCAGCGAACGACCGGCGCGTGGCATTCATCCATGCGTCGGTGGAAGCGCTCGATGCCACTTTGCGAGAACAGGCTTGCATGTCGCGCGCAGGGTTGATCGTGCTGCATGGCACGGCCCGGACCGAGATTCCCCGGCTGGCACGTTTGCTCCAGGTGCAATGTGTATTTGCCGCGCATGACTACGAACCACTGGCACGACAGCGGGACGAACAGGTGCACGTCGCGCTGGCGGCGCAAGGCGTGCGGTTAGAGACCGTGAAGGACCACGTCATCTGGGAGCGTCGGGAATTGCTGACGCAAGGGGGCAAGCCTTATGGCGTTTTCACGCCCTACCTGCGTGCATGGCTGGCGCGCACCCAGGCGGCACCGCAAACCCCGCGATCGCCCAACCAGATGTTGCAGTTGCTGGCTCCGCGCCCGGACCCGTATGACACCCCCGTACCGTCCCTCACCCAACTCGGATTTGGCGCGGCCCGGCCCATGAGCGGAATCATGACCGGAAGCAGTGGTGCACAGCGCATGTTTGACGATTTTTGGGAGCGCATGGACGACTATGAACAGCGCCGCAATTACCCTGCAGTAAAGGGGCCGAGCTACCTCGGCGTACACCTTCGGTTTGGCACCATTTCGATCCGGCAACTGGTTGCAATTGCCTTGCGCCGGATGTTGGAGGGAAGCACTGGCGCAACCGTCTGGCTGAGCGAACTGGTGTGGCGTGATTTCTACTTTCAGATTCTGGCGAATTTCCCGCACGTAGCTGGGGGTGCATTCAAGCCGGAATACGACCGCCTTCAGTGGGAGCAGGGTGCGCGTGCAAATGACCATTTCATTGCCTGGTGCGAGGGCCGCACTGGATACCCGCTGGTCGATGCTGCCATGGCACAGCTCAACCAGACCGGCTATATGCACAATCGCCTGCGCATGGTGGCCGGCAGTTTTCTGGTGAAACACCTGGGAATCGATTGGCGCTGGGGAGAACGCTACTTTGCCGAAAAACTGAATGATTTTGACCTCTCCGCCAACAACGGTGGCTGGCAGTGGGTCAGTTCCTGCGGCTGCGATGCACAGCCCTACTTCCGCATCTTCAACCCTGTCACCCAAAGCCAAAAATTCGATGCGCAAGGAAAATTCATTTTGCGCTATCTACCTCAACTGCGGGGGCTGAACGCGAAACACCTCCATGCACCATGGCAGGCAAAACCGGTTGATCTGTCAGCAGCCGGCGTGGTGCTTGGACACGATTACCCGTTTCCGATCGTCGACCATGCACAGGCGCGAGCCAAGACACTGCTGCGCTACGCAGTGGTAAACAAGTCAGTTCAGGCTTCTGCCGGCGTGCTGCAGTAACTGCGCACCAGTCCGAGCAATTCGTCCTCCGAATAGGGCTTGCCCAGGTAGTGGTCAACACCAAGGTCTTTGGCATGCTCACGGTGTTTTTCGGCAATCCGCGAGGTGATCATGATGATGGGCAGGTCGCGCAGGCGCGCGTCGGCCCGAATGTTGCGTGCCAGATCAAAGCCATCCATGCGTGGCATTTCGATGTCTGACAGCACAACCGCAGGTTTTTCTTCCTGCAGTTTTTCCAGGGCCTGCAAGCCGTCGGCGGCAAGTGCTACACGGTAGCCTTCGCGCTTGAGCAAGCGCTGCGTCACCCGCCGTACCGTAATGGAGTCATCCACCACCAGAACGAGCGGAACCTCATTGGCCGACCCCAGCAAGCTCGCCCCGCCATTCGCAATTGCTTCCGCGGGAGAAGTCGCTGCGTCTGCAGCGGCCAGGCGCAACTGTCGCGCCAGTTCTCCGTAGACTGCGGCCAGGGCAACCGGGTTGTAAATGAGCACCACCGCACCCGAAGCCAACACCGACACACCGGCCAATCCGGGCAATCGACCCAACTGTGGCCCCAGATTCTTCACCACCACTTCCCGGTTGCCCAGCACTTCGTCAATGTGCAGCGCCAGTCGTTGTCCGGCACTTCGGAACACCGCCACGGGCAGCGTCTTGGTTTGCGCCTCCTGGCTGCGGGCAGACACCTGCAGCAATGCACCACCCCAGAAAAACGGAATCAGCTGACCGGCCATATCGAACCCGTCGACCTGGTATGCAGTCTCCAGCACCTTCGCCGGAACACGCAAAACCGTTTCCATCAAATTCGACGGAACACCAATGGTGAAATCACCCATACGCAACATCACCACCTGGGTGACCGCAGTAGTAAGCGGCAGGACCAGTTTGAAGGTGCTGCCCTGCCCCACCTTGGTCGTGGTCTCGATGCGTCCCCCCAGACCATTCACCTCAGAGCGCACCACGTCCATGCCGATGCCGCGCCCCGCAACCGCCGTCACCTGTTCTGCCGTGGAAAACCCGGGCATGAAGATCAGGTTCGCGGCCTCGGTCTCGGTTAGCGGAGACTGCGCGCCAATCAGACCGTTTGCGATGGCCTTGGCCCGGATCCTGTCCAGGTGCAAGCCGCCACCATCGTCTGTAAACGACACCGTGACGTCATTACCCTCCTGACTGACCTGGATAGTGATGGTCCCCACTGCAGGTTTGTGCGCAGCTTCGCGTACCACCGCGGACTCGATGCCATGAGCCACCGAGTTGCGCAAGATGTGTTCAAAGGCGGGCGCCATGCGGTCGAGCACGCCACGGTCCATGTCGATGGCTCCGCCCAAGATGTCGAGCTTGACCTGTTTGCCTGTGTCCTTGCCCGCCTGGCGCACCACGCTGTACAAGCGTTCTGAAATGGCATCAAACTCCACCATGCGGGTACGCAGCAAATCGCGCTGCAGTTCTCGCGCCTGACGGCCCTGTGCAATCAGGTCGTCCTCGGTTCCCTCCACCGAACGCTGCAAATTGCGCTGTACAGTGGCCACATCATTGACCGACTCGGCCATCATGCGTGTGAGTTCCTGCAGCCGGGTAAACCGGTCAAACTCCAGCGGATCAAAAGACTGCGCCGAATCCTTGGTTTGCGCCAGACGTGACTGCATCTGTGATTCGGCCTGAACCTCCACATCACGCAGTTGCTGGCGCAGTCGATCCAAATTTCCACCCAACTCGTCCAGCGAAGCGCGGAACTGGGTCAGGCGCGCATCCATGCGCGAGCGCGTAATCATGACCTCACCGGCCTGGTTCACAAGACGATCCAGCAGTTGCGACCGCACGCGAACCGACTGGTTCCCCATCTGCCGGGGTGGAATTGGCGCGGCACTGGGAATGGCCTCACTGGCCCCGACCGGGACAGTCGCGCCGGGCCCTTCAGCAGTCGGAAATGCCTCGACCGGTGGCAAGGCCACGTCCAGCGTGGCGGGGCTTGTGCCCAATTTTTCAAAGGTCGACTGCACCTTGTCAAACCGCGTCAGCAAGGGTTCGATCTGAACCGACTGCAGAGATTCGGAACCGATGTGCTCGACACTCGACTCCATGCGGTGCGCCATCTCCCCCAGACGCAATGCACCGGCCAGACGGGCACTGCCCTTGAGCGTGTGCAAGACGCGCAGCACCTCGCTACGGGCGCTGAGGTTGTCTGGACGCGCAACCCATTGCCGCAACGCGCCTCCGAGCTGAGGTAACAGTTCAGCCGCCTCTTCTTCAAAAATCGGAAATAAATCAGCGTCGAGGCGGTCCTGCGCATCGATCTCGTCGTCCTGTGCATCCACGATTTCCAACGACGCGGGAACTGGCTCGGCCGCCGCGTGTTCCGCAAGCGCGACGGGTACCAACGCGATGGGCGACTCCTGCGCGTCGGGCTCAGAAACCACAAAGTCCTCTGGCGGCACCTCCGGTTCTTCGAGCGCGAATGCAGGTTCCTCCATCGTAGCTGCCGGGAAATCGGTTTCGATGATGGTGCGCAATGCCTCCAGCAACGCAGTCTTGGGCTCCTTCAAAAAGCCGGCGGCAAACTGGTGGAGCAGTCGCCTAATGTCTTCGGCAGAATCGACAAATACTTGCGCAAATTCAGGCCTTCCCTGCCGATGCAGTTGCACGTGCTCCAACGCATGCTCCAGCGCGCGCGCCAACTCGGACAATGCAGAAAAACCGACCGTCGCAGAGCTTCCACCCAAGGAATGCGCCAGGGTCACTGCGGCATCCGGCACTGCTTTGTGCAATTCCAGCGACCATTCACTCAGCTCAACCTGCAAGCGGCGGGACCATTCATCGGCCTCGTTCAGGTACACGTTGTACAACGGAATACTCAATCGCAAGGTGCCAATTATCTTGACCTGCTCATCGATTTCAAGTTCCTCGTCCTCAACCAGCGGTTCGACTGCGTCGACGGTCGGCTCCGGCATACCGGGAGCCACAGGCGGGAACTCCAAGTGGTCAAGCGCAACAGCAGGTGCAGCGTCGGGCTCCGGTGGTGCATCGTAGACGGGCAAAGCGCCGTCGACAGACTCCATTTCCGGAACCACGGTCTCTGGACCTTCAGCTCCATCGGCACTTAGATTCTCGAAATCGAACTCGCCAAGAGTTACACCCTTTGGTGGTGGCGCATCGGGTTGCACCCCGCTCTCGGTTCGCGCATCGTAGGACGCAAACGCCGCATCGGCCTGGAAGTCAAAGTGCTGCGTCGCCGCAAAATCAGGTCGATCCTCCTCTGGCTGCACCGCTCCCTCGGGTTCCACCTCAAACATTTGGGTCGCAGCGAAGTCCACCTTGGCTTCGGGGACACCGAAGTCCAGGCTGTCCACCAACTGGGTGGATGCGAATTGATCCGGCGTATCAGGTTGATCCTCCACCAGGTCGACCTGTGCCGCTTCCTCTGCCGTTGTTGCCAATGTCAGCGGCTGGTCCACGATCGGCTCGGGCTCGCCTGGGGTACGCAGGGCAATCAGTTTTCCATCCAGCCGTAACGCGTCCGAAGACCTGCGGAAGTCGGCAGCGCTCCATTCCACTCCGGAGCCGCTGGCGATGTCTTCCACCCATCGACCAAACGCGAGCATGGCACTTCCGGCGATCATGATCAGCGCATCGCTGGCTGGGCGCTGCTCCGCCAATGAGGCATTGAGCAGTTGCTCAAAAGACCACGCCGCTTCGCCAAAGTCGGTCAAACCGACCATCCGCGAACTACCCTTGAGCGTATGGAAGGCGCGCCGCAGTGTCGTTTGTTCTGCCAGATTGGTAGGTTCCATGGCCAAGGACTTGACCGCGTCACGACCGGTTTGGACAACTTCACGGGCCTCTTCCATGAAGATGTCCAACAGCTCTGCGTCGTCATCGGACGTGTCGTCCACAGGAACCGGAACTGCTGCGACAGTCGCAACAGGCACCAACTCCTCGGGTATGAGTGCCAATACAGGACCCGGCACCGCCACTTCAGGCGTCGCCTCCAACATGGGCTCAATTGCCGGTGCTTGCACGGCCACACGCTCACGCCCCATCAGGGGTTTGAATTCACCCAGATCCTCGTCGTACACGAACAGCGTCTTTGCCAGCGCGCGCTGGTAACTCAGCATGTCGATCAAAAAGCCCATGGCCCCCAGGCTGTTGCCAAGCTTCTCGAAAATCTCGGCGCGCTCACCCAACTCCTGGGCATCATCCATTAGAAATTGCTCCACGCTGGAGCGCATCCGCAACGCCGCCAGCGAAGGCTGGTCCAGACCCAGCACCGAGAAGACTCCGCGCATCTGGCCCAACTTGTTGGGTACTTCACGCAATGGAGCCTTATCCTTTGGATCACGGAAGAACTGATCCAGCGATTTCTCGACCTCTCCCATGGCTGTACGCAGTTCATCCACGACACTACCCATGGTCTGGCGGTCGCTGACGCGCCGGTACAACTCTTCCATCCAGGCTTCCATGGGCTCTTGTTGCCCCCCGGCGGTCACGTGTTCCAGACGCTGTGCCAAGCGCGCACTGCGGTCGGCCAGGTGAGATTCGGTGGGATCCAGGTCCTCATAGGCGGCTTCCAGGTACAGCACTGCCGTCGCCACTTCCATGGCCACCGCAGGCGCTGGCGCAACACCGCTGCGCACGGTAGCATCGATGGCGTGCACTAGGGCACGCGCCAGTTCGCTCGCCTCGGGATGCAGCTTGACCATGGACTCAGCCAATACGCCAAATTGCTCGGATGCCACTTTGAGGCGGTGCGTATCTCCTCCAGCCAGTGCCGACCAGGTCTCGGCTGCCGCTGCAATGCGCTTGCGCGTCAGCACCAGCAAGGCCGGATCAAACCGCCCAAATTGCTCAGTCTCGTAATCAATGGCCTTGTTGTTCACCAGGCCATACGCCAGGCGAACTGCATTTAGCCAGGGAGCATTCTGATCTGCGGCGGGAACCGACACAGAGCAGTAAAACACCAGGTCCTGCGCCAACCGGTCCGAAATGTCCGGATCCCCCTTGGCCAAAGCAGCATATTGCTGCAATATGCGAGATGCGGCCCGCTTGGTGAAGCCATCGGTTGGGCACAACGCAAGCGACATCGCCTCAAAGTAGGCCGCACCGATAGCCCAGAACGTGCGCGGCTTCAGCGTGGTCTGCGCCGCACAGAGGCCGGCGCAAACAGACTGCATGCGCTTGGCCCCCTCAACATCGCCCGACTTCACAAGTTTGAGCACCGCGCGGTCCATCTGGCTGCGCAAACCGGGCTCGTATTGCAGGGCTGTCGTTGCGGACGGAGCGGACACAGTGGCCCAACGCCACTCCACCGGCCACAGATCTGCCGGATGAATGCGGTCAGCCCCTACTAGCTCCTGCACCGCACGGTACTGGGGAAACAGTGCCACCGACGATGCGGTTTTCCCCTTGAGAACGCCTTCCAGATATTCTGCTAGAGCGAAGCTGGCGCGTTCGACTTTGTTGGCCGCTTCATCGCTGCACAGTTCGGGCTGCTGCACAAACCTTTGCGCCAACGCCTCCATTGAGCGCAGCACCTTGGCGGGCGCTTCCATGCCCACCATTTCGAGTGCTCCCACCGCCTGGTGCAACTGCTGACGCGCGATGCGAAGGTGGCTTGCATCGAGCTCGGAAATATCGGAACCTCGGGCCAGCTCGGCATCGCGTACAAAGCGGCGTATCGCCTTGGTGGACCCATCCAGGGACCTTCGCAGCTCATCAAGGACCCAGGCCAGCGGGCCAAGGTCCTGAACTACCGCTTCACTGTCGCCCGGCGCAGGGGAATTGGATGACATGGCTTAGGCTTTCCTGAGTCAAGCAATCTTGAACCGCGATACCGACTGACGCAGTTCCTCGGCCATGCGCGAGAGTTCGCGCACCTGGTTGGCAGTGGTGCGGGTACCGTCGCCGGTTTGCTCCGTCACGGCGAAGATGTGCTGAATATTCTCGGCCACCTCGTTGGCCAGACCGGCCTCGCGCGATGCCGACGCAGAGATCTGTTCAATCAACTCTGCAACTCGCCGTGACACCCGGTCAATCTCGGTCAGGGCCGTACCTGCATTGTCTGACAGCTTGGCCCCCTCGACTACGCCCTGTGTAGAACGCTCCATCGCGCCAATGGCATCTTGCGTGTCGGTCTGAATCGCCTTGACCAGCGCCGCAATCTGGCGCGTCGCATCGGCCGACCGTTCGGCCAGCCGCTGCACTTCTTCTGCCACCACCGAGAAGCCTCTTCCGGCTTCACCAGCAGAGGCGGCTTGAATAGCCGCGTTGAGCGCCAGCACATTGGTCTGCTCGGTAATGTCCGAGATCAGTTCGGTAATTTCACCAATCTCCTGTGATGACTCCCCCAAGCGCTTGATGCGCTTGGACGTATCCTGGATCTGGTCTCGGATGGAATTCATACCCCCGATGGCGTTCTGCACCGCTTTCAGGCCGGACTCGGCCGCCTGCAAGGACTGGCGCGCCACCGTAGCCGATTCCTGCGCCTGTGCAGACACCTGGTTGATGCGTCCAGCCATATCCACCACCGACTTGCCTGTATCACGAATTTCATGCAGCTGCTCGTTCGATGCCGCCAGCAGCTCAGTCGAAGTGGCGTCCACATCTGCCGTCGTTTGCGCCACTCTGGACACTGTGTTTTGCACGTTGGCAACGAGGGAGCGTAACTCCTCCACCGTATAGTTCACCGAGTCGGCAATCGCCCCGGTGATATCTTCGGTCACGGTCGCCTCCTGGGTGAGATCACCTTCCGCCACCGTCTGCAGCTCATTCATCAACCGCAAAATGGCGGCCTGATTGGCATCATTGACCCGCTTGGCTTCTTGCTCCATGCGCTCGGCTTCGAGCCGCTGGTCTTCTGCCACCACCTGACGTTTTCTGCTGTCCTGCAATTGGACCAAGGAAAGTCCACCGGCACATACCAGCGCCACGGCAGCCGCCATGGCCAGCACAGCAATAGCCAGTGTGCTGATGCCCGTCTGCCCAGCCAATTCGGACTGCACTTCTTCCAGGTTGCGGCGCAAGGTCTCACTGTCAGAAACGATGGATGTCTGCGCCTCGCGCGCAGCGACCAATCCCTGCAAATTGCCAAGGATGGCACCTGCCTGCACACGTGTTTCTTCATACAACTGCAGCAGCGCAGTCAACTGCTCACGGGTTGCCGCATCCCTGGCAGCCGACAAGCGCAGCTCATTGCTTCCACTGAGCAACCCCTGAGAAATTTCCTTGAATATGTTGAGATCCTTGCCCAACAGGAAGACCGCTTCCGGACTGGCGCCGGCTGCCGTCAAGAACTCATTGGCCGACTTGCCGATGCGCTGAGTCAACATCACCAGTTGACCCACTGCAGCGACCTCGGTGGACGCTGCATTTTGCTGTACCTTCAGGGCTGAAATTGCCTCCGCAATATCCAGTAAATCGGACGACTGCCGGTTAATCAAACGCAAAGCCGATCCGACCTGCGTCAGCACCTTTTGCTGGCCCATCACCACCTTGGCATTCTTCTCTGCACGCTCTACCAGCGGCATCACTTTTTCGAGTTCATGCTGGAAGGTCGCGCCGTCGAGCGCACTCAGACGCAGGTCGTCGTCGCCCGCGTTCAGTCCCCGCGTGGTCTTTGCCAACACCCCCGCGCTTTCGGACACATCGGGAAAAGCCTGCGCACTACCCACCAGGGCCTGCGAGACCGATTTAGCCAGCCGCTGCGACTGCATCAGCGCCTGGCCGGTGGCACCCAATTGTTGCGCCACGCGGTTCGAATGGGTCAGCGCGGAAAAAGTGACCCCTGCCAAAAGAAGCAACGACAGCCCCAGCGCCACCGACAGCACACGCTGGTGCTGAGCCACCGTGCGCTCACCCAACACGGGAAGCTTGATCAGATCAGCCCTGGTCGAGCGCCGCGGTGTCTCGTCAGCAGACGCTTCACGCCCTGACGCACTGGCGGCCGGTGGCACCAACACAGTCGCGTTGCCCAAGCCACCCACAGGATCATCGGCCATGGCCAGACTAAGCCGCGAATCCAACTCGGACTCGGGTGGTCTTTTAGAGAACAGGTTTTTCAATTGGTCAACAACAGACATAGTGAAGCCTTCCGGAGTGTCTACGCACGGATACTCAAAAATTGGGGGTCCTGGGCCAGGGTGCGCAGATTAATTTCCTGCCACGCCACGCTGGCCGCATCCACAAAACGGTTACCAAAATAGGGCGGAGCGCCTGGTTCCGGCGGTGACGAAGAAACAAACGCCTCCGCGCCCCGCAAGCCCAGCAGGCTGTCTACCTGCAACGCACAGTTCACCTCCATCGCGCTATTGAGCGTCACCACGCTGGACTCCGCGGTTATCGGGGACAGTGAAACACCATCGGCTACGTTCACAAAAGCCGCCAGATCAACCACACCATACAGTCCGCCACGAATATTGAGCACCCCTCGAAACCAGGGCAGCACGTAGGGCACAGGTTGCAGATTGGCTACCGAGAAAATTTCGCCGGACTGCCCCAGTGGAAACAGGAAATTCTTGCCACGGGCACTCACGGCCAGCCACGCCACAGACGCCCCTTCGGTCCGTGCCGCCTGCAAGCGGGTGGCCAGGCGTGTCTGAAGTTCTCTTAGTGCAGTGCGATTAACCATGGGATCGGCGGATCAGCCTAGCGCCTTGATCTTGGCAAACAGCTCTGCCGCATCTACCGGCTTGGTGATGTAGTCGCGCGCGCCCTGGCGCATGCCCCACACCCGATCCGTTTCCAGGTTCTTGCTGGTGCAAAGAATGATGGGGATCTCGGTGTACTCCGGCGTGCGGTTGATCGAGCGCGTAAGTTGGAAACCATTTTGTCCGGGCATCACCACATCCATCAGGATCAGGTCGGGCTTGTCTTCAGTCAGCCGTTTGAAGGCTTCATCGGCATTTTCGGCCGTACGCACCTGAAACCCATTTTTCTGCAGAAGATCGGTCAAAAACATCAGTTCGGTTTTCGAATCGTCAACGATCAGAACTTTCTTTATTGTCATCAGGTGGCTCCTTGCAATGCAGCACCGTACTGTTGGACGGCCTGCAGCAACTGGTCTTTGGTAAAGGGTTTGGTGAGGTACTCCTGGGCACCGACCATGCGTCCACGTGCCTTGTCAAAGACACCGTCCTTGGATGAAAGCATGACCACTGGCAGGCTGGAGAACTTGGCATTGCGCTTGATAATGGCGCAGGTCTGGTAACCATCCAGCCGGGGCATCAGGATGTCGCAAAAAACCAGCTGCGGCTGATAGTCGTTGACCTTCGCCAGCGCATCAAAACCGTCCTCGGCCAGCATCACGTCGTGACCGCCCTGCTTCAAGAAGATTTCGGCGCTGCGCCGAATGGTGTTGCTGTCGTCAATGACGAGCACTTTGAAAGTGGGGGTTATATTACTCACAAGGCCTGCTCCTGACAGTCATGGGTGCTTGCACGGGCATTCGTGGGCCGCAGCCCGGCACCTTCACATTTGAACCATTTCAAAGTCTTCTTTGCGCGCACCACACTCCGGGCAAGTCCAGTTCATAGGCACATCGGCCCAGCGTGTTCCGGCAGCGATTCCATGCTCCGGCGCTCCCGCCGCCTCGTCATAAATCCAACCGCAAATGAGACACATCCAAGTACTAAGATCGTTCACAGCTTAAAGGGCCTTCGAATAGAATGCAACGATTGTATAGAGGCGATTGTTGCGAAATAGGCCCCGCACACTCCAGGTTCGGCATTCTGCCTGATGACAAACCCTAAGACAGACGCTCCGATGTCGGCATCACCATCCCTCAGCAGCGAAGAAGACACCCTTGACGAAGGGCCTGCCGCCTGCGTCATGGTGTTCAACGCCAACGACCCCAGCGGCGCGGGCGGACTCACATCGGACATCACCGCCATCGCGTCGGTCGGCGCCCATGCGCTGCCCATCATGACCGGGGCCTACGCCCGTGATACTGCAGAGGTAACGGACCACTTCTCCATGGACGACGAAGCTGTGACCGAGCAGGCGCGCACCATTCTGGAAGACGTACCAGTGCAGGTATTCAAGGTCGGGTTTGTGGGCTCACCAGAGAACCTGAGCGCCGTGGCAGAGCTGTCCTCCGACTATGCGGACGTGCCCGTGGTCACCTACATGCCGGACCTTTCCTGGTGGCAGGAGGACCAGAGCGACCTGTACCTGGATGCCTGCAGCGAACTGCTGTTGCCTCAAACCACAGTGTTGGTTGGGAACCACAATACCCTGACTCGCTGGCTGCTGCCCGAGTGGAGTGCGGAGCGCGGACCATCGGCGCGTGACATCGCGCGCGCTGCCAACGCCTTTGGCGTGCCATACACCCTGGTCACCGGGATTGCACTGCCAGACCAGTACATAGAGAACGTGCTCTGCACCCCCACTGCCGTGATAAGCAGCAACAAGTTTGAGCGCTTCGAGGCTATCTTCACCGGTGCGGGCGACACGCTTTCAGCCGCGCTGGCGGCACTGATTGCAAGCGGAGTCGAGCTCTCGGAGGCCACTTCCGAAGCACTGAGTTACCTGGACCGTTGCCTGGAAAACGGCTTCAGACCTGGCATGGGCAACGTGGTGCCGGACCGGCTGTTCTGGGCCCGCCCCGAAGCCGACGATGAAACGCCCGAATCAAACTTTGAGATCTCCCCCAATGACACACGACACTGACCGCAACCTGCAACTCTTTCAACGCGCCCAAAAAGTCATCCCTGGCGGCGTCAACTCGCCTGTGCGGGCTTTCAAGGCGGTGGGCGGTACGCCGCGCTTTGTTGCACGCGCCCAGGGTGCGCACTTTTGGGATGCCAACAACAAGCGATACATCGACTACATCGGCTCTTGGGGCCCCATGATCCTGGGCCATGGCCACCCGGCGGTGCTCGAAGCTGTGCAGAAAGCCGCCGTCGAAGGCTTCTCTTTTGGCGCCCCCACCGAACGCGAAGTGGAGTTGGCTGAAGAAATCCTGAGCCTGGTGCCCAGCATGGACATGGTTCGGCTGGTCAGCAGTGGCACCGAAGCGGGCATGAGTGCCATCCGCCTGGCACGCGGAGCCACTGGGCGCAGCAAACTCATCAAATTCGAAGGCTGCTACCACGGCCATGCCGACGCCCTGCTGGTGAAGGCCGGCTCCGGTTTGGCCACCTTTGGCAACCCTACCAGTGCCGGGGTGCCGCCCGAGGTGGTGCAGCACACGCTGGTACTGGAGTACAACAATGTGGCACAACTGGAAGACGCCTTTGCCCTGCACGGCAAGGATCTCGCGTGCCTGATCATCGAACCCATCGCCGGCAACATGAACTTTGTACGCGCGTCGGTGCCCTTCATGACACGCTGCCGGGAGTTATGCACGCAGTACGGGGCGCTGTTCATCTTTGACGAGGTGATGACCGGTTTTCGGGTAGCGTTGGGCAGCGCGCAAAGCGTGTATGCCAAGGCCATTCCAGGGTTTGAGCCCGACATGACCGTCATGGGAAAGGTCATTGGCGGGGGCATGCCGCTGGCAGCCTTTGGGGCCAGGCGCGCCGTCATGGAGCAAATGGCACCACTGGGGCCGGTGTACCAGGCCGGCACCCTGTCGGGCAACCCGATTGCCACCGCCTGCGGTCTGGCCACCCTGCGCGAAATCCGAAAACCCGGCTTTTATGAAGCGCTGGCGGCCAAGACGCAGAAACTGATGAGCGGCATGAAAGCTGCTGCCGATCAGTCCGGTGTCCCCTTGAGCGTGGACAGCGAAGGCGGCATGTTCGGCTTCTTCCTGTTTGATGCCCTGCCGCAAAACTATGCCAAGGTCATGACCACCGACAACAAGCGCTTCAACGCCCTGTTTCACGGCATGCTCGATCGCGGCGTGTACTTTGCCCCGGCCCTCTACGAAGCCGGCTTCATGAGCGCCGCCCACAGCGACGAAGACATTGCAGCGACCGTGCAGGCGGCGGCGGAGATTTTCAGAACGCTATAAAAGCGAGAGCTGCCTGAGCAGTATGGGCAAAGGCTACGGGCCAATTTGACGTAGAATTGTCGCAAAAGAGGCGGGCCACGCCCGCCTCTTTCGTCCCCGCGCTGCAGGTCTTAGGGTAGACGTTTGTAGGTCACGACATCCGTATAGGAAGTTGGAGTCATTTGAACCGTGCCAGTGGACGGGGTGTAATAACTGCCCGAAGTCGTTCCACTGACCGTCATCGAAACAGTAGAACCTACACCACAGCTACCACAGCCCACATAATTGCTGAAACTGTAGCTTCCGTACATGGTCTGCGTAAACCCGGCAATGGTTCCGGATACAGGTCCGGGGCAGCAGATTAGTGCCTGAAATGGCGCACGCCACTGAAAACCATGGCCACACCGCGCTCGTTGGCGGCGGCAATCACCTCTTCGTCGCGCATCGAACCGCCGGGCTGGATGACACAGGTCGCACCCGCGTCCACCACTACATCCAGTCCGTCGCGGAACGGAAAGAACGCATCGCTGGCCACCGCGGTACCCACCAGTGATAGGCCGGCATGCTGCGCCTTGATGCTGGCAATGCGGGCTGAGTCGAGCCGGCTCATCTGGCCCGCGCCCACGCCCATGGTCATGCCACCGGCGCAGAACACGATGGCGTTGGACTTGACGTACTTGGCTACCTTCCAGGCAAACAGCAAATCCTGCAGTTGGTCCGGCGTGGGTTGCTTGACCGTCACCACCTTCAGGTCGGCCAGCGTGAGTTCATGGTTGTCCGCCGTCTGCACCAGCAGTCCCGAACCCACACGCTTGCTATCGAGCGCGTTGCGCGGCACTCCGCCAAAGGGCAAGTTAATCTGCAGAATCCGCACATTGACCTTGCTCTTGAACACCGCCAAGGCCTCGGGCGTGTAGGCCGGAGCCATCAGAACCTCCACAAACTGCTTCGAAATTTGTAGCGCCCCACGCTCGTCCAGCGGGGCGTTCAAGGCAATAATTCCTCCAAACGCTGAGGTGGGGTCGGTCTTGAAGGCCTTGCTGTAGGCCTCCAGGGCATCCGCGCCCAGCGCCACGCCACAGGGGTTGGCATGCTTGACAATGACGCAAGCCGCACCGTCGCGTGCCAGATCAAATCCCTTGACGCATTCCCAGGCCGCATCGGCATCGGCAATATTGTTGTAGCTCAGTTCCTTCCCCTGCAACTGCGTGGCGGTGACGAGCGAACCGGCAGCAGGAGTCAAATCACGGTAGAAGGCCGCCTGCTGGTGCGGGTTCTCGCCATAGCGCAGATCCTGCAGTTTCACATAGTTGCTGTTCTGCTGCGCCGGGAACTCGGCGTGGCTGCCATCGTCTTGCACGGCGGAGAGGTAGTTGCTGATGGCGGCATCATATTGGGCAATGCGGTTGAACGCGGCTACCGAAAGCGCGAATTTGGTTTTGTCGCTCACCTTGCCATCGGCCTGGAGTTCGGCAATCACGCCTGCATATTGGGACGCATCGGTCAGCACCGCAACATCCTTCCAGTTCTTGGCCGCGCTGCGCACCATGGCCGGGCCACCGATGTCAATGTTCTCTATGGCGTCCTCCAGCGTGCAACCGGGCTTCGCTACGGTTGCCTCAAACGGATAGAGATTGACCACCAGCACGTCGATGGTATCAATGGCGTGCTCCTTGAGCGCAGCCATGTGCGCAGGTACATCACGACGCGCCAACAGGCCACCGTGCACGCGCGGGTGCAGGGTTTTAACACGGCCATCGAGCATTTCTGGAAAACCGGTCATCTCCGCCACCTCGATGACCGGCACACCCTTGTCCGCCAACAGTTTGGCCGTGCCGCCGGTGGACAGCAGCTTGATGCCCACGCCATGCAGCGCCTGCGCCAGTTCGAGAATGCCGGTCTTGTCGGAAACAGAAAGAAGTGCGTTCATGGGATGCGTCAAGTTAATAAGAATAGGGTTCAAAGGCGACAGCGCTCGCTGTGGCGACTATTGAATGAGTTTGTGCTCCAGCAGTTTCTTGCGCAGGGTGTTGCGGTTCAACCCCAGCCACTGCGCCGCTTTGGACTGGTTGTGGTCCGCCTGCGCCATCACCACTTCAAGCAGGGGTTTCTCCACCACCCGCACCATCATGTCGTGCATGCCCCCGGGCTCGGTGCCGCGCAAATCCCGGAAATAGCCTTCCAAGCTGGAACGTACACAGTCTTCAATGAGCTTCTTGCTCATAGCGCCAACTCCACCATTGTTTGTCCCCTTGTTTTACCGGCCACTTCCTCGACGTGCGCCGGAATGCGGTCCATGCGTTCACTCAAACCATCGAGAAACTGCTCTACCGCAGCGACCTGGCTGGCGCTATCTTCGAGCAGGTTCATCTGTACGCGAAAAGCGTCGCCTCCCGGCAAGGCGCGAACATACCAGCCAATGTGCTTACGCGCCGAGCGTACTCCAATGAACTCTCCGTACAGGTGATAGTGGTCGAGCAGGTGCCCCACCAGCAAGCGCTTCACCTCGCTGACCAGCGGTGGCGCCAGGTGCGTATCGGTCTCCAGGAAGTGCGCGATCTCGCGAAAGATCCACGGTCGCCCCTGCGCGGCCCGACCTACCATAAGTGCATCGGCTCCGGTGTAACGCAACACCGCGCGCGCCTTCTCCGGTGAAGTAATGTCGCCATTGGCCACAACCGGAATACGCACCGCATCCTTCACCGCCGCAATAGTCTCGTACTCGGCTACACCCTTGTAGCCCTGCTCACGGGTGCGGCCGTGCACCGCCAGCATCAGCACTCCGGCGCGCTCGAAGGAACGTGCAAGGGTGACCGCATTCTTGTGCTGGAGGCACCAGCCGGTGCGCATCTTCAGTGTCACCGGAACATTACGCGCAGCACAAACGGATACCACCGCATCAACAATGGACAGCGCCAGCGCTTCATCCTGCATCAGCGCCGAACCCGCCCACTTGTTACACACCTTCTTGGCAGGGCAACCCAAATTGATGTCGATGATCTGTGCGCCACGGTCCATGTTGAAGACCGCAGCGTCGGCCATCATCCGCGGCTCGGCACCAGCAATCTGCACCGCAATCGGCCCTGACTCGCCTGAGTGATTGGCACGCCGCAAGGTTTTCAGGGTGTCCTGCAGGTCGGGCCGGGAGGTGAGCATTTCACTGACTGCGTAGCTCGCACCCAGGCGTTTGCACAGTTGCCGAAACGGCCGATCCGTCACGCCCGCCATGGGAGCAACCAACAGTGAATTCGCCAATGCGAAGTGGCCGATGTGCATGCGTAGCGTGAAAAAGATAGATGCGAGTGAAATGCCGGGGCGTGTGTCGGGCTACATTCTAGCTGCCCAAAATTTCAGCAATTGAAATTACACTCCACCCATGCCCGATTGGATTGACTCGCTACGCACCCTGCTTTCGCTACCTCAGTACAGTCTGAGCACCGTGTTTGTGGTGTCGTTCATCTCGGCGACACTGCTGCCACTGGGCTCCGAGCCCGTCGTCTTCGGGTTGGTTCAGCTCAATCCAGAACAGTTCTGGTCCGTGGTCGGCGTGGCCACCGCAGGCAACACACTGGGCGGCGCGGTGGACTGGTGGATGGGCTACGGCGCGCATCAGGTGGCGGACAAGTACCGCCACTCCAGCCACCACATCCGGGCGCTGGCCTGGCTGCAACGACTGGGGCCCAAAGCCTGCCTGCTGGCCTGGCTGCCCGCTGTGGGCGACCCGCTGTGCGCGGTTGCGGGTTGGCTCAAATTGCCATTCTGGCCGTGTGTGGCCTATATGGCGATCGGCAAGTTCTTACGCTACCTGCTCATGACCGGAGCGCTCATCGGGCTGTTCGGCTCATAGCAAAAACGCTATCTTTTCAGGAGCTGTCCACGCTTATTCCATAAGCGTCACAGGCTCAAGAGCTGAACAAGAAATTCATCACATCGCCATCTTTGACAACGTAGTCCTTGCCTTCTGCACGCATCTTGCCTGCGTCCTTGGCGCCCTGCTCGCCTTTGTAGGCAATGAAATCTTCATACGCAATGGTCTGGGCGCGGATGTACCCTTTCTCAAAGTCGGTATGGATCACCCCCGCCGCCTGCGGTCCGGTGTCGCCCACATGAATGGTCCAGGCGCGCACCTCCTTCACTCCCGCAGTGAAGTAGGTCTGCAAGCCCAGCAGCGTATAGGCCGAACGAATCAGACGATTCAGGCCGGGCTCGTGCAGACCAAGTTCTTCCAGAAACATCTGGCGATCCTCATCGCTCATCTCCGACATTTCGGCTTCGAGCTTGGCGCAGATTGCCACCACCGGCGCGTTTTGCGCGTTGGCGAATGCATTGAGGCGATCCAGAAATGGATTGTTCTCAAACCCGTCCTCCGCCACGTTGGCCACGAACATGGCGGGCTTGGCCGTAATCAGAAAGAACTGCTGGAGTAGGGGCAACTCTTCCTTGGTGAAATCAAGAGTACGCACCGGCTTGGCTTCATTGAGAGCGGACTGGCATTTTTCGAGAATCGCAACAAGTTTGATGGACTCTTTATCCCCCGAGCGTGCAGTCTTGGTGACACGGTGCAAAGCCTTTTCAACGGCCGCCAGATCGGCCAGGCACAACTCGGTCTGAATGACCTCAATGTCGGAAATGGGATCCACCTTGCCCGCTACGTGCACCACGTTGTCGTCTTCAAAACAGCGCACCACATTAATGGTGGCATCGGTTTCCCGAATGTGCGCCAAAAACTTGTTGCCCAAACCTTCACCCGTGCTGGCACCGGCCACCAGTCCCGCAATGTCGACAAACTCCACGATGGCGCGCTGCACTTTTTGCGGATTGACAATGGCCGCGAGCGCATCCAACCGAGCGTCTGGCACTTCGACGATGCCCACGTTGGGCTCGATCGTACAGAAGGGGTAATTCTCCGCCGCAATCCCCGCCTTGGTCAGCGCATTGAACAAAGTGCTTTTACCAACGTTGGGCAAACCAACAATTCCGCATTTGAGCGACATACAAAAATCCTTATGAATCAATACCCCGTCTGCACGATTGAACCCAACATGGGCATCGTCGAAGTGCCTGACACGCACCCCGATGCAGTTTCGGCAAAGTCAGCACGGATCAATCAAAACCCTGCATTCCTGC
>CAIPGC010000059.1 GCA_903864505.1 uncultured beta proteobacterium | reverse complement strand
GCCGTAATACCGGCATCGATGGCTGCGCGGGCCACAGCCTCGTCGCCCAGCAAAATCAAGTCAGACATGGTGGTTCCAGTTCAGGGGGTCGGTGATCGGGCCAGCTCTCGTTTACCAATGTTAAATCCCATCCAGCCGTTTTTTCGCCGCAGGGGTTGCAAACCGGACGGAAGCTGAGTGAACATTCTGTCCGGCCAGCGAATAGGTCACAGGGCAACGAGATACAACATTCTACTAATATTCATATTGAATGTATCTTTAAATTTGTTCTGGACATTCTTCAATAGTTGGAAACCATCTCTAAATTTCAAGTAAAAATGTTTATATTCAACAGCTTACATCAACGCTGAACGATCACTGTAGTGCAAAACAATGCAGATTCAAAAATTTGAACGCATAGTGATACATTATTTATTGCATTTTAGATATTTTAGTGCCATGATCCTGCTACGCTTTACGTAATTCCCTTCATCGACCCAAGAACCAACCAAACCCTGGAGAAGACATGGCCAACCTTTCAGAGCGCTTTTCAGACAAGATGGAACTCCCACCAGAGATTGCCCAACCGAACATATATCCGCTGTCTTGGGAAAAGAAGACGGCAAAGTTGCAGGAAGTCTGGGATGCAGCCCTGCGTGAAAATTGGGACCCCGAAAAACTGCCCTGGGACACCCTCGATGTTGAGAGCTATTCTTGGGAAGAGCGTGAATCGATTGCCTACTGGTGGAGCCTGCTGTCGGTGTTTGACGCATCCGCGCCCCCAGTGTTCGCCGAAGCACTCATCAAGACCTACGAGGTACATGAAGAAGATCTGGTACGCCGTTGCTTCTTCTCGGTGACACGCGATGAGCAAAACCACGAGATCATGTGCGGCCTGGCCATTACCAAGTTTCTGGGACACCCTGACCCGATCACCTACGAACCCAAAACCGAACTGGGCAAGCGCCTGCAAAAGAACGTGAAGTGGTTGTATTTCAACGGGGCCCGCTACTGGACCGGCTACAAGAAGGCCGTGCCCAAGTACGACTTGGCAGTGCTGTTTAGTTCGTTCCTGATGGGCGAAATAGCGGCCGCGACCATCTTCAAGCAAATGTTTGACAACTCGCGCGAGGCGGTCTTCAAGGAAGGCTTCAAGAACATCGGTCGTGATGAAGGCCGCCACATGGCCATCTGCATGGCAGTAATGGAGCGCGATTACCCCGGACTGAAGGACGAAACCAAGGCCATCGTCACCAAGCAGATTCGTGCAGGTTACCTGTTCCTGTCGGCGGTGCTGTTTGAACCACCTATGGAGTTCTGGGATTTGCCTTCCGACTTCATCGGCAACCAGCGTGAAGCTGAAGAAGTGGCGCGCATGGCGGGTTTTGGCATCCCCACCTATGAGATGAAGCTGCAGAACTGGAAGAATGCAATGCTCAATCTCAAAGGCGTGCTCGACCGCTATAACATCCCCTTCCCGGCCATTCCAGAAGTCGGCATCAGCGGCCAGGAAATCTCGGACGTGGAAATGGATGACATCATTCCGGTGTTCTGAGCAACGAGTGACATTTGAAGAGGAAAAGCCATGGCGCGTATCGTGATGCAACCTTCCGGGCGGTCGGTGGACTGCCTGACGGGCGACACCGTCCTGATGGGGCTGGAGCGGGCCGGATACGCGCTCCCAAACAATTGCCGGGCTGGTGCCTGCGGCGAGTGCAAGGTCAAGGTGATTTCCGGCCAATTCGACCAGGGCATGGTGTTGGACATGGCCCTGTCGCAGGAAGAGCGCGGACAGGGCTTTGGGCTGATGTGTATGGCCAAGCCCATCTCCGACGAACTGGTGATCGAGTGGGGCACCGAAGATGCCCGACCTAAGCTTTTCCCGCCACGGGAAAACGCGCTCTTTGTGCTGGTGGACAAGCGCCCTATCGCCGAGCGCGTGATGGAACTGCGACTGCGCCCGGTGGGCCAGCCCATTCGTTACTGGCCCGGCCAGTACGTGACGCTGGGTGACCCACGCGCCCAGATTCCGGCGCGCGCCTACTCCATCTCCAACGCCCCCCGGCCCGACGGTGAACTGGTGCTGCAGGTGGCGCGGGCCGACGCTGGCATCACCAGCCAATGGGTGCATGACACCCTGCAAATTGGCGACAACATCAAGGTCTCTGGTGCCTATGGCACCTTTATCGGTGACCCCTCGGTGGACACCCCCGTGCTGTGCTTGGCAGCAGGCACCGGTCTGGCCCCGATTCTGGCCTTGGCCGAAGCAGCTTTGCGTCGTGGTTTCAAGAAAAAGGTCACCATGGTGTTCTCGGCCCGCACGGTCGAGGATGTCTATTGCCAGGGACTCATGGCATGGTGGCGCACCAAGCACCGCAACTTTGACTACAAAATTGCCCTTACGCGCTCAACCGAAAACGCCCACTTGTCTGGCCGGATCGATGCCATCTTGCCAACGCTTTTTTCAGACCTCTCCAGGCACACCATCTTTGCCGCTGGCAGCCCAGGGTTTGTCCAAACCTGCGTTGCCACCGTAAAGATGCTGGGTGCGGGCGACGAAATGATTCACACCGAAGGATTCTTTGCGCAGCAGCAACCGGTAGTTGCCGACGCGGCGCACCTCCTGCCGGCCTGACGATGTCTTGGGGCGCCGTACTCTCTAACTGGGGCCTGTCGTTTTCGTGACTGAGTCCATCCAACGCCGTCTGGACGACTTCCGGCAACAGCGCCGAGTGCAGGCGCGCTCACTCATCATTTCAGTGTTTGGCGATGCCATTCTGCTGCGCGGCGGACGGGTCTGGCTGGGCAGTCTGGTGCAACTGCTCGAACCGCTCGAACTCAACGAACGACTGATCCGCACCTCGGTATTTCGCCTGGTCAAGGAAGAGTGGCTGCACACCGAAACAGTGGGGCGCCGCGCCGACTACGCCCTCACCAGCCTGGGCCGGCAGCGCTTTGAAGAGGCTGCGCGCCATATTTACGCATCCCACGCACCGCAGTGGGACCGCCGCTGGCGCCTGATTTTCACGGTGGGCGAACTCGATGCCAAGAAGCGAGAGCAGGTGCGCAGTGCCTTGTTCTGGCAGGGGTTCGGCTTGCTAGGTAGCGACTGCTTTGTCCACCCCAGTGCCGATCTGACGCAGGCTTTTGATGCTCTGGTGGCTGAAGGTCTGAGCGATGTGATTGGACACCTCATGCCCTTGCTGGCAGCAGATGCGTATTCCGGTCTGTCGGCCAATGGCATCGATCTGGTGCGCCGCGCCTGGAGCCTGGAGTCACTCGATTTGGCCTACGCGGCATTTGTTGCCACCTACTCACCCATTCTGGCCGATCTGCGGCGCGATCGACAGTTGGAGGTGGCGCCGCAGGAAGCATTTCTGTTGCGCACCCTGTTGATCCACGACTACCGGCGGCTGCTGCTGCGCGACCCTGAACTGCCGGAGATCCTGCTGTCCAGAGACTGGTCCGGACAGATGGCACGGCTGGTGTGCAGGGACCTCTACCGCAGGTTGCTGGCACCGTCGGAGGCCCATCTGGACCAGCATCTGAAATGGGCCGACGGTTCCATCCCCGAGGCCAGCCCGGCCCTGTCCAAACGCTTTCCACAAGATGATCCGTTGGACCGCATAGCGTTGTAAATTGGTGCGGCGCGCCTCAATCGCCGCCAAGCGCCAGGTTCTTGGGTCGACGCCGTTCCACCGCAAAACGCAGCAACGCCAACACCCGGAAAACGCCATGCGCAAACTTGCCATACGGCAGCGTGACGAACAAGCCCATCACCACACCCAGATGCCCGACCAGCAACCAAGGCATGGCATTGGAACCACGCCCTAACCACAATGCCATGCCGGAGGTACTGGTCAGAAACAGCAATGCAATGAAACCCCGGTCCATCGGCCTTTGCGATGTGTCGCCATGTGCCGGGTGGCGCTGTAGATTGAGAAGGAACAGGCCCGCAGTTCCCAGCATCAGGCTGGTGCCACCCAAAACGCCCAACACCTTGGGCAAACTGGGCAAGTCGTACGGAGCCATCGCGCCCCACACGTAGTGATAGATCGTGGCCAACCCGGTTGCGGCGAAGCACAGCATGAACCCGTAAAACGTCAGGTGGTGCGCCCGACGACGCGACAGCGTCCAGGCATCGTCGGCGTTGTTGCACCCTTCGCCGTGGCCCCCCTCAAGGTATTTCAGCGTCAGTGTATTGGCGCCAGCTTCGGACACGGCCGCCGCCTGGAGTGGGGCTCCCGTCGTTGCCAGCGTAATGTCACACCAGAACCTGCGCGCGCCCAGCGCAAGCGCCAGCATCACAAAAACAAATACTGGCGCAAAGAGCGCTACCAGAAGACGGTGCGGGAACACATCGTAAAAGTTGCTCGCGCCCACAGAAACCCGCAGGCTGCCGTTGAGCCCCATCGCAAGTGCCAGGAACAGGACCAGCCCGGTCGCGACTGCCAAGGCCATCGTAAGTCCGTTGCGCTGGTAGAGTCGCCCCAGTGCCGCTGGCCACGCATAGTCGGCATAGGTCTGACCACGCACCGTGGCCATGGCCTGGGGCACATTGACCGCGAATTCGTGGGGTGGCGCGTACTGACAGGCGTGCAGACAGGCACCGCAGTTGTGACACAGGTTGGCCAGAAAATGCGTATCTGCCTTGCCAAACTCCAGTCGCCGCGTCATGGCCGGGAAGACGGCGCAAAACCCTTCACAGTAGCGGCACGCATTGCAAATCTGCATTTGCCTTGCGACCTCGCTTTCGGCCGCTGTCAGGCTAGGTACGGGGTCGGGCTGGCCCTGCGCCAGCGCCACCGCTTCACGCGCAAGCTTTTCAAGCGGCACCACAATTTGCTCCTATTGTGATAGCTGCCTGTGCAGCGTTGGAGCCGGCTATACGCCCAAAAGCCGTTCCAATCGACATGCCGACTCCGGCTGTATAGCCCTTGCCCAACACGTTACCGGCCATCATTTCACCGGCCACAAACAGGTTTGCGCTGGGCGCCCCGCCAAAGTGCACGGCCGCGGTCTCATCGGTCTGCAGCCCCAGATACGTGAAAGTGATGCCAGGCTTGAGGGCGTAACCAAGAAAGGGCGGGGTATCGATGGGACGCGCCCAGTTCGTCTTGGCCGGCCGTACGCCTTCTGTATGGCAGCCGTCCAGCACCGTATGGTCAAAGCTCCCGCCCTGGCAGGCTGCGTTGTAGGTCTGCAAGGTTTGCAGGAAGGCAGGTACCTTCAGCCCCAATTGCAGTGCAAGTTCCTCCAGTGTGTTGGCGCGTACGCCCGGAAACACCGGTGGCATGAAACGGCCCAGCGCCTTGGCATCGATGATGGAATAGGCGACTTGACCCGGCTGCTGCGCCACCAGGCGGCCCCATATGGCATAGCGCTTTGGCCAGAAGTCTTCGCCTTCGTCGTAAAAGCGCCTGGCCTCCCGATTCACCACCACACCAAGCGAAACACAATCGATACGGGTGCTGATGCCCCCGTCGTACAATGGCGCTCGCGCATCAATGGCCACCATGTGCGCCTGTGTCGGGTCTCCGATGGCATCCGCACCATGGTCGTGCAACAGGTGCCCGAGCAGCACGCCCCGGTTGAAGCGGGTTCCCCGGACCGCAAAATTGTCGGACGGCCACTCACCCCGCGCGTTTTGACCCCAGGCCTCACGCAACCAGTCACGGTTGGACTCAAAGCCGCCCGCGGCCAGCACGCAGGACTTGGCTTCGATACGCTCATTCCCGGTCCATGCGGCGACAAACCTCCCCATGCTCATCTCGATGCGCTGCACCGGCGCTTCGTATCGAACTTGCACCCCCAATTGCCGGGCGCTGCGATAGTAGGCGTTGACCAGCGCCTTGCCACCACCCATGAAGAACGCGTTGGTCCGCGCAACGTGCAGGGCACCAGACAAAGGGGGTTGAAAGTGCACACCGTGGTGACGCATCCAGTCACGGCAGGTGCCAGACGCCCGGATCGTGAGTCGGGCCAATTGTTCGCTGGTTTGTCCCCCGGTCACTTTGAGCAGGTCCTGCCAGAATTCTTCCTCCGGGTAGGCATCCACCAGCACGTCCTGGGGCGCGTCGTGCATGCAGCGCAGGTTACGGGTATGCGCCGAGTTTCCGCCGCGCCATTCCCGGGGTGCGGCCTCGAGCAGGAGCACGCTGGCACCGGCCTCACGCGCCATCAGAGCAGCGCACAAGGCCGCATTGCCGCCACCAATCACAAGGACATCGGGTACTGCCATATCTGAAACAATAAGGCCTCTATCGCCCGTAGAGTATGCGCGAACAGCTATGCATTTGAGAGCAAGTCAATCGGCCTTGATGGAGGCGCGCCTTACGATGTCGCTCCAGATGCCCTGCTCGCGCCTGATAAAGGCGGCAAAGTCTGCGGAAGGCCCACCGCCCCCGACGGCGTTGTCGGTGGCAAAACGCTCAGTGACTGCACTGGACTTGAGCGCTTTGTAAGATTCCTCCTGCAACCGCTTTACCACAGCCGGCGGTGTACCTGCCGGAGCCAGAATCCCGTACCACTGCGACGTTTCAAAGTCCTTGAAGCCCATTTCGGCTACCGTGGGCACATCAGGCAGGGCGGCAATACGCTGCTGCGTTCCCACGGCAATGGCACGCAGCGCGCCACTACGGATGTGCGCCCCCAGTGCCGGCAGACCCGCCGAGGAGGCCTGGGTGCGTCCGGCCAGCAAATCGGTCAGTTGTGGCCCGGTGCCCCGGTAGGGAATGTGGGTGATAAACATGCCGGTCACAAGCTTCAGGTATTCCATGGCCAGGTGCCCGGCACTGGCATTCCCGGCAGATCCATAGTTGAGTTCACCGGGGTGCTTCTTCGCATAGTCCACGAACTCCCGAAAGTTTTTGGCCGGAACATCCGGATGAACCACAAACACATTGGGCACCTTGGCCAGCAGAGTGACCGCAACAAAATCGCGGTTCACGTCATAGGGTTGGTTGCTCAGCATATAGGGGTTGACTGCCAGCGTGCCCACATGACCCAGAATGATGGTGTGGCCGTCAGGTGCTGCCTTGGCGGTTTCCTGCATGGCAATTACGCCCGCCCCACCCGGCTTGTTCTCGACAAAGACGTTTTGCCCCAGTTGTTTGGTCAACTCGGCGGCAACCGACCGGGCCACAATCTCGGACGTACCTCCCGGAGCGAACGGCACCAGAAAGCGCACTGGTTTTGCGGGCCACGTTGTCTGCGCCGTTACGTTTGCCAACGGCAGGAGTGCGCTTGCCCCCAGGGCCAGCGCGTTGCGACGGGTGATGTTCATGGAAAGGATCCTTCGAAGTTCTTTGCGCACGGCCTAAAACTGGTAGCGACGCAATCCGCCATCCACCGGGATCACCGCACCAGTGATGTAGCTGGCCCGCGGCGACGCCAGAAATGTGACCAGATCGGCCAAATCCTGCGGCTCGCCATAGCGGCCCATCGGGATTTCATTTTCGCACTGCCACTTGCGGTACTCCGGCGTGTAGTTGCGCAGAATCTGCTCGGAGTGAATGCGCCCGGGCGGAACACAGTTCACGGTGATACCGTGCTGCCCCACCATGCGTGACAGCCCCTTGGCCCAGCTGTGGATACCGGCCTTGGCACAGAAGGCTCCATTGGTGTGCTCGGGTTCGCTCTTGCCAGTGATGTTGATAATGCGACCCCATTTGCGCGTGATCATCTGGTCCACCAGCGCGTCAGCCAACTGTCGTGGACGGTGAAAGTTCAACGTGATGGCTTCCTGCCAGCGCTCCTCGTCCACGTGCAGTTCCTTGAAGCTGCGCGACCCCCCCGCGTTGTTGACCAGAATGTCCACGTGGCCCATTCCTTCGATGGCGGTACTTGCCAGCGTGCGCGGCGCATCGCCCGCGTACAGATCAGCCGCAATCACGACCGGACGCTTGCCTCCGGCCAACACAATCTCGTCGGCCAGTTCCTGCAGCAAGGCCACCCGCCGGGCGGAAATAGCGAGGTGCACCCCCTCTGCGGCCAGCGCAAGCGCAATACCGCGACCAATACCGGTTGATGCGCCGGTGACCAGACCGGTCTTGTCGGAAAGCTGCAGGTCCATAAACGTTTCCTCGTGGTCTTTTGCTCGTTACGCCACTGTACATCGCCATATATCTGCCGCTGTGCCCGCAGGTGACAGTGCTGGGATAATCAAACCCATGTCAAAGCAACGCATCGTCGTCGGGCTCAGTGGCGGAGTGGACTCTGCCGTCACAGCGCATCTGCTCAAACAACAAGGGCATGAAGTCGTCGGTATCTTCATGAAGAACTGGGAAGACGATGACGATAGCGCGTACTGCTCCTCCAACGCCGATTTCGTTGACGCGGCTGCGGTGGCGGATGTGATTGGTATCGAGATCGAACACGTCAACTTTGCCGCAGACTACAAAGACCGGGTGTTCGCCGAATTTTTGCGTGAATACCAGGCTGGACGGACGCCCAACCCTGACATCCTGTGCAACGCAGAGATCAAGTTCAAAGCGTTTCTGGACCATGCCATGCGCCTAGGCGCGGACAAGATTGCCACCGGGCATTACGCCCGCGTCCGCTGCGTTGCAGTCGACACGGGCGAGCCCCTGGGCCAAGATGGAGCATCGCACGCGACCGCGCGCGATGGCGCCCGAATTCGCTATGAGTTGCTCAAAGGACTGGACCCCAGTAAGGACCAAAGCTATTTTCTGCACCGCCTTAACCAAGCGCAGCTCTCAAAAACTCTGTTTCCAGTGGGCGAGTTGCACAAGACCGAGGTGCGCCGCATCGCCGAGGAAATGCGACTGCCCAATGCAACGAAGAAGGACTCCACCGGTATTTGCTTTATTGGCGAGCGTCCGTTTCGGGAGTTTTTGAACCGCTACATTGCCAAAGAACCTGGCCCCATCAAAAACGACAAAGGTCATACCATTGGTCAGCATGTAGGCCTGTCGTTCTACACCTTGGGGCAGCGCCAGGGTCTGGGCATTGGCGGGCTTAAGGCCAAAGGTGCACAGCGTGGCGGCGGAGACCATGCACCATGGTTCGTGGCACGCAAGGACATGCAATCCAACACGCTATGGGTTGTGCAAGGCCACGAACACACATGGCTGCAGTCGAATGCTCTGGAAGCACAGGATGCAAGCTGGATCTCCGGGGAAGATCCCGCTTCAGGAAAACTGACGGCCAAAACGCGCTATCGCCAGGCGGATGCCGACTGCAACCTGATTCGCTCCAGACCCGAATCCTTCGCGCTGGATTTTGTGCAACCGCAATGGGCCGTTACACCCGGGCAGTCGGCCGTCCTGTACGACGGCGATATCTGCCTGGGTGGCGGTGTCATTGCCTCAGCCCATGCGGGCCAGTAAGGTTTCCATGTCCTTGAGCATCTTGCCAATATCGGCCTGCCGCGTTTCGTCTGGTTGCATGCACGCCTGCAACTCCTGCTCCATGAAGCACACCGTCATGCGCAGATAAGTGCTGTCCAACGCCTTGCGAACGGCAGAAAACTGCTGCCCAATCTTCAGACAGCTCTCGCCTTCTTCGACCATGCGCTGAATACCGCGAATTTGACCTTCCGCCCGGCGCAGGCGGTTAAGCACGTCGTTGCGGGCTTCGGGTTTACTTAAAACACTCATGCCTGTATCTTCGCATTAGCGGCTGCACGCCACATTCGATTCCGGGACGCCCATCTTCTTCAGTATCCATCCCATGGGGCAGACATTAGTGAAACCAAACTGAAAAAGGTTGGCCCCCACAAAAGCGGTAAATGCCAGCCACCAGGGCGAGACAAAAAGGGGGCTTGCCTGGACTCCGAAGGACAGCGAGAGCAGTATGAACAGCCCTGCAATTACGTGAATATAGCGATCAACGGTCATGAAATAACTCCTTGAGAAAATCCTGGTTGCGGATGGGTTGTGGCCTTTCGGCCTAGTAAGAAAGTTTATTCACGTCTGCGCGTGATTCCATGCGCCGCCGGTACAGCGCGTAATAGAGAACCGGAATGACTACCAGCGTGAGCAGGGTAGACACCAAAATACCAAAAATCAGGGAAACGGCAAGACCATTGAAAATCGGGTCATCCAGAATGAAGAACGCTCCAATCATGGCCGCTACACCGGTCAACGCAATGGGTTGGGCCCGCACGGCGGCCGATCTGACCACGGCATCCTTGAACTCAAGGCCCTGCACCACCTGCAACTCGATGAAATCGACCAGCAGAATCGAATTCCGAACAATGATGCCCGCCAGCGCAATCATGCCGATCATGCTGGTGGCAGTGAACTGCGCGCCCATCAGGGCATGGCCCGGCATGACCCCG
>CAIPGC010000058.1 GCA_903864505.1 uncultured beta proteobacterium | reverse complement strand
CTGTGGCGACACCGGCGTGGTGAGGTAGTTGTCGGCCCCGCTGACATAGCCCATGATGCGGTCCGACACGGCGTTGCGCGCCGTGAGCATCAGGATGTGCATCTCGTGGTGCGCGGTACGCAGTCGCTGGGCGATGCTGTAGCCGTCTTCGCCGGGCAGGTTCAGGTCAAGAATCAGCAGGTCTACCGTGCCGTCGGCAAGGTTGTCGTCCAGGTCATCGGCGCAGCCATAGCCGGCCACCTCGTGCCCCATCTCGGTCAGAAAGTCGACAAACAGGTCGCGCAGGTCACCATGGTCTTCCACGATGGCAATCTTCAGGCTGGCGTTTCGGGGAACAACTCGCATGGCACCAATTAAATCAGCCCTTTTGCAGCAAAGCTTGCAACTGCTTACAGGCGCAGCTTAAAAACGACCCTTTCGGCCGAGGGCAGGTAGCGCAATTCCCCGCCCAGCAGTTGCGCCAGGGCTTCCGATATGTGCAGCCCCAAGCCAGAGCCGGAAAACTCGTGGGCCTTCGGTGAGCGGTAGTATTTTTCGAAGACGCGCTGGGGGTCGGGGGCGCCGACAGTGCCAACTACATTTCCCACAAGCAGACGCAGGTGGTCTCCTTCGGCCGTGAGTTCGACGTCAATCGGTTCGTTGGGCTTGCCGTACTTGAGGGCGTTGTCCACCAGGTTGGACAGAATGATGCGCAAGAGCCTGCCGTCGGTATCGAGCGCCAGCCGTGGGGTCAACCGGGCCTGGACGCGGGCGGGGTCGCGACTGTCGGCGATCACCGCCTCGACAAGGCGAACAACGTCGCACGGCAAACGCTCAATGGTCACTTTGCCATCGGCAAGGCGCTCCACCTGCACCGACTGGTCGATCACGTCCACCATACTGTTCATGGCACGCTCAGCTTTGTCGAGGGTCTTTTGCGACATGGGCTGGCTACCAATGGCCATGCGTAGCACGGTCAGCGAGGTGCGCAGTTCATGCGCGAGCATGGCCAGAAACTGGCCCTGGCGCACGCGCTCGGCGTGTTCGTACTTTGCCTCCTGCTCGGCCTTGACACGGTCTTCGCTCAGACTGCGATAGCGTGCTCCCAGCGCCAGATGCAGTGCGAACACGCTGCCCAGCGACGCAATCTGCAGGCTGTGCCACACATAAAAGCCGCCCGTGAGCAGGCCCAGCGCATGGACTATGAATACCAGTATGCCGGCCAGACTGACAAGATTGGCGAACAGCATGGCCGCGCTGCCGACAGCGCCGCGCCGCCATAGCCCGATGGCCAGCGTGCAGCCTACGCCTGTCATGAGAATACTGGCACTTAGAAAAAGTGGCAGTATCTCGATCTGCCAACCCAGAAGCGCCAATGGCAGGGCGATCAAGGGCAACCAGCAGTTGGCTTCGTAGAGCCAGAACAGGACGGGGCGTTCGCGCCCGACGCCAAACAACCGTCGATAGAAACCGTAGCTGGTGCCAATGAGAAGGAATGTGAAGGCACCAACCCAGTAGAAACTCATCTCGGGTAGCGCAGGGAACAGGTACTGCTGCAGGAAGCCGCTGCTGCCAAGCAGGTGCCCGGCAAAAGTCAGGAGGTTGACGATAAACCACGGCATCAGCGGATCACGCAACCAGAACCACGCGTTGACGTTGAGCAGCGCCAGAACCAGCACCAGTGACAAGCTGGCCATCAGCAGGTTGGATTCGACGGTCGTGGTGGCAATGAAGTCGTCGGGCATCATCAGGCGCGCAGAAAGGACAGAACTGCTGCTGGTGGCCAGGCGCAAGTAGTAGGTGTGCGCGGTGGTATCGGCGTGGCGCAGCTTGAAGACAAAACCACGGTATGGCACTTCGCGCGCTGCAAAAGGCAGCGTGTCGCCGGCGCGGCGTTCGATCCAGGCACCCGCGCGCTGCGGATCAGCCTCGAACAGGCGCAGATCGTCGAGCACCGGAGGTTGGATGTCGAGCCAGGTTTCGCCTGCCTGCGCAACGCTGAAACGGAACCAGTGGACGCTGCGGGTAAAGCCACCGGCAAAGCCGCCTTCAGGCAGTGGTTTGAACTGCGAAGGGTCGGTGACCGCAACTGCATCGATGGTTAACGCTCCGGTCTGGTCGGACAGCACCGCGAGATCGTGCAGCATAAGCGGTGCTGACCGCGCTCCGATACTGGCCAAAGCAATCAGCAGGGCAAAGAGAATGCGCAAATGCATCGGGTGAAGTCTAGCGGTTTCAGGAACCGCGTGGCAGCGCGTTGGCGAAGGCAGCGGAAAACTACCGTCACCTGTTTCAAGGCAGCAGTTGCTGATAGCTGGCGTGGGCCAGCGCCATCAGTGTGGATTTTTCCAGCTGGCCCGAGAGGGCATAGCCAAAGCCCTGTTCGGCCCAGTAAAAGCTGGGGGTTGCTCCCTCAGACACGTAGCGAAACTGGGTGTCCTGCACGCCTGCGGTTTGCGTGCCCGGATCGACAGCGCCCAGGTACAGCGTGACACGCTGCCCGGCTGCATTCTGAAACATGAATTGTGCGCGGGCACCGGTGTCTCCGGGCAACAGGCGCCCACCCACCAGGGAAAAGCCCTGCGTCTCAAGGTTGGGAACCTTCAGCGGCTTGCCCAGCCGCTTGGAGAGCCACTGCACCAGATGCTCCTGATCGGCTGCCGCCACTTCCACCGGGTGACGCTTCTCGGGCAGGTAGACGCCGTGGGCAAAGCCGGCCTGCCGTACAAACTCCTGCTGCGCAGTGCCGCGGGCAAACGCGGCGGCGGGCTGCAGCTGCCCTTGCGTCTGCCCATGCGTGAACCAGCCCACACCAAAGGCCAGCAGCACGCTGGCGGCCATGCCACTCCAGCGCCAGGTGGCGCTGCGCTCCTGCTGCAAGTGCGAAAAGCGCTGTGCTGTTTCCAGCAGGGTGGCTGAAAGCGGTTCCTGCAACACCTCACGGTGCAAGTCGCGCAAGGCGGCATCCAGTGCGCTGTGCGTGGCGTCGTCGCCGGGCAATGAATCGGTTGGGGAGGCCATGGCTGGATTTTCCATTCGTTACTTCAGTCGCCGCAGCACGGGCGCGCTGTGCTGCGGCGCCGGGTCTGCCAGCGTACTGGCCGGCGCCTCAAGGAGTTCGCGCATGCGCTCGCGCGCCCGGGACAGGCGCGACATTACGGTACCCAGCGGCACGCCAACGATCCTGGCAACTTCGGCATAGGACATCTCTTCCATTGCCACCAGCAGCAATACGGCGCGCTGGTCCTGCGGCAGACGCAGCAAACAGCGCTGCAGGTCGATGCTGTTGCCCGGTGCGGCACCTGCCGCTTGCAGTTCGTGCGCCACATCGTCCAGGTCTACGGCCTGCACCAGAGCCGCACGACGCTGCCCCTGGCGCACCTGGCTGATGAACAAGTTGTGCATCAGGGTGAACAGCCAGGCGCGCAGGTCACTGCCGGCCAGCCACAGGCGCCAGCGCGAGCAGGCGCGCTCGAGTGTGTCCTGCACCAGATCGTCGGCGGTCCAGGCTTCACCCGTCAAAGCGCGGGCGTACCTGCGCAGGGCAGGGATGTGGGCGAGAATGGGTTGCTGGGCGTGCACGGTGGGCCGGTGGCTGCGCTTAGGTGCTCAGGGTCGGGCCACTTGCCACAACTTGTTGAAACCGTCACCGGTCTTGTCACCGGGCTTGCTGTCCTTGACCCAGTAGTACAGGGGCTTGCCTTTAATGGCCCACTGCCTGGAGCCGTCGTCACGGGTGATGATGCTGTACTCGCCCGAGGCTTTGTCGGCATCTGCTGCCATGAGTGGGGGCCAGTTGGTGGCACAGGGGCCATTGCAGACCGACTTGGCCGAGCCTGCAACGTCCTTGTCAAAGGTGTACAGCGTCATGCCCTTGGGGCCGGCCAGCACGCCGTCGGCTACCTGGGCGGGCGCGCTGCCGATGGAAGCGCAGCCCCCCAGCAATACAGTGGACAGGGCGACCACCAGTGCGGCCTGGCGGGTTTGGCTGGAAAAGGAATGGTTCATGGGTGTCTCCGGAGGATAAATCGCACAGAAAGCGTGTGCACAGGGATAAACGCCTGCATCAACGGATTTATTCCATGCGAAGTAAAAAATAGCGGTAGTGCCCGTAAATAGTGCGCAAGCTGCTATAAACACTATAGCGCAATGGAGTGGGTCGGCACAAGTATCTGCCACACCAACCGGCCGCGGCGGCCCTAAGCAGGGTTTGAAGCGTGGTTGGAGGGTTGCAGTTCGGAGTAGCATCCGGCATCCTCCATCCCACCGCCATGCGCATCCTCCTGCTCACGCACAGTTTCAACAGCCTGGCGCAGCGCCTGTTCGCTGAACTGCGCTCTCGGGGGCACTCTGTCAGCGTGGAGTTCGATATTTCCGACGCGGTGACCGAAGAAGCGCTGGCCTTGTTCAAGCCCAACCTGATACTGGCACCATTTCTGAAGCGTGCTATCCCCGAGTCCATTTGGTCGCGTTACACCTGTCTGGTGGTTCACCCTGGCGTGCAGGGGGACCGTGGCCCGTCGGCGCTGGATTGGGCCATTCAGAACGGCAATTCGAACTGGGGCGTCACCGTGCTGCAGGCCGAAGCGGAGATGGATGCCGGGCCCGTGTGGGCCAGCGAGACGTTTGACTTGCGCGCGGCAAAGAAGTCGTCGGTCTACCGCAATGAAGTGACCGAAGCGGCGGTGCGTTGTGGTTTAGCCGCGGTGGAGCGACTACTGGCGGGAAACTTTACGCCGCAACGGGTGCCAGGGCAGGCACATGGATTGATGATGCAAGCCGACCGTGCCATTGACTGGCAGCGCGAACCAACCGGTTCCATCCTTGCAAAACTGCATGCGGCCGATGGATTTCCGGGTGTGGCCGATACGCTTTTTGGCGAACCCTGTCATCTGTTTGATGCCTGGCCAGAAGCTGCGCTGCGCGGCACGCCGGGTGAAGTGCTGGGCCGTCGCGAAACCGCCGTGCTGCGCGCAACGGTGGACGGCGCGCTCTGGATCGGGCATGTCAAGCGTGCAGGGGCATTCAAGTTGCCTGCCACACTGGCGTTTCCCCAAGCTGATGCGCTACCCGAACTGCTGCTGGAGGGTTGGTGGAAGGCGCCAGAGCCCACCTGGCAGGATATTGCCTACACCGAGTCCGATGGAGTCGGCACCCTGGACTTCGCGTTTTACAACGGCGCGATGGCTACCGGGCAGTGTTTGCGGTTGCGGCTGGCTTTTGCGTGGGCCGCAACCCGGCCGACACGGGTGATCGTGCTGCGCGGTGGCACCGATTTCTGGTCCAACGGCATCCATCTGAACGTGATCGAAGCAGCGTCCAGTCCCTCGGACGAATCCTGGGCCAACATCAACGCAATGAACGATCTGGCCGAAACGGTACTGCGCTGCGATACGCACCTGACGGTGGCCGCGTTGCAAGGAGGTGCGGGTGCCGGGGGCTGTTTTCTGGCGCGCGCCGCCGACCAGGTGTGGGTGAGGGACGGCGTTATGCTTAACCCGCACTACAAGAACATGGGCAACCTGTACGGATCGGAGTTCTGGACCTACCTGTTGCCCGCGCGGGTCGGTGCAGCGGGTGCCAGGGCCATCATGCAAAGCCGCTTGCCCATGACCGCGCAAGAATCGGTTCGCATCGGCTTGTACGATGCTTGTCTGCCAAGCGCAGGCTTTGCCGATGGCGTGGTGCGTCGCGCGTCTGACCTGGTGCAGGCACCTGACCTGACCGAGCGCTTGGTGGCCAAGCGCGACAAGCGACGCGCCGATGAAGCCGCCAAACCCCTTGACGCGTACCGCACCGAAGAGTTGCAGGAAATGCAACGCAATTTCTACGGATTCGATGCGTCGTACCACGTGGCGCGCTACCATTTCGTCGCGCGTTCTCCCCATTCATGGACACCGCGCCACCTTGCGGTACACCGTGACCTCGACTGGAAAACTTCACCATGAACTCAGCGACCATTCGCAAACTCCCCGCGATTCTGGTCATTGACGATGAAGTGCGATCGCAGGAGGCCTTGCGGCGCACACTTGAAGATGATTTCGAAGTGTTTTGCGCCGGCAGCGCAGCAGCGGGCATGGATATTCTGGAGCATGAGCAGCATGGCGCCGCCATCCGTGTCGTGCTGTGTGACCAGCGCATGCCGGGCACCACCGGCGTGGCGTTCTTGAAAGAAGTGCGCAACCGCTGGCCCGACGCTGTGCGCATCATTCTTTCGGGCCATACCGATGCCGAAGACATCATCAGCGGCGTGAACGACGCGGGCATCTGGCAATATCTTCTCAAGCCCTGGCACCCCGAGCACATGCTTCTAACGCTCAAGCGCGCCGCTGAAGTGTGGCGCCTGCAGCAGGAGAACCAGCGCTTGTCGCTTGATTTGCGCACGGCCGAGCCAGTGTTGAAAAGACGGGTCGAGTCCAAATACGAGAAGTTGCGCCACGCCTTCGGGCTGCGCGGCTTGATTCGTGCTCCCGGGAGCCCACTCGGCTCGGTGTGCGATCTGGTCGAGCGCATTGCGCCCTTTGACTTGTCGGTGCTGGTAACCGGCGAGTCTGGAACCGGTAAAGAAATGGTGGCCCGTGCCATCCACTACGAGAGTCACCGAACCGACCGTCCCTTCATTACTGAAAACTGCGGTGCCCTGCCCGATACCCTGCTCGAATCTGAACTCTTTGGCTACAAGCGTGGCGCCTTTACCGGTGCTACAGAAGACCGGGTCGGCCTGTTTCAGCAAGCCGACGGCGGCACGCTGTTTCTGGATGAGATCGGCGAGACCAGCCCGGCCTTTCAGGTCAAACTTTTGCGGGTATTGCAGGAAGGTGAGTTCCGCCCCCTGGGCAGCAACCGTTCCGTGACGGTGGATGTGCGTGTGATCGCGGCGACTAACCGTGATCTGGAAGACGATGTCCGCACCGGCCGCTTTAGGCAGGACCTGTATTACCGGTTGGCCACCATTGCACTGCATGTGCCGGCCCTGCGCGAACGTCCGATGGACCTGGCCTTGCTCGCCCAGCGCCTGCTGGAAAGCAGCAGCCGGTCTCTGGGTAAAGCGGTGGAGGGCTTTACCAGCGAGGCATTGGCCTGCATTGCCGCCTACCGTTGGCCGGGCAATGTGCGGCAACTGCAAAACGAGATTCTGCGCATGGTGGCGCTGACCAACGCCTCGACCCTGGGCGCGGACCTGCTGTCGCCCCAGGTGTTGCGTACCCCGGTGGGTGAAACGCAAAGCGAGGATCTGGCCTGGCTGAGCAGTCTGTCGGGGGGATTGAAGGAGCGCATGGAGCAGCTCGAAATTCAGGTGATTCGGGAGGCAATGATTCGCCACCGCTGGAACAAATCGGCTGCCGCGCGTGAACTGGGTTTGTCGCGCGTGGGGCTGCGTGCCAAGCTGGTGCGCGCCGGACTGGAGCAGGCATGATGCGCGTGCTGTGGCTGCAAAGTGGGGGATGCGGAGGTTGTACACAGTCCCTGCTCTGCTCGGAGCCGCGTCCATTGTTCGATGAACTGCGCGATGCCGGGATCGAGTTTGTCTGGCACCCCGCGCTGGCACTGGAAAGTGGTACTGAAGCCTTGCAGGTGCTTGAGGGATGTGCCAATGGCGCGATCGAATTTGATGTTCTCTGTGTCGAAGGAGCCATGCTGCGTGGACCGCACGGCACCGGAAAATT
>CAIPGC010000057.1 GCA_903864505.1 uncultured beta proteobacterium | reverse complement strand
TGGACTATGTGCCCTACGGAGCAACTACCGAAGGTTTTGGCGGTACCTATGCGACACAGGAAAACTTCCGTCTCATGCGCGCAGCCCTGGACGAAGTTGGGGCGAAGGTGGGCCGCTATATCCGCCTGACCAACTACTGCTCGGGCCTGTGCATGCCGGAGATCGCCGCCATGGGTGCCATGGAGCGTTTGGACATGATGCTCAATGACTCGATGTACGGCATCATCTTTCGCGACATCAACATGCAGCGCACCTTCATTGACCAATTCTTCTCACGCATGGTCAATGCATATGCGGGCATCATCATCAACACCGGTGAAGACAATTACCTCACCACTGCTGATGCCTTTGAAGCCGCACACACGGTGCTGGCGTCACAACTGATCAATGAGCAGTTTGCGTACCTGTCTGGACTCAAGCCAGAGCAGATGGGTCTGGGCCATGCCTTCGAGATCCATCCCGAACTGGAGAACGGTTTCCTGTGGGAACTGGCGCATGCGCAACTGGTGCGTCAGGTGTTCCCGGATGCCTGCCTGAAGTACATGCCGCCCACCAAGCACATGACGGGCAACATCTTCAAGGGCCACGTGCAGGATGCTCTGTTCAACATCGTGAGCACGGTGACGCAGCAGAACATCCACTTGCTGGGCATGATGACCGAGGCGATCCACACGCCTTTCATTCAAGACCGATTCCTGGCGATTCAGAACGCCAAATATGTATTTGGCACCATGAAGGATCTGCACTCCGAGATTGATTTCAAATCCGGTGGACTGATTGAGGGCAGAGCACAGGCCGTGCTGGCCGAGACCGAGAAGATTCTTTCGGAAATTGAGGCGATCGGCTTGCCTGCCGCCATTGGGAAAGGAACGTTTGCTGATATTTCGCGCACTCCCATCGGCGGCAAGGGCCTTGATGGTGTGATCACCAAGGCGACCAGCTACTACAACCCCTTTCCCCAGTTGATGCTCCAGGGAGGGCAGTGACATGAATGCACAACTCGTCAAACCGTACGGCGACACCCTCGATGATGGTCGCGTACAGCTGTCCTTCACCCTGCCGGTTGCGCTCGATGAAGTAGCCAAGGAGGGTGCCAAGCAACTTGCGTTGATGATGGGCCTGAATGAGCCCGCCGTGGTGCATGCCGAGGACATAGGGCAGGGTTTCAGCTTCTTCATTGTCTACGGGCAATGCAAACACCAGGTTGACCTGTCGCGGCTGAAGATTTCCAAGCCGGAATACGAGGTGTTGGACAAAGAAGGCATCAACCAACTGATCGCCGAAAAAATGCAACGGCGCATGGTGGTCGTGGGCGCCTGCATCGAGACCGATGCACACACGGTCGGCATTGATGCCATCATGAATATGAAGGGCTTTAACGGGCACAAGGGGCTGGAAAGCTACCACGAGATCCGGGCCATCAACATGGGTGCACAAGTGGATTCGGAGGATCTGGTGGCGCGTGCTATCGAAGAAATGGCCGATGTCATTCTGGTGTCGCAGATCGTGACGCAGAAGAATATTCACCTCGACAACCTCACCAAGCTGTCCGACCTGCTCGAAGCCGAAGGCCTGCGTGACAAGGTGATCCTGGTCGTGGGGGGTCCGCGCATCAGCCACGAACTGGCCAAGGAACTGGGCTACGACGCAGGCTTTGGTACCAAAAGCTATGCCGAAGACGTGGCATCGTTCTGTATCCACGAGTGGACGAAAAGAAATACCTGATCAAGGAAACTCATGCAAAACATTACCAGTCTGATACGCCTGCGCATGAGCGCCCACGATGCCCACTACGCGGGCGACCTGGTCGACGGTGCCAAGATGCTGCACTTGTTTGGCGACGTCGCAACCGAACTCCTGATCCGTAGCGATGGCGACGAGGGCCTGTTTGTGGCCTACGACAACATCGAATTTCTCGCACCGGTGCATGCCGGGGATTACATCGAGGCCAGCGGCCAGATCGTGTCGATGGGAAAGACATCGCGCAAGATGGTATTTGAGGCACGCAAGGTAATTGTTCCTGCAGGCATTGCGGGGCAACCTTCTGCAGCGAATGTGCTGGACCAACCGGTCGTGGTTTGCCGTGCCAGTGGCACCTGTGTTGTCCCCCTGATCTGTCAGCGCGCAAAACCATGAACAAGCTCATCATCACCGTCGCCCTGACCGGCGCCGAGGCCAGCAAGAACGACCAGCCAGCGCTGCCCATTGCGCCGCAAGAAATTGCCCAGTCCGCCTACGAGTGCGCGCAGGCCGGTGCCAGCATCGTCCATCTGCACGCCCGCCTGCCAGACGGCACGGCAACGCAGGACAAAGCGGTGTACCAGGACATCATTGCGGCGGTGCGTGCGCGCTGCGACGTCATCATCCAGGTGTCCACGGGCGGTGCGGTCGGCATGACGGCGCAGGAGCGACTGGCCCCGGTGGAGTTGAACCCCGAAATGGCGACCTTGTCGATGGGTTCGGTCAATTTTGGTGGGGATATTTTCTTAAACCATCCGGCCGATATGGAAGCCTTTGCCGCGGCCATGGTCGCGCGCGGCATCAAGCCCGAACTGGAAATTTTCGATGCCGGCATGATCGCCACGGCCCGCCGCTGGATCAAGAAGGGGCTACTGCCGGCACGACCCCACTTTGACTTTGTGCTGGGTGTGCCGGGCGCCATGCCTGCGACCCCCGAGGCGCTGATGTACCTGCGATCGCAGTTGCCTGAAGGCGCAACCTGGACTGTGGCCGGCATCGGCCCGGCCCAACTGCAACTGGGTGCCATGGCCATTGTGCTGGGCGGGCATGTGCGGGTCGGTTTTGAAGACAACATCTATTTCCGAAAAGGCGAGCTGGCCACCAGCAATGCTCAACTGGTGCAGCGCATCGCTGAGGTGAGTCGCCTGTTGGAGCGACCGGTGGCAACCCCGAGCGAGGCGCGTGCGCTGCTGGGGCTGACCTAGTTCCGTTGCGGGGGTGGCTGGGGTAGCGCCAGTCCCTTGTTGGCCATAACCTTGCGCAAGCGGTCGGGGTAGTCGCTGATGAGGCCGTCTACCCCCCAGTCGATCAATTTCGCCATGGTGGCCTCGTCATTCACGGTCCAGGGAATCACCTGCATTCCCAGCGACTGACCGACCTTAACTCCCTTGGCCGTCAGGTTGCCGAAATAGGGTGCCCAAATCACGCCTGGCGCGTTTCCAGCAGAGGCTCGCACCATGTGGGGTACGCTACCTGTGTGCGATTCAAGTCGGTGACCGGCAGTCCAGGAACCATCCCGTATGGTGCTGTAGTCCTTGCCGTCCAGGGTCAGGTACATGGTCCGGATAGCGGGTTCAAGCTGGTGCAACAATTCCAGCGTGCGCCAGTCAAAACTCTGAACCATCACACGTTCGGTCATCCCTGCGTCGCGAATCACCGCCAGCATGGTCTTGACGAACGGTTCGGGGGCCAATGTGTGTTCCGGGTTATGGGGGTTGATCTTGGTTTCCATGTCGAAGTGGACGTCCTTGGCACCCAGTTCGTTGACCAGTTTGAAAAGCGCGGCCAGCGTAGGGATGCGCTGCCCGTCCCGCGGTTGCTGGTTGGGAAAGTCGCGCGCATAGTCGTGTGCCGGGTTGATTCGGCCCACGTCATAGGTTTGGACCTGCTCCAGCGTCATGGATTTGATCAGGGGTTCGTGCTTGGTCAGCCATTGGCCACTGGCATTGCGCGTAAACGCCGGGTTCAGTGCCGGGTCATGCGAAATGACCGGTACTCCATCGGCCGTGATGGCGATGTCGAGTTCCAGCGTCGTTGTTCCCATGCGAATGGCGTTTTCAAAAGAGGCCAGCGTGTTTTCGGGTAGCAGCCCTCTGCCACCGCGGTGCGACTGCATGTCGAAGGAATAGCATTCTGCGCTGAAAATCAGGAGGAAAATAGTCCATAGACCCGCACCAATAAAGCGTGAGCCGCTATAAAAATAGGAGTTAGCTATGGTCATGGGACAGCGTCCAAAAGTGAATTCAAGGCCACCAATGCTTAACGACCGGCGATTTCACCCAAGTGACCATCGCGAAAATCTTTGATGGCTTGCAAAATTTCCTGTTGTGTATTCATGACGAAGGGCCCGTATTGCGCGATTGCCTCCTTCAGCGGCATGCCTGCGATCAATAGCACCTTTGCATCTGAGTCCACTTCGATCACCACGCCATCACAGTCTGGATCATTCCTCAAAATCGCCATGCGTTGCGCTGAAATAGGGGTTCCTTCAATGCTGACCTGACCCCGGTATACGTACACAAAAGCGTTGTGCTCAGGGGGTAACCTTTGCTCAAAACGTGCACTTGCGGGGAAATGCAGGTCCAGGTACAGCGGTTGTGTTGCATCCCGTGTCACCGCACCTGCCACCCCATGGCTGGCACCCGCGATCACCGTGACCGCCACACCGGACTCGGTCACAAATTTTGGCAGATCCGCATTGCTAAAGTCCTTGTACCAAGGCGCACTCATCTTGTCGCGCCCTGGCAGGTTGAGCCAGAGCTGAAAGCCTTCCATCACGCCCTCTTCCTGCTGCGGAATCTCGGAATGGATTACTCCTTTGCCCGCCGTCATCCATTGCACGCCACCGTTTTCAAGCAAGCCAACATGGCCGGCGCTGTCTTCATGGCGCATACGCCCGGCGATCATGTAGGTCACCGTTTCAAAGCCGCGGTGGGGGTGGTCTGGGAAGCCGGCAATGTAGTCGTTGGGGTTGTCGCTGCCAAACGCATCGAGCATCAGAAAGGGGTCCAGGCGACGTTGCAGATCCTGGGTTAAGACTCTGGTGAGCTTGACTCCAGCGCCATCAGAGGTTGCCTTACCCGCAACCAGCAACTCTATGCCGCGGGAAAGCATGACGGGTTGTTTTTCGGGGTTGAAGGGCATGGTCGAGAAGCCGTTTGGAATGGCCATTATGGTGTGAAATATTGGCAAGACTGGTGTTTTTAGTTTTGCTGAATGCATGCTTTGAGTCTATAGTGGCTCATGACAGTGGCTTGATGTGTATTCACCAAGGTAAGTTAACCTCGCTAGGAGATTTTCATCTTGAAACTTATTGCCAAGAAAACTTTCGTGAAGGTTGCGTTCGGCACCTTCGTTCCAGTGGCTGTTTTTTTTGTAGGCGACACATACGCGCAGACATTATTCGAGTGCAGAAACGCGTCAGGGCAGCTTCAATATTCCGACCGCCCATGTCCGGATTCCGTGAAGGCGGTGCCCATCCCCATGCCTACTGAATCCAACCTGCTTGCACGAAAAGCTGAAAATGATGCGCGAGTCAGCAGGGATAAGGCGCTCGCAAACAGCATGCAGGGTGGGCGTGTTGCTGAAGAGCAGGCCGGATTCGCCGTGCAGAATCAGCAAGTGGAGGCGGCACGCGGCATTACCAGCAAGGTTGTCCAAGAACGCACATCGCAAAATTCCGGTACAACGACCATCGTGCCACGGGATTCCGGTTTATCACGCTGAAATTGCGCCCGCCGGTGCGGTTTTTGCCTTGGTCTGCATCAAGCGGAGTTCGTCTCCATGCGGCAATAGACCGATCTCCTTGCAGTGCATAGATATTTCAATACCGATGCCGAACAGCGGTTACATGAGTTTGGGGATCGGATGGACAAGTTTCTCAATCGAGTTCTTGGAAATCATTGGGCGTGAAATACTGAAGGATCGAAACCAATGAATTTTGAGCAGAAGTTGGCCAAGGCTCTGGAGTTGTTGAAGGCGACCGGTATGAGTCGCGGCAATTATGAGCCGCCGCTCGTATCGCTGCTGTGGCGAATGGGGATTCCGGTGCCGCCACCCCATTTTGCTTCGTTCGTTGGCAGTGCGCTTTTTCTTGGCGTTACGTTCGCAGCAGTGTGGGGCGCGGTGATGTGGTTTTTCGCCTGGTCCAAGGCCGGAATGGACATGCACGCCGCCATGCTTGCAAGCACAGCTTCCGGACTCCTTTTTGGTATCACTATGGCAAGTTTCTATGCTTACGGACGGCGCAAATACAAGCTGCCGAAATGGAAAGACCTTTAGCGTCGAATCACCGAGGACCAAGTTTCCGAACAGACGGCTACCAACAGTTATGCCATCAACATTCCCCGTGCGCCCTTGGCATGAAAACGTCTTCCGTTCAGCCTACTTCTTTTCCTTGTCCAGCGACTCTTGCATGGCCTTCATGGGGTCGTCATTGGAATTTACTGCGGCGGGCTCGGGGACAGGCGTTCCCGGTGGCGTGTTTGCCTCCGCTGTGGGCTCGGATGCCGTCGACTGCCCCTCCATATCGGCCTGCATCTCGGCACCGATCTTGTCCATGTCGTACACCTCGGCCTTGTCCAGACCGCTCGACACAATGCCGGGGAAGAAGATGATCAACGCCACCATTACCACCTGAATGATGACGAAAGGCACTGCTCCCCAGTAAATCTGCATGGTGGTGACGGGCGGGATTTCCTTCTTGGTTACGCGATCCAGGTAAGGAATCGATGGCGCAACGCTGCGCAGGTAAAACAGGGCAAAGCCAAAGGGTGGATGCATGAACGATGTCTGCATATTTACGCCCAGCAGAACACCAAACCAGATCAGGTCTACCCCAAGTTTGTCAGCCACTGGCGCCAGCAAGGGGACGACGATGAACGACAGCTCAAAGAAGTCGAGGAAGAAAGCCAGAAAGAACACCAGCAGGTTCACTACGATCAGGAAGCCGGTTTGTCCGCCGGGCAAGCCCGTGAGCAGGTGCTCCACCCACTTCTGACCATCCACGCCCTGGAACACCAGACTGAAGATAGTGGAGCCAACCAGAATAAAGACCACAAAGCTCGCCAGCTTGGTGGTGGTGGTCAACGCTTGCTTGAGCAGTGCCATGCTCAGGCGACCGCGTGCCATGGCCATGATGAAGGCACCCACCGCGCCCATAGCGCCGCCCTCCGTCGGTGTTGCGATGCCCAGGAAGATGGTGCCAAGCACCAAAAAGATCAGCAGCAGCGGGGGAATCAGAACGAAGGTCACACGCTCCGCCATGCGCGACAAAAGTCCCAGGCGGGTCACCTTGTTGATCATCGCGATCACAAAGGCCAGCATGACCCCTGCGCACATCGCGACCACAATCGTTTCGTCGGTGGCAACGCTGTCAACCTTTTCGCCCTTGAACCAACTGTAGACATCGGCATAGTGTTCGCCAAAGTAGACCGCAACGGTGGTAGAGATGATGGTAAGCACCAGCAGCGATACGAGCCCGCTTTTGCCATTGTCTTCACGAATGGTGCGTGCTTCCAGTGGCAGGGCCGGAACCCAGGCCGGACGAATGATGGCGATCAGGATCACGTATCCGACGTACATGCCGGTCAACATGAAACCCGGTATGAATGCACCCTTGTACATCTGGCCCACACTGCGGCCCAATTGGTCCGCCAGGATGATGAGCACCAGCGAGGGCGGAATAATCTGCGCCAGTGTGCCCGAGGCGGCAATGACCCCAGAAGCCAGACGGCGATCGTAGCCGTAGCGCAGCATGATGGGCAGCGAAATCAGGCCCATCGAAATGACCGATGCCGCTACCACACCAGTGGTCGCCGCCAGCAGTGCGCCGACAAAAATCACAGCAAATGCCAGACCGCCGCGCACCGGGCCGAACAACTGGCCAATGGTTTCGAGCAGGTCTTCCGCCATGCCGCTGCGTTCCAGTATCAGGCCCATGAGGGTGAAAAATGGAATGGCCAGCAACGTGTCGTTCTGCATGATGCCAAAGAGGCGCAATGGCAGTGCCTGCAGCAGGGCCTCCGGCAGCAAGCCCAATTGCACACCGATGAACCCGAAAAATAGTCCGCAAGCGCCCAGACTGAAGGCGACTGGAAAGCCTATTAGCAAAAAGAGGATGAGGCCCGCAAACATGATCGGGGCCATATTGTTGGTAAGGAGTTCCATGGTGGCGTTCCTGTCAGGCGGCTTTGTTCTTCGACTCTGCCAGCAGGCGGATTGCCTCTGCCAGTTCTTCTTCTGCGGTCTTCTCGATCTTCTTGGCGGTGGGGTCCTCAATCAATCCTTGCAGAAAAGCCACTCGTTTTATCAACTCGGACCAGCCTTGCAGCAGCAGCAGTGAAAATCCGAGTGGCATCATCATGTATACCGGCCAGCGTATGAGGCCGCCGGCATTGGACGACATTTCACCGGTGTGCAAGCCCTTGAGGAAAAACGGAATGCCGTACCACAGGATGGCCAAGCAGACCGGCGTCAGGAAGAAGGTGAAACCAAATACATCGATCATGATCTGTGCGCGTTTTGACAGTTTGCTTGAAATCACGTCGATCTTGACGTGTTCCCCGTTCAGCAGCGTGTAGGCCGAGGCGATCAGGAACGAGGCGGCAAACAGGTACCACTGCACTTCCAGAAAGGCATTGGAGCCCACGTTGAAGGCTTTGCGCACGGCAGCATTGACCGCACTGATAACGGTGGATGCCAGAATCAGCCAGATGACGTATTTGCCGATCTGACCATTGAGCCAGTCGACAGCTTTGGAAAATTTGAGCAAGGCGTTCATGGTGTCTTCATGTAGTATGGAAACAAGGATTGTTGTTACGCGAGATTCAACGACCCCGGAAGTCTATCGCGTAACCTGGGTGAAAAATGCAACAGACCGCATGCCGATGACGGTCAGCGCCAGCGATCCGAACAAATGCGCGCTGGCGGTGCCAAGCGCCAGGGCATAGCGCTGCTGCATCAGCATGGTGACCACTTCGGCCGAAAAGCTGGAGAAAGTGGTCAGGGCACCCAGGAAACCGGTGACCAGTACCAGACGCCACACCGGATCGAGCTGCGGCAGCGCCTGAAATACGGCAATGCACACACCAATCAGGTACCCCCCAATCAGATTGGCTGCCAAGGTGCCCCAGGGCAGCGTGGTGCCAGCTGCCGAAACAGTGTTCAACCACAGGCTCAGCTGCCAGCGGGCCAGTGCGCCCAGACTGGCACCAATACAAATAGCGAATAGGGACAACATGGAGCGGTATTGTGCCCGCGAATGTTGCCGCTTTACTGTTTCATCTGCTGTGGCAGCCAGGTCACGATGCCAGGCACGAAATAGATCAGGACCACCGCCGCTACCATCAAGAAGAACATGGGTAGCGCAACACGGGCGATATAGGTAAGCTCCTTGCCAGTCATGCCTTGCAACACAAACAGGTTGAAACCCACCGGCGGCGTAATCTGAGCCATTTCCACCACCAGCACAATGAAGATGCCAAACCACAAGGGGTCGATGCCTGCGGCTACGACCGTTGGCATGAGCACGCCCATGGTCAGCACCACCATGCTGATGCCGTCCAGAAAGCACCCCAGGATAATGAAGAACACCATGAGCGCCATGATGAGACCAAACTGGCTCAACCCCAGGCTGCTG
>CAIPGC010000056.1 GCA_903864505.1 uncultured beta proteobacterium | reverse complement strand
CGACTACCACTCCCTCAAGCTAATTTGAGTTATCTTTGAATCTGGAACGGGAACGTGGTATCCCCGAAAAAACACCTTCAGGTCAGACATGTTGCGGCTGTAGATGTGCCAAGGTGCTGCCCCTCGGACACTCTTGGCATCCCCGGCTTTCAGTGACAACACTGACGTTTTCATTTGACCGTCGAGAACACAAATCTGTACATCATCGCTGGCAACGAAATGAACGTAGTTGCCCTCAGTTCTGACCGCCGCTGGTCGGAGTTCGATTTCCTGGTCACTCCAGCGGCATTCGGATCGCGGCTCTTGTACTGCCACAGATTCAAGACGAGGAGTCGGTTCAGCGGCGGGCTCAATTGAATTCGGTTCTAGTGTGGCAACTGAAGCGTCGATTTGGCTGGCATCGGTCGCACTCTCGGCCAATGGCGTAACAGCCGCTTGTGAGGTTTCAATCCTTTTGACCTCGGCTTGAGCGGATCCTTGTCTGGTCGGGGGCTGCAACACAGAGGCCACCCATTGCAAGGATTCATCGAAATTTGCATTGCCTATCAGCAACAGCGCAGCGACGACCAGCAGACTCAGAACGTAAGAACTCCTGCGAGTGGGCGAGTCGGCTGCCGCTACAGAGCTTTTGGTCAGGACATCGGCAGGGCCGATGGCGGTTTGCGGCGCTTGCTCCGGCACACCCGATGCGTCCTTGTCCCCCAGGCGTCTAAGCAGTTTCCTGCCCACGCCGGTCTTGATCGCAGGTGAATAGAAGAGTGAACTGTCCCCTCCATCTTCAAGCAGTTTCAACTGCGCGGCCGAGATCGCATTGATGTGAGCGAATTTATAAAGGTCAAGCCCTGAGGCGTTTCGCAGGAATTTGAGACGTTCACCGTCGCTTGGTTGCCAGGACGTTGGCGCCATCATCTCTGCCGTTGCGGGAAAACAGGTGGGCAATTTTGTGACAAAGGAATCAGAGTGGCTACCTTCTTTCCTTTGTGGCTGTAGGTGCACTGCTTTACGGGGGACCCGTCGATGGTATTCACAACATGTTCACGGACGAGCCTTTCGGCAGCGAGCAGCGTTTGTGTCGCCGAAGGCGTTGCTATCTGATCGGCACATGCCGTGCCAATCGAGCCGCAGCCCAAAAACGAAACGACCAGCGAGTGGCAACACTGAAAGTGCCGCTCTCTCAGCATGACAACGAAACCTTCAAGGATGCTGGCTGATTTGCGCCTGGAGTCATGGGATAGCGCCTCCCATTTCTCTCGCCGCGAAAATCTGATTCATACGATCACCTCTTGATGACTATTCGATCAAAGGCAACGCAAACCAGATTTGAGCCTTACGGAGACTCCATCCCGGCGGCCCCGCTGGCATAACCCCATCAAGTGGAAGTTGAAGCCCGGAAGCTTTGCGTCACCGGCTTTCGCCGACTTTGCACTGTTTCAATTCACCTGCCAAAGGACTCGCTCACGCGAGACCATGGCTAAGGTCTTCAACCAGGCGTTTTAGACTGGTGACAACCACAAAGGAGCCGTCCTGCACAATTATTCCTATTGGAATGTATATCGGCTAGCGATAATTTTGTGATAATTTTGTGACGTTGTTTTAAAGGGAATTCCGACTTTCGACGCCTCCGATGATGTTCCGGGAATTTGACCTTGAGAGATTGGACTTCCAGACAGCGGCCGGTCGCCAGCACCCGCTTGCGTTTGTAGGATGCCTGCCCGCACCAGCCGGCGCGTCCGG
>CAIPGC010000055.1 GCA_903864505.1 uncultured beta proteobacterium | reverse complement strand
GCACATTCTTCTCGCAACCGACGGTTCTGCAGCTTCGGCCCATGCGGGGCAGTTGGCCGTAGGGCTCGCACGCACGCACGGCTCCAAACTGACAGCAGTCTATGTGGCCGACCCCTATCCCTACATGGGCGTGGGGGAGGTTAACCCGGTCGGGTTTCAGGCTTACATGGCAGCAGCGCAAGAGCATGCGGCACAGGCACACGCGCAGGTTGAAACGCTCTGTACGCAGGGCGGGGCACCGGTCGCGTTGCAAGTGCGGCTGGTCGAAGACGTGGCCGCTGCCAGTGGTATCGTCCAGACTGCGCTCTCAGAGGGCGCGGACCTGGTGGTGATGGGCTCCCATGGCCGCTCGGGCATTGCGCGGTTGATGCTGGGAAGTGTGGCCACGAAGGTTGTGGCCGAGTCGGCGGTGCCGGTGCTGGTGTGCCGCTAGTGGACACTTGAATTCTGGCCGTTAGGTGCCAGTTAGGGGGTTCTGCTCCTCTTTGATTGGAACTCCGGCGTGGCCTTTTTTCTCGTGTGTGTTGCCGCTCTGGGTTTAGCCCTGGGGCTGGCGTGCCGGCCGCAGTGGCTGGCGTGGCGGCGCAATCGAATTCAATCCAACGCGTTTCCTGCCCACTGGCGCAAGGTGCTGCGGCGTCGTGTGCCTCTGGTGCGTCGCCTGCCGGTCAATCTACAGTTGCAGCTGAAGAAGCACATGCAGGTATTCATCGCCGAAAAATCGTTCATCGGCTGTGCCGGTCTGCGTGTCACCGAGGAGATGCGCGTGGTGATTGCTGCGCAGGCATGTCTTCTGTTGCTGAATCGCGCTGCTGGCGACTTTCCTCAGGTGCGGCAAATTTTGGTGTACCCCGGCGCCTTTGCGGTAACACGCGCTACCACCGATGGATCGGGCGTGCTGCAGGAGAACCGACTGGCCTTGGCGGGGGAATCCTGGTCGCAAGGCCAGATCATTTTGTCCTGGCAGGACGCACTGGAAGGTGCGGCCGACCCGGGGGATGGCCGCAATGTCGTGATTCACGAGTTTGCGCATCAACTGGATCAGGAAAACGGAGCGCCCCGTGGTGCCCCTCCGCCCGCCTTTGGGGATGCACAGCATGATGCGCGGCGGTGGGCGCAGGTGTTCCGGGACGCTTACGCGCATCTGCATGCGCAACTGCGCGTGGGCGAACAGGGGCTTTTGAGCCACTACGGCGCACAGGATCCGGCCGAGTTTTTTGCCGTGGTGTCCGAAGTCTTCTTCGAGCAGGGAACGGCACTGCAGCTGGAGTATCCTGCGCTGTACCAGGAACTCAGTGGCTACTACAAAGTGGACCCGGCAGCGTGGTGACACGCAAAGGATTGCACCTGTACTATCTGTTCGTCAAACACCTTCACATCACTTGCGTGGCAGTCAGCGGCGGTTTCTTTGCCCTGCGCGGTCTGTGGATGTTGCGCGCACCGCATATGTTGCAGCGTCGCTGGGTCAAAACGCTCCCGCATTTCGTGGACACGGTGCTGCTGGGAAGCGCCATCTACCTCGCGTACGTCAGCACCCAGTATCCGTTCGTGTTTCCCTGGGTGAGCGCCAAAGTGATGGCTTTGCTGGTGTATATCGTCTTGGGTAGCGTTGCGCTCAAGCGCGGCAGGACGCTGGCTGTACGCACCGGTGCGCTGCTTGCAGCACTGCTGGTGTACGCCTATATCGTGACAGTTGCCTTGAACAAGAATCCGCTGCCGTTTTTGACCTGAGCTACTTTGCTCGAAGTCCCTGCACCGGTGCCCCCTGCACAAACCCCATCCCACACCGAACAGCATCCCTGCTGCAAGCCCAGTGGAAAGAGGGAGTTGAAGGTAACCATGGCCATGGATTATGAAGGAGCTGTGGCTCGAGCCCCTGCAGAATATGCGCACGCAGCTATATAAACCATAGCATTATGCAGAGCGGACCGATTCAGTAGCCGGGCTGAAGCACCACGTTGCTGCAAGGAAACGCAACGCACGGGAGCACATAGCCTTCTGCCCGCTCTTCACGGGTCACGCCCGGCCACTCCAACGTGTAGTGCACCTGTCCACTGAGCACCTGGCCCAGGCAGGTGCGGCACGTCCCGTTGCGGCAGGAACTGGGCCAGTTGCTGCCCCCTTGCTCCAGCGAAAGCAGCAGGGATTGGTCGGACCAGGCGTCCACTTGCAAGCCCTCGGGCGCGGTGGTCGCGGTGTAGAGCGTGCGGGGCATGGGCGCGCGTACCGGCGAGGAATCAGTCGACCCGGGCACCCGAGAGTTTGACGACCTGCGCCCACTTCTTGTGTTCGCTTTCGATCAGGCTGGCGAACTGTGCCGGCGTATTTCCACTGGGAATTGCGCCCTGCGACAGCATCTTCTCCTTGATGACGGGATTGTTCAGCGCCGCCGCGACTTCCTGCTGGATGCGGTTGACCACCTCAGGCGGCGTGCCAGCCGGGGCCAGCAGGCCAAACCAGCTGGTTGCCTCAAAACCCTTCAGTCCTGCAGCCTCTTCCACGGTGGGAATGTCGGGCAAGGCGCCCGAGCGTGTTGCGCTGGTCACCGCCAGCGCCTTGAGTTTGCCGCTCTTGATGAGTTGCATGGCCGAGGGCAGGTTGTCAAACATCACATCGACCTGGCCCGCTGTGAGGTCCAGCAGTGCCGGACCGGAACCCCGGTAAGGAATATGCGTCATGAAAATACCGGTCTGGCTCTTGAACAGTTCACCGGCCAGGTGAATCGAGGTGCCATTGCCGCTCGATGCCATGTTGAGTTTGCCCGGCTTGGACCGGGCCAGCTTCATGAAATCCTGCGCGCTGTTGATGCTGGCGGTGCGGGCGGCATCCGCATTGACCACCATCACGTTGGGAACACTGGCGACCAGGGTTATGGGAACGAAGTCGGCGAACGGATCGTACGGCAGCTTGGGATAGAGAGCCCGGTTGATGCCGTGGGTGCCGACCGTGCCCATGAGCAGCGTGTAGCCATCCCCTGCGGATTTGGCGACCGCCTCGGCACCAAGATTGCCGCCCGCACCGGCCTTGTTTTCCACCACAAACTGCTGTCCGAACGCCTTGGACAGTTCCGGAGCCACGGCGCGCGCGAGTATGTCGGTGGTGCCACCGGGTGCAAACGGAACCACGATGCGCACGGGCCTGGTGGGCCAACTGGTTTGCGCCCAATTGGCTCCGCCAGCCAGGGCCAGCAAAGTCGCTGCGCAGGCAAGTAGCAGACGGCGATTCGGGTGAGTTTGGGCCATGGGAGTCTCCTGAAATAGTGTTATGCCGAACATCATAGTGGACGACCCGAATCCGGCCTATCGCGTCGCAAGCTCCAAGACCTCGTCCCCGGGGCTACTCTGGCAGCCGTCTGGCATTGGCTCCCAGCCGTGGTGAAGCACAACCTGCTGCTCTGTGTAACACAGCTCAATGCGCGTGGCCTCGGGCAGCCGCGCGTGCACGAACGCCTCGATCGACTGTGGCATGCTGACCTGCAACTGTGCCGCAGCAAGGTCGTCTTGCGGGTGATCGTCGGTGTGCAGCCAGGGCAGCCAGTCCGCCAGCCAGATCAGCGCTCGCCAGCCCAGGTGCAGCACGCTGGGTTCGTAGCCTGCCTCGCGCAGCCAGCGCTGTGTTTGGGCACGAGACGCATCAGCCAGTTTTTCAGTGCCCCATGCGAGCGCCAGCAACTCAACCAGCCACTGGTTGCAGTTTTGGTAAGTCTGACTGAACGCGTAGGCATTGGCGCTGTAATTGCCGCCCAGCAGTTGCAGTGCCGAACGATCGTCGAGCGCCGCGTGTTCGAGCGCATCGGCTGCCTCCTCTGGCAACAGAACGATCGAGATATACCCCTCGGCGGGGTCGTGCGCACCGAGCACAAAGCCTGCCATGCCCTGGTCAAAAATACGCGGGCGCTGCGCATCGCAGGCGTAGTACAACTGCCGCACCGACCATGGTGCATTGGCGCTTTGCTTCAGGGCAATGCCAGCATGCGAATAGCGTTGCTTCAGACGCTGCAATGCCAGTCCCGACCGTGCCACCAGGGCCATGCGCTGACCAGAGCCCTCGAGCTCCGTCTTGACGATGCTGGCGACCTGCATCAGCCGATCCTGCACAGCCGCCGTCGGCTCCCGATCACCCTGGCAGTAATTCAGGGAACTGGCCCAGCCTGCGCTTGTCGAAGCACTCAGCGCCAGGCAGAGGATCGCTGCGCGCAGGCGGCGCGGCACGCCGCATTGCTGCGCGGTCAACGCATCACAGAACAACCGGACGACTCTCCAACTCGCGGTACCAGTCGTCCTCCAGCACCAGAAAGAACGGGCTGGCGACGCCCGCTGTGTTGACCGTCGCCAGCGCCAGACCATAAGGTCGATGCGTCGCTGCAATGGTTTGGCCTGCGGCCAATTGGGCCTGTTCGGCGGCAAGGCGCGGCAGCAGCAACACAAACTCTTTCGTCGCAGCAGGCGACACTGCCTGCATGCGCAACTGCATCACGTCGGGCTGTTCTGCGGCGGCCACGATTTCAACCACGGTGTAATTGCCTTGCGCCACACGTTCCTTGGAACTGGAACTGCCGCTTGATTTTTCGAGCGAGGTGGACACACTGCCGACCGACTGGGATGCGGCGCTGGACGCCGAAGAGGTGCTGTCTGCCAGTGCCGGCAGTACGGTCAAACCAAAAACCATTGCGCTGGCCAAAGCGCGAGTATGCTTCAAAGGGTGTTGCATGGTGGGCTTTCTCAATCAGGTTTATTGCATCAGGGAACAGCGGGGTCTTGTGCAGCAGGTTCGCGTGGCTTGCGATGACCGTGCCTGGCAAGAATTTCGACATAAAACTGGGAGCCACCACTTTGTACCACGGCATCAATCAGGGCCGTCAACTCAGCCACGTGCGCTGCCGCGGCGGACTCCGGTGTTGCACCCAACTTGCAATCAAAGTCCCAATAGTCCACGCCTTCGGGCAGGGAACGGCGGCGTTCGCGCTTGATGTACTTGCGGATTTCGTGCTTGGTGGCTTCCAGCAAACGGTCTGGATTCTTGCCTTCGATGGCGAGCGGGAATGTTTTTTTCATGGAAGTCCTTAAGCGGCGATGATACGACCCCATGCACACCCACCACCCCACGCCCGACAAAGACACCATTGCGCTGCTGCCACCGTTTGAACGGTTGGGGCTGGAACGTATCACGCTGGTGAGCACCGCTGAGGAGGCACAGAAGGCATTTGTTGCTTTGACTGCTGCACCTGCATGGGGCTTTGACACGGAGTCAAAGCCGACGTTTCGGGTCGGCGAGGTGTCGGATGGACCGCACATCCTGCAGTTGTCCACGCCCGAACGGGCGTGGGTGTTCCAACTGCATGAACCCGGTTGCCGGGCGGTCGCCGCCCGCTTGCTCGAGCACAAGGGCATTGCCAAGGCCGGCTTTGGGCTGGGTGACGACCGCAAACGCATCGTGGCGAAGTTGGGTGTGGAGCCCGCCGGCATTCTCGAACTCAATAGCGTTTTTCGCGAGCGCGGCTACCGCAAGGACATGGGCGTAAAGGGTGCGGTGGCGGTGCTGTTCAATCAGCGTTTCATCAAGTCCAAAAAGGCCGCTACCAGCAACTGGGCCAATGTGCGGCTGACCGAAGCGCAACTGGTCTACGCTGCCAACGATGCCTATGCGGCGATCCGGGTGTTTGAGGCCTTGGGGCTGGGCTAGAACTGCGGCCTGCACAGGAAATAGATCCGGTTGATAATTCGGCAAAGGTTTGGGAGGGTCTATGCCAGCGTGCACCGGATTTGAGTGGTTTTACCTGCTAAGGCGCATGGTGATTGCGCAAGCAGCTATATTTTTGATAGTGTTTTGCGGGCCGGTTCTGGCTGCGCCCTATGCTGGCCCGTTACTCGACGCGCATTTGCACTACAACCAGGAAGCCTGGAACGGGCAGTCCGGGCCGCATTCGCCCACCGATGTTCTGGGACGGATGCAGCGCAATGGTGTGCGTGCCATTGTGTCCAACTCGCGGCCCAATGACGGTACCAAATTGCTGGCTTCGAGCAGCCAGACCCGCGAGGCCGGTGTCACCGTGGTTCCGTTCATCCGTCTGTACCGCAATCGTGCCGATTACGACAACTGGTTCAGGGATGAGTCAATTTTTGACATGGTCAAAGACGAGTTTGTCCGAGGCACACCGAGCGGTCCGTTTCGCGGCATCGGGGAGTTCCACTTGTATGACAGCGCCAATGCCAATGGGGCGGTGGCGCAAAAACTGATGGCATTTGCCGAAGATAACGGCCTGGCCATACTGGCCCACGTGGATGACGTCGCCATCGACCCGCTGATGGCGCACACGGGCTCCAGGGGGCAGGCAACGCGGCTTATCTGGGCGCATACGGGGATTGGCGGCGCGTCTGTGGAGCGGGTGGAAGCGTTGATGGCACGTTATCCCCTGTTGTTGGGCGAGCTATCGTACCGGCCGGGGCTGACATGCACTGATGCAACCGGTGCAACCCGGCTGTGTCCTGAGTGGCGCGCGCTGCTGCTCAAATACCCGACGCGATTCCTGATCGGGTCAGACACCTGGGTCAACCAGCGCTGGTTGTATTACGACGAACTGATGACCGGCTATCGCGCGTGGCTTGGAGACTTGCCGCCTGAGGTTGCCAGTAACATCGCGTGGAACAACGGTGCGCGCCTCTTCGGTTTACCACCGGCCGGGAAATGACGATGACTGCGTCTCCAGGGCACTAAGCCAGGTGGGTGCTGGAGCGACCGGCAAACCGGCATCTACTTTGCCCAACTATCTTTCAACCCCACCGCAAAGTTAAACACCGGTTTGTCCGTCGTGTGGTCCAACCGGTCGGCAACAAAGTAGCCGTGGCGTTCAAACTGGAGTTTGTCATCGGGCCTGGCCTGGGCCAGTGAAGGCTCAACGATGGCTGTGATGACCTTCAGGCTGTTGGGGTTGAGGCTCTCAATGAAGTCTTTGCCACCGGCATCGGGTTGCGGGTCCAAAAACAGGCGGTCGTACATGCGCACTTCGGCGTTCACTCCGTCGGCTACACCGACCCAGGTAATGGCGGCTTTCACCTTGATGGTTTCGCTGCCGGGTGTGCCGCTCTTGGTGTCGGGCACCACGGTGGCCAGCACTTCGGTGATTTCGCCGTCGGCATCTTTGGTGCAACCGGTGCATTCGATCACATAGCCGCCCTTTAGGCGTACCTTGTTGCGTGGGAACAGACGTTTGTAGCCTTTGGGCGGCACTTCTTCAAAATCTTCTCGGTCGATCCACACTTTCTTGCCAATGGTGAAGTGGCGCGCAGGCACAGGCGCCATGCCTTCGGGTGGGTGGGGCAGGGCGGGTTGACTGCAGGGCTCCAGATGGCCTGCGCCCATGACTTCATCCCAATTGGTAAGGACGAGTTTGACCGGGTTGAGTACAGCCATGCCGCGGTGGGCCTTGGCCTCAAGGTCTTCGCGCAGGCAGGCCTCGAGCGTGCCATAGTCGATCCAGCTATCGCTTTTGGTGACACCAATGCGTTCGGCAAAGAGTTGCAGACTCTCGGGCGTGTAGCCGCGTCGACGCAGCCCGACAATGGTTGGCATGCGGGGGTCATCCCAACCGCTCACTCGGTGGTCGTACACCAGTTGTGCGAGCTTTCTCTTGCTCGTGATGACATAGGTGAGGTTCAGCCGCGCAAATTCGTACTGGTGTGGTGGCGGGCTGGAAAGCAAACCACCCTCGCACAGGCGATCCATCAGCCACTCGTAAAACGGGCGCTGGTCTTCAAACTCCAGGGTGCAGATGCTGTGGGTGATCTGTTCCAGCGCATCCTCAATCGGGTGCGCGTAGGTGTACATGGGGTAGATGCACCAGGCATCACCCGTGTTGTGGTGGGTGGCGCGGCGGATGCGGTAGATGGCCGGGTCGCGCATGTTGATGTTGGGGCTGGCCATGTCGATTTTGGCGCGCAGCACCATCGAGCCGTCTTCGTATTTGCCATCGCGCATATCGCGAAACTTGACCAGGTTTTCGGCTGGTGTTCGCTCCCGGAACGGGCTGTTGACTCCAGGCTTGCCAAAATCCCCGCGGTTCACACGCATCTGTTCAGCGGTCTGTTCGTCGACGTACGCGTGACCCGCTTCAACCAGATATTCTGCTGCGCGGTACATGAAGTCAAAGTAGTTGCTGGCCTGGTAGGCCTGGTCGTTACCGGGTTGGCTCCAGTTGAAGCCAAGCCACTTCACTGCGTCGATGATGGAGTTGACGTATTCAGTGTCTTCCTTCTCGGGGTTGGTGTCGTCAAAACGCAGGTGGCACACACCGCCGTAGTCGCGCGCAAGTCCAAAGTTGATGCAGATGCTCTTGGCGTGACCCACGTGCAGGTAGCCGTTGGGTTCGGGCGGAAAGCGGGTGCGGATTCTTGCCGGGTCTGCAACACCTGCCGCCTGATGCGTGGCATCGCCAGGGCTACCGGCCCAGCGACGATTGGCGTAGGTGCCTTTTTCCAGATCAGACTCGATGATCTGACGCAGGAAGTTGCTGGTTTTCGGACTGGATTCGGATGCGGTAGATGAACTCATGCAGCCGATTTTAGACGGCCTTGCTGCCTACTCGAGCAATGATGCGGCGAAGGTGTTGATGGCCTCGATGTCGGGCGCGAGCTTGGTGTAGCGCATGCTCTCGCGCAGCAAGATGCTGCGCATGCCGTGGTCAATCTGGCGCGCTTGCTCCTCATCCTGGAAGCGCCCGCTGCGAATGTATTTCTTTTCTCCCCGCTCCACCAGAATGTTGACGTTGTTGTGCTGGGCGTACCACTCCAGAATTTGGGCGCGGGTCTTGGCAATGTCGCAAATATTGTCTTCGTAGTGCTCGTTGTAGTAGAGCACCTGGGGCAGTGAACATTCGGTGATCAAAAACTGGACCTGACCGTCAAGCAGGTTGATCATTTCATACTGGCGTTGGGCAATGAAATACTGGTTTTTCAGCACTTCAAAATTTTGTTGCCAGACCAGGGATTTGGCGAAATCGGGAATCACCTCCACGGTCTTGCCATGCAGGTTCAGGTAAAGAATGATGGCCGATGAATACAGTGACTTGTCGCAGCCCGGCCCGCCAATGATGTTGATGACCCGGGTCGGGTACAGCCGCATCTTGGTCTCTGGCATGTGGTTGGCAACCGACGTATAGCGAATGGTCATGGTGAGTGTGGGTGGTTCCGGATACTGGCTATCGTAGTGTGCGCAGCGCTGTTTCGCAAGGGTACTTGCCCTTCCTGTCCGGGCGTTGTACAGGCGTTGTTTGAGGGTGGTGCCAGTGGTTGCCTCTAAACTACGCTCCATTCGCGCATAGTGCGCAAAGCTGACCGCAAGGGGCAAATTTTGGACATTGTGTTGCTGTTGAAGGCGGTGGTGATGGGTGTGGTCGAGGGTCTGACCGAGTTTTTGCCAATTTCGTCCACCGGGCACCTCATCCTTACTGGAGCCCTGCTGGGGTTTGACGATGACAAGGCCAAGGTATTTGACATTGCCATTCAGACGGGGGCCATCTTTGCGGTGATTCTGGTGTATTGGGAAAAAATCCGCGACACGCTGATTGCATTGCCGAGCCAGAAGCAGGCACAGAAGTTCACGCTGAATGTGTTGATCGCGTTTTTGCCAGCGGTCGTACTTGGGTTGCTGTTTGGCAAGGCCATCAAGGCACACCTATTTACGCCTGCGGTGGTGGCGACCACCTTCATTCTTGGGGGATTTATCATCCTGTGGGCCGAGCGCCGCCAGGCCGCTGGCGGCAACGCCGTACATCTTCAAAGCGTAGATGACATGAGCGCCATGGATGCACTCAAAGTGGGGCTGATTCAGTGTATGGCGATGGTGCCAGGCACCAGTCGCAGCGGCGCTACCATCATCGGCGGCATGCTGCTGGGCATGTCACGCATGGCGGCGACGGAGTTTTCGTTCTATCTCGCCATTCCCACGCTGGTGGGAGCAGGTGTCTACAGCCTTTACAAGGAGCGAGCGTTGCTCAGTGTGGGTGACATTCCCCTGTTTTCGGTGGGATTGCTGGTGTCTTTCATCAGCGCATGGCTTTGCATACGCTGGTTATTGCGCTTTATTGCCACCCACAACTTCAATGGTTTCGCCTACTACCGCATCTTTTTTGGCGGTGTGGTGCTGGCGACTGCCTGGAGCGGATTGGTGGTCTGGTCAGTATAAAGCGGACCGACGGGATCCGAGCAGAGTTGTTACTACCCTTTAGACACCGCCAGCACTGCGGTTAGGTTCATTTTTGGAATTCCTGGTTCCTTTGACTCCAACGAAGTGCGCAGTGTCTGTGCCACCGCATTGGCAGGGGTGGATTTTCCATTTGGGTCGAATTGACGGAGGGCGTCGAGTACGGCGTGGGTCGGGCCATGGGTCGTCTGCAGTTGGCTTGCGGGTGAAATACCTATTGCGTTGGACTGCGTTGCTGCGAATGCGGCCAAACTGTCGACCAGTTGGGAAACCTGTGACTGTAGTGCCGGAGCAGTTCCATCGGTGCTTGCATCGAGTTGGGTCACTTGCGTGGTCGGTGGCGCCGTTGTCGGGTCCTTTACCGCAAACCAGACATCGGCCATCTGATGTGAGGCTCCGTCATTCGTGGTGTAGCTAGACACCAAACCAAGAATGTTGCCATGGTCGACCGAATCCGAATCCTGTGCCGACAAGTCGAGCTTTGCGATACCCAAAGAACTCAAGCTGTGCAATTCGCCGTTCTGGCTCACGCCGTCCGAATTTCCATCCACCCAGACCATCAAATCCGCAAACTGAGTGTCGCTAACGCTGATAGCACCATCGGCGTTGGCATCGAGTTCCGCCAACGCCTGGTAACCGTTGGCAGCTTTGAGGCCGCTCGATAAGATCGTCCCCACGCCGAACAGCTCGCCACCGCCATTGATCACTCCGTCGTGGTTGCGGTCCATCACCAGGAGGCCATCCCCACCTGAAACCCATCCCGTGTTGACACGCTGGCCATTTCCGAAAAGGTCGAAATGAACGTCTGCAGCTGTTCCTTGTGTGGTGATCCCATCTCCGTTGAGATCCAGCACGATGGGGGAACCTACAGCCAGATGGGTCACCTGGTCGGTTGATATCGCCGCGTGTTGTTCCTCGGTCAGAACCATGACCTGTTTGGGTGTAAGTACACTAATCTGACTGGTAGTCATTGCCACGATTGCATTGGTGGACAAGGCCCTCACTTGCGCCGTGTTCAAATTCGATAGTTGTTCGCTCGTCAGGCCCTTCTGAATTTGATCGGTGGTCAACGCGGCGATGGCGGACGTGTTCAGCGCAGCCGTTGCTTTGGTGCTTAGAAATCCGATACCCGCTGTGCCAATGGCCACAAGATCGTTTGCACTTACAGCATTCATCTGACTGGTGGAGAGCGCCTGGATTTGCGAAGTTGTCAGGCTGACGAACGCGTCGGTGCTGAGCACGGCAATGTCACGTGTCTCAATGACTGAGATCTGGCCGGTCGATAATGCGCGAATCTGGCTGGTTGAAAGTGCTGCAAATGCATCCACGCTCAGAGCGACGATGGATGCGGTGCTCATGGCGGCAATGTTGGCGGTTCCTATAGCCGAAATTTGTGTAGTGGTCAATACGCCGATCTGGGTCGGTGTTAACGCGCCCACCTGGCTGGAACTCAAGGACTGCACTTGGCCAGAGGTCAACAGTTGGATGTCGTCAGTGTTGATGGAAGCCATCTGGCTGGCAGATACGGCATGCAGTTGATCCGATGACAGCGATGAGAAAGCTTCTTTACTCAAAACCGCGATATCGCGCGACTCGATGGCAGCGATCTGCCGGGTACTCAGAGCGCTGATCTGGGCGGTGGTGAGCACTGCGATGGTGTCCGTAGTCAGCGCAACGATGGCAGCGGTGCTCAACGCCCCAATGTCGTCGGTGCTGATG
>CAIPGC010000054.1 GCA_903864505.1 uncultured beta proteobacterium | reverse complement strand
CCCGCGTGTGACAGTGAAACAGCTAACGGCGGTTCGAAGCTAGAATATCTTGACTCATTTTCAGTTAATTTTTGCGTGGCCATTATCTGAAATCTCCAATGGATTTTTGTATGGCTCGGGGAGGTGAGAATTAATGAAATCCAGAATTTCAGTATTGATTGCTGAAGACCACGCGCTCTTGCGGGCCGGGGTGCGCACCTTGTTGGACAGGGAACCAGACATTGAAGTGATTGGAGAAGCAGACACCGGAGAGGAGGCAGCAATCATCGCACGCCAGAGGTCGCCAGATGTAGTGCTGATGGATCTCAATATGCCGGGTCGTGGCGGCTTACACGCGATAAGAGAGATAAAACAGTGGGCACCAGAAATCAAGATTCTGGTGGTCACCATGCACAAGACCGATGAATACATCCAAGAGGCATTGCGCAACGGTGCTTCCGGATACATTTTGAAGGAGTCTGCCCACTCCGAACTGATCTTCGCAATTCGACGCGTTTACGAGGGAAAGACTTACGTTAGCCCTGATGTGTCGGACGCGGTGATCGCGAATATGTTTTTAGCAAACCCAACTGCTGCACCTCCTCCGGTTGCGACGACCACATTGACTGCTCGGGAACTTGAAGTCCTGAAGCTGGTGGCGCAAGGGTATGCCAACAAGCAGGTTGCCGATCGCATGAATCTGAGCATAAAGACAATTGAGAAGCACCGATCGAGCATGATGAAAAAGCTCAACTTGCGCAACACCGTTATGTTGGTTTCCTACGCGATCAACAATGGACACATCAAGGTTTGAACGCGCTCGCGCTTGTTAGATTGTCACCGTCATGTTCCGCGTCGTTCTGGCCGTCGTCTTCGCTGGTTTAAGCCTGTCATCCACGCGCGCCTGTGCTGATGCCATCTATGTTGGGCTGGTGGAACAGTCCAGCATTGTGATCAGCAATGTGCCGCACAGCGATGATTTCATTCTGTTGGTGTCCGAACCGCAGGATCAAGTGGCGGTGCCAAGCCGCGGTCAGGCGTCATCGCTCGCGCATACTGACTCAGCGTTGCCTTTACCGCTGTTAGAGCGTGCCAAACTCTATGTGCCTTTGGTAGAAGATGCCGCGCGTGAAAGCCGACTGGATGCACGATTACTACACGCTGTGATTGCAGCGGAGTCTGCTTACAACCCGCTGGCGCGGTCTCCAAAGGGAGCTGTCGGCATCATGCAGTTGCTTCCGGCCACAGCGCAGCGCTTTGGAGTCGCCGACAGTTGGGATGCGCGGCAAAACATCTCTGGCGGTGCACGTTATCTCGCAGACTTGCTAAAGCTATTTAACAATGACACTGGCCTGGCCCTTGCGGCCTACAACGCCGGGGAAGGCGCAGTTTTGCGCTACAGCGGACGGATTCCACCATTTCGCGAAACCCAGGCCTACGTGCCACGGGTACTTGCGCTCTATCGACGATTCCAGTCGGCCGCACTTTAGTGGACGGGGTAGACCCTACCCTGCGCGGTAGGGTTTGACCCCAGAAAAAATCGGGTATTTGGTGATTGGCAACCCTGGCCGGAATTGAGATAGTCCTAACCATGCCAACAGGGAATGCGCTCCCGTGTTGGTTGGCCCGAACAATCGGGGTCCAGGTCGGTTGAAAGGTTTTCCTTTCAAGGTGGCTTTCTATAACGAAGGTCCCAAGTTGTTCAGCCAAATAGCGCATTTCAAGCGAGTAACCGGGTATGAAAGTTAATGACATGATGACGATCCAACTCAGATCCTTCAAGGCAACTCGTTGCGCTGCTGCGCTCCTCGTGGCCGGGCTTGCAATGTTTGCAAACAATGTGGTGCGTGCCAACGGGGCCTACGGCACCAACACCGACCTCGCAGGCAAGCCCATCAGCGTGCCGACCTACTTTGCCAACAGCCCGCAAGGGCTGCAACCAGCGTGGGACCCGGCCACCAACGCGCTCAAGCCCGGCAAAACTGCGGGCACGTTCACTATGGTGGATACCGGCACGCCACTGCGCAAATTCGTTGATCCGCTGGGTGGCGTCTACAACGGGCTGGAAATCTTTAACGCCCTTACCCCGACCGACCTGTCGGCGGGCATCCCGGTGGCGATCCCCGAGCCCTGGGTCACACCCGCTGGCGTGACGACGGGCGATGACTATTACGAAGTGGCGGTGGTTGAATACACCGAGCAGATGCACAGCGACCTGCCCAAGGCGACGCGCTTGCGCGGCTATGTGCAGATCGAAACCCCTGCCATTGCCGCAGGCCTGAAAGACGTGACCGGCCTGATTGGCAGCGAGCACATCCCGGGGACTTACCCAGATGGATCTCCCATTTACAAGATGGTAAAGAACGCAGCGGGCCAAATGGTCCAGGGTACCGAGCGGGTCTACTTCGTGCACAAGCCGCATTACCTCGGTCCATCAATCATTGCTTTCAAGGGCAAACCGGTGCGGATCAAGTCCACCAACTATCTGCCCTACACCGACGTAAACGGGCGTTCTGTCGGTTCATGGAACGGCAACGGTGGCGAGTTCTACCTGCCGGTGGATGAAACCATCGCAGGCGGCGGCCCGGTACTGGATAAGAACGGCAAACAGGTAGTTGATGGAAACGGCAGACCGATCAAAATGGCCCAGAACCGTGCAGCCATTCACTGGCATGGCGGTGACTCTCCCTGGATCAGTGATGGCACACCGCACCAATGGTGGGCTCCGGCAGGTGACATCTCTTATACACAGGGCGTCGATGCAGCGCACCCCTACGGCCTGGGCAAGGGCGTGGCCTCGGCCGACGTGCCCGACATGCCACCCTCCGGCCCGGGGGTCTACACCCTGTATTTCCCGAACAACCTGAGCGGTCGGTTCATGATGTACCACGACCATACCTCCGGCCTGACAAAGCTGAATGCCTACACCGGCATGGCGGCGGGTTATATCGTTGTTGACCTTGACGAACTGACCTTGGTCAATACGGCCATCAAGGCCAAGCCTCTGACTACGTCAACAGGAAAGCCCTACGGCACAACCGGTCTAACCTTGAGTGACGGTGCGCATGTCCCTGAGGGAGTCCTAGACTCCGTCGGGATTCCGCTGGTGATACAGGACAAGACCTTTGTGCCCAAGAACATCGGCCCCAATGCGGTCGCGCAGGACGGCTTTACACCGCAGTCGCAGGACGCCAAGTGGGACCTTACTCACTGGGGCCAGCCGGGCGACCTGTATTTTCCGCACGTCTATGAAACCAACCAGGATCCCAACTCGTTTGATGGCACCAACCCGGTGGGTCGCTGGGACTGGGGCCCCTGGTTCTGGCCGGTGTTCCCGGCGCAGTTCTCCCTGCCCTCGGGTGCCTATGGCGACGTGACCGCCACGCCAGAGGCCTTCGGCGACACCGCCATGGTCAATGGCAAGGCCTATCCCACCATGGCGGTGGACCCCAAGACTTATCGCTTCCGCATTTTGAGCATCGGCAATGACCGCACCCTGAACCTGGGTCTGTACCAGGCGGTGGATGCGGCCGGCAAGGTTTGTGACGCCAAAAACACAAAACCCACGATTGCTCCCATCGCGAAAGCCCGAATCGATGCGACGGGCAACCCCGTGGGAGCGATCGACCAGCAAGGCAATCCCTTAGCGCCCGTCGCTTGTACCGAAGTCAAAATGGTCCCGGCTTTGCCCACTGCCGGTTTCCCTGCCGGCTGGCCCACCGATGGTCGCGTGGGTGGTGTGCCGGATCCGGCCACCGCGGGACCCGACATTGTGCAGATCGGCAATGAAGCGGGTT
>CAIPGC010000053.1 GCA_903864505.1 uncultured beta proteobacterium | reverse complement strand
GCAGCGCATTTATCGCCTGTGCCGGCGAGAGAAATTTGTCGCCGCGCGAATCCTCGCTCAGGTAGTTCTGCGCCAGTGCCTCGGCGCGCCGGCGCAGTGCCTTTATGCGCTGCTCATCGGAGGTCGCCCCCCCCCCCCCCGGCAGACGGCACTGCAGTCGTCAACGGCGTTTTCGGACTTTGATAGACTTTCATTGCATTGACCGGATCAGGTTGAGTCTAGCCGCGAATTTTGCGCCGGTGTTTGATCTATTGCCATCCCCCATTCGGGTGAAATTTAGAATGGAAGATGCCAAAACGCTTGACTTGAGTCAACTTTACGCAGTGTTTCGGTCGTTTGTCACCGGGAGCCTCAAATGGCCCCATTGGACGTATTGCCTCGACATTACGCTGGTTTGAATGACGTGGATGTTGCTGATGAGCTGGTGCGGATTCAGTCAGAACTTGTCTTATACGGAACCTTCGCCAAGCCGTTCAGACGGTCGTTTGGCGGTAGTCGTCGAGAGAGTTGAGGGAGTGCAGCACTATGACCAGTAGTGCCCTGCCTGTTCTGAAACGTAAACCGTGAACGTTACGTCCGAATCCATGCCCAAGATTTACTCAACGTACATCATGTTGTGTGAGATGAGGAATAAACTTTATTCACCCCAGAAAACCAAATGGTGACGCAAATGAGTAAGACTTTTCGGAAGACCCTTGTTGCAACCGCGCTGGTGTCCCTTGCTACTGTGGCAACTATCGGCGGCGTACAGGCGCAAACTGCTCGCGAACCAATGGAAGTATTTGGTACTTCTGGACACCATTTCGCAGAAATGCACCACGCTGATCCGGCAAAAGTGCAAGCGATGTATGACAAGCATATGTCACGACTCAAGATCACATTGCAGTTAACGCCAAATCAGGAAAGCGATTGGACAGCATTCAACTCAGCAATGACGCCCCCTGCTGCCAGGCCAACGCACCCTAGTTCCGATGAGTTGGAAAAGCTCACTACACCTGAGCGCATTGATCGGCTGAACGCATTGCGCGCTCAACGTACAAGTCTCTTGGACAAACGCGCTGAGGCGACAAAAAGGTTTTATGCAACCTTGACACCGTCACAGCGCAAAGTGTTCGATCTTGAAACGTTGAAGTATTTCCAACCCAAACGCGGAATGGAGTGGCTGCATCATATGTTTGAGCGCAATAGTCAACCAAAGTGACTGATGGGGTGGGCGACCTGGTCACGATTCACTCGGACCTGGAAGACCTTACTTGGAGTGACGACCAAACGGTCTAGGCGCTCGCTTGGCATGGCTGGCGAGTGAATTGCTAGGGGTGTGCCGTTACAAATTTCACCCATTTGGGGGATAGACGGGGCAGCTTTAACGCCCGAGACTTGCACCATAAGTCAGGGAGTGCAGACGATGAACGAGATTCGACTTTGTTGGGTAGCCATTCAGCCCAATGGGTCAAACCGAGAACCCGTTGAGTGCGGTGAGTGGCGTGTAGCCACTGAAGCAACTCGCAGGGAGCTTGAGGAAATTCTTAATGCTCGCATTCGGGTGTGGGGCGAGGGTTCGCACTGGATGCAGGAGCGCGAGATGGTGCCTATGCAGAACCCCTTTGCTGCATCGGTGTAGTGGCGGTAGCAAAAAGAAACCCGGCACTGAGTCCGGGTTGAATGGTTCGCCGGGTCGTCGTTACTGACCTCGAACCGGTTGGAGACAATCGCAACCCAAATCTGGATTGCCACTGCCGCGTTCAATGTACCCAGTTCAGCCGTGGCCGGGTATCCCCCAAATGAGTGAAGGGTTTACCCTAGCAGTCTGCGGGGGGGGATGGAGAACCCGGACACTAAGGGTCTCGACAGTTGCCTGGCATAGCTGACGACTGCCGCCATTCAAAGAATGTGCTCGCTACTCATGGAATCGAATCACATTTCGCCCAGCATCCTTTGCGCGATACATGGCAGCATCGGCCCACGTTAAGACATCTTCTTCCGTGCTGTCCTGCCCGAGAAATAGCACTACACCGACGCTGGCGGTACAGTTGCATTCAATGTTCTGTGCCCCACCTGTGAGCGTCGTCAGTGAATATGGTTCGGCCAGAAGACTGCGAATCTTCTCGGCCACCAGTTCCACCTGATCAAGGGTTTTTCTTTTATCGTGCGCCAATTCATCGAGCAACACTACAAACTCGTCACCACCGAAACGCGCGGCCGTGTCACTTTGCCGAATGCAATGCTTGATCCGCCTCGCAACTTCAACCAGCAGCAAGTCGCCCATACTATGACCATGCCTGTCATTGATGGGTTTGAAATGGTCCAAATCAAGGAAGATAAGCGCGCCATAGTGTCCACTTCGTTTGCTCGCGAGCATCGACTGGATCAATCGGTCCTTAAGTAGCATTCGATTGGCAAGTTTGGTAAGGGGGTCGTAGTAGGCTAATTGGCGCACCAGTTCTTCCGCCCGTCTGCGCTCGCTGATGTCGCGATGAAATGCCTGAATCAGCGGTTTGCCCTTTGAAACGATCATGCTCGCCGACACCTCCAATGGGAATACATGACCATCCTTGTGGTAGTGTTCTGTCTCAAAGATCAATGGCTCACCCGAAAGGATGCGTCGTATTCTTTCGGCGCTTTGTTGCAGAACCTCTGGTGTATCGAGGTCCTGTAGGCTCATGTCCAGCATCTCCCCTGCCCTGTAACCGTGCATCCTGGCGAATGAAGCATTAAAAGACACTAGTTTGCCCTTGTCCGACAGGATTGTTATGCCCTCGCTGGCTCTTTCAAACAGGTTACGCAGTTGCTCTTCGTTGGCCCTCAACTCCGTTTCAGCCTGCTTTTGCTTGTCTATGTCGCTCAATACCATACGCAGCACCGGCACAGCGTCGTCGCCGCGTGTCACGCTGCTTCCTAATCTGGCCCAGAATCGATGGCCGTCCTTGTGTACCATCTGTATCTCGCAGGTCTGCGCTTCGCCAGTCTCCAAAAGTTTTCTGCGGCTTTGTAAGTAGATGCCCTGATCGGCTGCCCATACGAATCCGAGGAAGGACCGGCTGATCGGTACACTGCGCGGCACTCCCAACATGGTTGCAGCGGTGAGATTGACCTCCAGAATCCAGCCCTGCTCGCTCGCCGTGCAATAACCTACCGGCGCCAGATCATAGAGATCGAAATAGCGTGCCCGTTCGGCATCAAGTTCAGTCTGCACGCGCCGTAGCTCGACGTTCTGCATTTCTAGTTCGATTTGGTATACACGCAGTTCAAACAGCGTGCGCTTGACCGCCTCGGGCAAGAACTGCTCGCTCGGATCAGGTTGAGTTTGCCTACTCATGGCGATGGGGTGCGCGCGCGCCCATGCTCCCATGCAGATCGGAATTGACCGCGATTGATCGTCATAACACTCCCAACACGAACTTCACCGATCAGACAAGGTATACCTATTTCAAGCAATAGCAAGATATATTTGCTGAAAGGTTCGATAGTTGGCGATTGCATCAGATTGGTAATCAGCATGTAAAGACCGCTCTCACTGCATTTCTAAGGCCCAGTCAGGCATGACGATGTGGAGGTGAGTCTGGCGCGAATTCAGGTGACTTTGATTGCCTGATGGCGGAGTGACGACCAACTCGTCTAGGCGGTCGCCTAGCGTGACTGGCGGTTGGGTTGATGGGTGTGCGCGTGAATGCGATTGGATGGCTCTGGCGCCTATTTCATTCGATCCCGTATT
>CAIPGC010000052.1 GCA_903864505.1 uncultured beta proteobacterium | reverse complement strand
TCGCTATACTTTTGCAAGCACGCGACGCAATAGGGACGAGGCAGAACGCCTGGATCGGCTTGAAAAAAAAGCGATGGAAAAACTCTCGGACCTGCCTGCGCATTCTCAGCACAGCGACCTCGCACCGTTAGTGAAAAAACGCGCCGTGATTGAAGCGGCACTCCAACGCGCTCGCCTCAAGCGAATGAGTCCCGCATCACGCTAAGCAGTGGCGCTGCCACCGCCTAACGTTGCTCTACCCTAGAGCGTCGTTTACCTGATCGTGAAATTCGGCCAAACTGACCGCATTGCCAATCTCGCGTGGCATGGCATCGCGCACCGAGAAGACACCCAGTATCTTGGCGTGCGGCCCTAAGATGGGGAGATGCCTGAAGCCCCGTTCGATCATGATCAGCACTGCATCGGACACCAGCGTCTCTGGCGCAATACAGTACGGGTTGCGGGTCATGATGTCCGCCACCGTGGTCTTCTCGGGGTTCAGTGCTTTGGCCAATACGCGCGTCATCAGATCACGCTCTGTGACGATTCCCAACATGGTCCCCGGCGTGTCCACGATCAATACACTGCCGCAATTGGCGCGCGTCATGACACATGCCGCGTCCCAAACACTGGCCTGCGGCCCCAGGCTTACCACGTGCCGCTGCGACATGGATTGGTATACGGTGCGTTCAGGCATGATCACCACCTCTTTCAATGAAAATTAAATCCTGCGTAGGAAACCCCACAAGCTCACTTTAACGCAACGAGGCGTTGATTTTGTCCAATGCACGGTTGCCAGGGCACAATTGTTCCGCAGTGAGCGTATTGAGCGGTCTGGTCGTTGTGTTCAACGCCAGATGCAGATCGGTCGCCATCGGGTCCACGTACAACAGCCCTGTCACTACCTCGCCACGCGACTGGTGCTCCTGCATATAGCTCATCGCCCCGTATCGGTCGGTCGGATCGTAATCGGGATGAAGTTTACGCAAACGCAACATGGATCCATCGTGCTGCTGAACTTCCACCAACTCTCCCGGCGCGTACTCCGCCGTGATCTCGCTACGGGGCGAAATGAAGTCGATTCGGCTGACGGCATCATTGTGCTGACGCACATAGTCGTAGCTCTTGGTGCTACCGGCATGGTTGTTGAAAGTTACACACGGGCTGATCACATCGATGAAGGCAGCGCCTCCGTGGGCCATGGCACCCTTGATCAAGGGAACCAACTGTGCCTTATCGCCCGAAAAACTGCGCGCCACATAGGTTGCACCCAGTTGCAAGGCCAGTGCCACCAAGTCCACCGGACTGTCACTGTTGACCACGCCCTTCTTGCTCTTTGAGCCCCGGTCTGCGGTGGCTGAGAACTGGCCTTTGGTCAACCCATAGACTCCATTGTTCTCCACAATGTAGGCCATACGAACGCCGCGGCGCATCGCATTGGCAAACTGCCCCAAGCCAATCGAGGCCGAATCCCCGTCGCCCGAGACACCCAGGTACATTAAGTCACGGTTGGCCAGATTGGCACCGGTCAGGACCGAGGGCATACGCCCATGCACAGTGTTAAAGCCGTGCGATGCACCCAGAAAGTAGTCGGGTGTCTTGGAACTGCACCCAATGCCCGAAAGCTTGGCGACACGATGCGGCTCAATATCGAGTTCCCAGCAGGCTTGGATGATCGAAGCTGAAATCGAGTCGTGACCACAGCCCGCGCACAGGGTGGAGATACGACCCTCATAGTCACGGCGGGTGTAGCCAACCTTGTTCTTGGTCAGCGTGGGGTGATGCAAATGGGGTTTGGCAATATAGGTCATGCGTGCTCCTTGCTGCCTGCAGGGGTGACAGCGGACTGAATGCTCTTGCGAATGGCAGCGCCAATGAAACGCGCAGTAATGGGTGTGCCATCGTAATGCAGGACAGCCACCAGACGTGCGGGGTCGATTTCAAGTTCGTTGATCAGCATCGAACGCATCTGGGCATCGCGGTTTTGTTCCACCACGAACACCTTTTCGTGTTCTGCGATGAACTTGTCGACCGAGGCCGGGAACGGGAACGCCTGCAGTCGCAGGGCATCCACATGGATTCCATCCGCTTCCAGAACGTCCAGTGCCTCGCGCATCGCGGGACTGGTGGAGCCGAAATAGATCACGCCAAAAGGCGTTTTTTGGGTCGCATTTCGTAGGATTGGTTGCGGCACCAGATCCGCAGCGGTCTTGAATTTTCGGATGAGCCGTTCCATGTTGTAGATGTAGTCCGGGCCGCGCTCGGAATACATCGCATACGGGTTGCGGGTCGTGCCACGAGTAAAGAACGCGCCTTTGGACGGGTGCGTTCCGGGTAGGGTCCGCCAGGGGATGCCGTCGCCGTCCACATCCTTGTAGCGACCGAAGTCCTTGCCGGCTTCGAGTTCTTCAGCGGTCATCACCTTGCCTATGTCATAGGCCTTGGTTTCATCCCACACAAACGGCTTGCACAGGCGCTGGTTCATGCCAATGTCCAGATCAGTCATCACGAAGATCGGCGTTTGCAAGCGGTCTGCCAGGTCCAGTGCAGCGGCCGAATGGGTAAAGCACTCGTGCGGGTCCTGCGGCAACAACAACACGTGCTTCGTATCGCCGTGTGAAGCATAGGCGCATGACACCAGGTCGGCCTGCTGCGTACGTGTAGGCATGCCGGTGGAAGGGCCACCACGCTGAACGTTGATGATGGTGACCGGGATCTCTGCAAAATAAGCCAGTCCAATAAACTCTGTCATCAACGACACGCCAGGGCCTGATGTCGCGGTAAATGAACGCGCTCCATTCCAGCCAGCTCCAACTACCATGCCGATCGAGGCAAGTTCGTCTTCGGCCTGGACAATTGCGTAATTGTGCTGACCGGTAAGCGGGTCCACGCGGTACTTGTCACAGTACTTCTGGAACGCTTCCGGGATCGACGAGGAAGGAGTGATCGGGTACCAGGCCGCCACCGAAGCGCCACCGTACACGCAACCCAGCGCCGCGGCGCTGTTGCCATCGGTAAAGATCTGGTCACCCACCTTGTCAGACTTGCGTACCCGCAGGCCCAGCGGGAAGGGAATGTGCTGCTTCACATAGTCGCGACCCAGATAAAGCGCCTTTACGTTGGAATCGAGCAAACGCTCCTTTCCCTTGTACTGTTCTTCAAACAGTTTCTCGAATACATCTGCATCGACATCCAGCAACATGGAAAGAGCGCCGACGTAAATGATGTTCTTGAACAGCGTACGCTGGCGCGGGTCGGTGTAGGCCGAGTTGGTGATCTCGGTCAGTGGCACTGCGAGAACGTGCACGTCATCGCGAAACTTGTTGGGCGGCAGCGGGCGTGTGCTGTCATAAAACAGGTAGCCACCTGGCTCGATTTCGGCGATATCGGTATCCCAGGTCTGCGGGTTCATGGCAACCATCATGTCCACACCGCCGCGCCGACCGTGGTAGCCCTTCTCGCATACACGCGCTTCGTACCAGGTCGGCATTCCCTGGATGTTGCTGGGGAAAATGTTGCGCGGACTCACTGGAACACCCATGCGCATCACCGCCTTGGCGAACAACTCGTTGGCCGACGCCGATCCCGAGCCGTTCACGTTGGCAAACTTGATAACAAAATCGTTAATGGCTTCCAGGCGCTTCATGCTGCCTCCTTGTGTGATACCAGGCTACCGCGACAACCGGGCCCCGCTTGCATCGTATTGAGCAAGAACTTCTGCATATCCCAGGCTCCGGTCGGGCAACGCTCGGCGCACAACCCGCAGTGCAGACATACGTCCTCGTCCTTGACCATGATCCGTCCGGTCTTGAGTTGCGCCGACACATACAGGTCCTGGGTTTTGTTGGTCGCAGGTGCCTTCAGGCGACCCCTCAATTCCTCTTCCTCGCCGTCAACCGCAAACGTGATGCAATCCATCGGGCAGATGTCAACACAGGCATCACACTCAATGCAGGTGTCTCGGTTAAACACGGTCTGCACGTCGCAGTTCAGACAGCGACTGGACTCTTTGAATGCCGTTGCGGCATCAAAGCCCAGTTCCACCTCGACCCGGATGCTGGCCAGTGCCGCTTCAGCCGCGGCCCATGGCACCTTGAAGCGTGTGTCATTGGACGGGTCGTTGCGGTAACTCCATTCGTGGATACCCATCTTTTGCGACATGAGCCTGGTCAAAGGCGCCGGGCGCTGCTCCACCGCCTCCGCGTGCAGGAACCGGTCAATCGACACTGCGGCTTCATGCCCCTGGGCCACCGCCGTGATGATGTTCTTTGGGCCATATGCAGCGTCACCGCCAAAGAAGACTTGGGGAATAGTGGACTGAAAGGTGTTTTCAGTCAGTACCGGCAGGCCCCAACGGTCAAAGTCAATACCACTATCCTTTTCAATCCAGGGGAAGGCATTCTCTTGCCCAACCGCCACCAACACTTCGTCGCACGCGAAAAACACATCCGGTTCACCGGTGGGAATCAGACTGCGGCGGCCCTTGGCATCGTATTCGGCACGCACGATTTCAAAAGTCATTCCTAGCAGTTTGCCATCCTTGTGCTGCACGCTCTTGGGCACGTGGTAGTTGATGATCGGGATACTTTCATGAATCGCATCCTCGCGCTCCCAGGGTGAGGCCTTCATTTCCTCGTAGCCGCTTCGAACAATTACCTTGACATCGCTGCCGCCCAAACGGCGTGCGGAGCGGCAACAGTCCATGGCGGTGTTGCCACCACCTAGCACAATCACACGTGGTGCAACACTGGTGATGTGACCAAACGAGACTGAGGCCAGCCAGTCAATACCGATGTGGATATGGGCCGCCGCCTCCTGGCGCCCCGGCACGTCCAGTTCCCGACCGCGCGGCGCACCGCTGCCGACAAAGATCGCGTCGTAACCCTGGGTCATCAGGTCTTTGAGAGAATCAATTCGGTGACCGCTCTTGAACTCAACCCCCATGTTCAAAATGTAGCCGGTCTCTTCATCAATGACTGACTCGGGCAGGCGAAAGCGCGGGATCTGGGAGCGCATGAAGCCGCCAGCCTTAGCTTCGCCATCAAACACGGTTAGCGAATAGCCCAAAGGTGCCAGGTCACGCGCCACCGTCAGTGATGCCGGGCCCGCACCCACGCAGGCGATGCGCTTGCCGTTGGGCGGCGCGATTTTGGGCATACGAGACTTGACATCCTCCTTGTGGTCCGCTGCGACGCGCTTGAGGCGGCAGATCGCCACTGCTTCCGGCTTCTCGCCATTGTTTTCCTCGACACGACCGCGCCGACACGCAGGCTCGCAAGGTCGGTCACAGGTTCGCCCCAGAACACCCGGAAAGACATTGGACACCCAGTTGATCATGTAGGCGTCGCCGTAGCGACCCTGACCAATCAGGCGTATGTATTCTGGAACGGGGGTGTGGGCCGGACAGGCCCACTGACAATCGACGACTTTATGAAAGTAAGCCGGATGGGAGATGTTGGTTGGTTGCAAATCTGTCTCCTTGACCTGAAATTACACGCACCAACGTGTCACAGGTGGGCGGCAGTTTAAAGCGTCCTACCGGCTTTTTGCCCCAACTTGAAACGCAGTTCAGCGTTTCATGATCCACATCAAATAGTTTGTTCTTGCGACTATCGTGACAAAGCAGCAATGACCTCGGACGGAGCCTGTACCAGCTCTATCAATACCCCTTCCCCGGCAATGGGAAATTCGATATTCGACTTGGGGTGTAGAAAGCAGATGTCAAATCCGGCGGCACCCTTTCGAATGCCGCCGGGCGCAAAACGCACCCCGCTTGCGGTAAGCCATTCGACGGCCTTGGGCAGGTCGTCTATCCAGAGCCCGACGTGGTTCAGGGGCGTGGCGTGAACCGCCGGCTTTTTGTCGGGGTCCATCGGCTGCATCAGATCCACCTCCACCTTGAACGGGCCAGAACCCATAGCGCAGATATCTTCATCCACATTTTCCTTTTCGCTCTGGAAGGTACCGGTGACTTCCAGTCCCAGCATCTCCACCCAGAGCTTTTGCAGACGCTTCTTGTCGGGACCGCCAATGGCGATCTGCTGGATGCCCAGCACTTTAAAAGGCCTCTTCATTATGCAAACTCGATGATGGGTTGATCAACGGTCAGGCTTTCCCCCTTGTTGGCCAAGACTTTTCCGACTATCCCGTCGGCCGCTGCAAACAAGACGTTCTCCATCTTCATTGCCTCTATGACTGCAACGCGCTCGCCTGCCTGCACCTTTTGACCAGCGATAACCGCCACGTCGACGAGCAACCCCGGCATCGGCGACAACACGTAGCGACTCATATCCGGCGGCGCCTTGTAGGGCATCAGTGCATGCAATTCCGCCGCTCTGGGCAACAGCACCATGACATCGAGCTGGGTGCCGTTGTGGATCACACGCATCGCCAGCGGCTTCTTGGGCGTACCACGCTCCACCTGGGCCGTGAATTGCCGGCCATTGCAGGTGCCCTCCATGCGCACCTCGCCAAACTTGGAATCGCTATGGATTTGGTAGCTGTTGGCGCCCACCCTGAATGCACCGGTTCGTTTTTCGGCACTGAACTCTGAAATTTGCACAGGGTAGGAAATGCCGTTGCCCTCCTGCCCTACCGCCACCACCACAAACTCGGAGCCAATGCGCAACTCGTGCCCTTCGAGCTGGCCGCTGATGGCCGTGGAGCGGCTTAGGTAACGGCGGTTCACAAACGCGGCCAGCGCCACCAGGAACTCGACATCGGTATGCGGTACATCTTCCGCACGGAAGCCCTTGGCGTAGTTCTCGGCGATGAATCCGGTGTTGAAGTCGCCCGCAACAAACTTGGGATGCGCCAGCAAGGCCGCCTGAAACGGAATATTGCTCGACACGCCACGGATCACGAATCCGTTGAGCGCCTCGCGCATCTTGGCGATGGCTTCCAGCCGGTCCTTGCCATGAACGATCAGCTTGGCGATCATCGAGTCGTAATACATCGGAATCTCGCCGCCATCCTGCACGCCGGTATCGACCCGCACGCCCTGCCACTGCGATACGTCCGATGCAAACATCGTCTGTTTCGGTGGTTCAAACTTCACCAGACGACCGGTAGAGGGCAGGAAGTTGCGAAACGGGTCCTCGGCGTTGATGCGGCACTCCATGGCCCAACCGGTGCGCTTGACCTCGGCCTGCGTCAGCGGCAGTTTTTCCCCGGCAGCCACGCGAATCATCAGTTCCACCAGGTCCAGTCCCGTAATGCACTCGGTAACCGGGTGCTCCACCTGCAGGCGGGTGTTCATTTCAAGAAAATAAAAGCTCTGGTCCTTGCCGACCACAAACTCGACCGTGCCCGCACTCTGGTACTTAACGGCCTTGGCCAGCGCGACCGCCTGTTCACCCATGGCCTTGCGCGTGGCATCGCTGATAAAGGGGCTGGGCGCCTCCTCAATCACCTTCTGATGGCGGCGCTGCAGGGAACACTCGCGCTCATTGAGATAGACCACATTGCCATGGCTGTCCCCGATGAGCTGGATCTCGATATGGCGCGGCTCTTCGACATATTTCTCGACAAACACCCGGTCGTCACCAAAGCTGTTGCGCGCCTCGTTGCGGCAACTGGTAAAGCCCTCAAATGCTTCCTTGTCGTTGTAGGCCACCCGAAGGCCTTTGCCACCGCCGCCGGCGCTGGCTTTGATCATCACCGGGTAACCGATATCCCGGGCGATTTCCACCGCATTTTCGGCCGACTCGATGGCGCTGTTAACCCCCGGGATGCAGTTCACACCGGCCGAACCTGCGAGCTTCTTGGACTCGATCTTGTCGCCCATGGCAGCCATGGAGTAGTGCTTGGGGCCAATGAAGACAATGCCCTCTTCTTCGACCCGCTTGGCGAACACCGCGTTTTCACTGAGGAAGCCGTAGCCCGGATGCAGGGCCTGCGCGCCGGTCTGTTTGCAGGCCGCAATGATCTTGTCGGACACCAGGTAGCTTTCGCGCGAAGGCGGCGCGCCGATGCAGACGGCTTCATCGGCCAGTTCCACATGGCGCGCGTCCTTGTCGGCCTCGGAATACACCGCCACCGTCTTGATGCCCATTTTGCGGGCAGTGAGGATGACGCGGCATGCAATCTCACCGCGGTTTGCGATCAATATTTTGGTAAACATGTTCTTGTGCTCCTCGGGCTTACAGGGGAATGTTTCCGTGCTTGCGCCACGGGTTTTCAATCTTTTTCTCGCGCAGCATCACCAACGAGCGGCAAATGCGCTTGCGGGTTTCGTGCGGCAGGATGACATCATCGATAAAGCCGCGTGCGCCCGCTACAAACGGATTGGCAAAGCGGGCCTTGTACTCGGCTTCTTTGGATGCCAGTTTTTCGGGGTTGCCCTTGTCTTCACGGAAAATAATTTCTACCGCGCCCTTGGCACCCATCACGGCAATTTCCGCATTGGGCCAGGCCAGATTGACGTCGCCGCGCAGATGCTTGGAACTCATCACGTCATATGCCCCACCGTAAGCTTTGCGTGTGATGACGGTGATCTTGGGAACCGTGCATTCCGCAAATGCGTATAGCAGTTTGGCACCGTGCTTGATGATGCCGCCGTACTCCTGTGCCGTCCCCGGCATGAAGCCAGGCACATCGACAAAGGTGATGACGGGAATGTTGAAGGCATCGCAAAAGCGCACAAAACGCGCGGCCTTGATGGAACTCTTGATGTCCAGGCAACCGGCCAGCACCAGCGGTTGGTTGGCCACGATTCCCACCGTCTGCCCCTCCATCCGACCAAAGCCGATCAGAATGTTCTTGGCGTATTCGGGCTGCAGTTCGAAGAAATCACCATCATCGAGTGTCTTGGCGATCAGTTCCTTCATGTCGTAGGCCTTGTTGGGGTTGTCCGGCACCAGGGTGTCCAGACTCATGTCCATGCGGTCAGCCGGGTCGCCACTCTTGCGCACCGGGGCCTTCTCACGGTTGTTGAGCGGCAGGTAGTTGTACAGGCGGCGCAGCAGCAGCAGTGCCTCAACATCGTTCTCGAACGCCAGATCGGCCACGCCGCTCTTGGTGGTGTGGCTGACGGCGCCACCGAGCTCTTCGGCTGTCACTTCCTCATGGGTCACGGTCTTGACCACTTCGGGGCCGGTGACGAACATATAGCTCGAATCCTTGACCATGAAGATGAAGTCGGTCATGGCCGGGGAGTACACCGCACCACCGGCGCACGGCCCCATGATCAGACTGATCTGCGGAATCACGCCGCTGGCCATCACGTTGCGCTGGAACACGTCGGCATAGCCGCCAAGCGAGGCCACGCCTTCCTGGATACGCGCACCGCCAGAATCATTCAGACCGATCACCGGTGCGCCCACTTTCATGGCCTGATCCATGATTTTGCAGATCTTCTCGGCATGCGCTTCGCTCAAGGCACCTCCAAATACGGTGAAGTCCTGGCTGAAGACAAACACCAACCTACCGCTGATCATGCCGTAGCCGGTCACCACGCCATCACCAGGGATTTTGCTGTCTTCCATGCCAAAGTCGATACAGCGGTGTTCCACGAACATGTCCCACTCTTCAAACGTGCCTTCGTCCAGCAGCATTTCGATGCGCTCACGGGCTGTCAGTTTTCCCTTCTTGTGTTGTGCATCGATGCGCTTTTGTCCGCCGCCCAGGCGTGCGAGTTCACGCTTGGCTTCTAACTGTTCAAGTATGTCGTGCATGGTCTTTATTCTTTCCTATCGCTATGGGTTGACTTTAAATTGCTACGCTATTCATAGCTGCTCGCGCACTATTTACGTGCGTTTCAAGCAGATTTCTTGCCGCCGTGGAGGCGGCGAGTTGGCCCGATTCCACCGCTGTGGTGAGCTGTGCAAGCCGCGCACGTACCTTTGGGTCCTGCCGGAAGGCCTGCTTCAGCCCGGCATCGATACGCTCCCACATCCATGCCAGCGTCTGGTGCTGTCGCCGTTGCTGCAGTAGCCCATTGGCGATCTGCAACTTCCTGAACTGCGTTACTGCGCTCCAGAAGCGATCGACGCCTTGCCCATGGAGCGCGCTAAGAGAAAGCACCTGCGGATGCCAATAGGCTGCGCTGTGTGGGTCGTGCGGACTCCCGTTCAATCCGAGCAAGCGCAGACTGGAGGTAATTTGTGCACGCGCGCGCATGGCAGCATCGGCATCGATATCGGCCTTGTTGATGACCACCAGATCGGCCAGTTCCATCACGCCCTTCTTGATGGACTGCAGGCCATCACCCGCGTTGGGCAACTGCATCAGAACAAACATGTCGGTCATGCCCTGCACCGCCGTTTCGCTCTGTCCCACGCCCACCGTCTCCACGATCACAATGTCGTAGCCTGCAGCTTCGCATACCAGCATGGCCTCGCGTGTCTTCTCGGCCACGCCGCCCAACGTACCGCTACTTGGGCTTGGACGAATGTAGGCCTGTTCATGGGTGGAGAGCTTTTCCATGCGAGTCTTGTCACCCAGGATGGAGCCACCGGACACACTGCTGGACGGGTCTACCGTGAGCACCGCTACACGTTGATTTTGCCCAATCAGGTACAGGCCCAGCGCTTCAATGAACGTGGACTTGCCCACACCGGGTACGCCACTGATACCGATGCGCAATGACTTGCCTGTGCGCGGCAGCAGCGCTGTCAGTAACGCGTCGCCCTGCGCGCGGTGGTCAGCACGGGTGGACTCGAGCAGAGTGATGGCCTTGGCGATGGCACGGCGCTGCTGTGGGCCACTGCCTTGAGTGATCGCCTGCACGAAACTCGGGTCCTGAACCCAATTTCGCTCACCGCTGATTGTCTGCCCGTCCATTCTTGTCCTGAATTGGGATCTGACCCTAAATTTCTTACTGTTGTGCTTTTTTGATCTGCGCCAGCACGTCTTTGGCTGACACTGGAATCGGCGTGCCCGGACCGTAAATACCTTTGACTCCGGCGTTGTAAAGGAAGTCGTAATCCTGCCGGGGAACCACACCGCCAACGAAAACGATGATGTCGTCGGCACCCTGCTTCTTCAACTCGGCAATGATGGCCGGCACCAGGGTTTTGTGACCAGCGGCCAAGGTACTCACCCCGACAGCATGGACATCGTTTTCGATTGCCTGGCGGGCACATTCCTCAGGGGTCTGGAACAACGGCCCCATGTCCACGTCAAAACCCAAATCGGCAAACGCAGTTGCCACCACTTTGGCACCACGGTCGTGCCCATCCTGCCCAAGTTTGGAAATCATCACACGGGGGCGTCGGCCCTGGCTTTCGGCAAAAGCGGCAATTTCGGCCTTGAGTGCGTTCCAATAGTCCATGGTATCCCCATCCGCAGCATCGTACGCAGCAGCGTACACACCACTCACTTTGTGTGTATCAGCACGGTGGCGACCAAAGGCCTTCTCCATCGCATCACTCACCTCGCCCACCGTTGCGCGCAATCGGATGGCCCTGATGCTGAGGTCCAGCAGGTTGCCCTCGCCACTCTCAGCTGCAAAACTGATAGCGGCCAACGCTGCATCCACGAGGCCTGCATCTCGTTTTGCCCTAATTTCTTTGAGTCGCGCTATCTGGCCATCACGCACCGCCACGTTGTCGATGTCGCGCGCTTCGATCACATCTTCGGTCTTGAGCTTGTACTTATTCACGCCAACGATCACGTCCTGCCCGCTGTCAATGCGTGCCTGCTTGTCCGCCGCCGCGGCTTCGATCTTCAGCTTGGCCCAACCGGAATCCACGGCCTTGGTCATACCACCCATGGCTTCGACTTCTTCAATGATCTTCCAGGCCGCGTCGGCCATGTCCTGCGTCAGCTTCTCCATCATGTAGCTGCCAGCCCAGGGATCAATCACGTTGGTAATGTGGGTCTCTTCCTGAATGATAAGTTGCGTATTTCGGGCAATGCGGGCGCTGAACTCGGTTGGCAGCGCAATGGCTTCATCAAAGGAATTGGTGTGCAGTGACTGGGTGCCGCCGAACACCGCTGCCATTGCTTCAATGGTGGTGCGCACCACGTTGTTGTAGGGGTCCTGTTCGGTCAGTGACCACCCAGAGGTTTGGCAGTGGGTACGCAACATCAGGCTTTTGGGGTTCTTGGCATTGAAGCTCTTCATGATGCGGCACCACAGCAGACGCGCTGCACGCATCTTGGCCACTTCCAGATAGAAGTTCATGCCGATGGCCCAGAAGAAGGATAAGCGTCCGGCAAACTCGTCAACATCCAGCCCGGTGGAAATTGCGGTCTTCACATATTCTTTGCCATCTGCTAGGGTGAATGCCAGTTCGAGCGCCTGGTTTGCGCCAGCTTCCTGCATGTGGTAACCCGAAATCGAGATCGAGTTGAACTTCGGCATATTCTTGGCGGTGTATCCAATGATGTCGCCAATGATGCGCATGGACGGTGCCGGCGGGTAGATATAGGTGTTGCGCACCATGAACTCTTTCAAAATATCGTTTTGAATCGTTCCGGACAGTTTGTCCTGACTCACGCCCTGCTCTTCCGCCGCCACGACATAGCCCGCCAGCACCGGAAGCACCGCACCGTTCATGGTCATGGAGACCGAGACCTTGTCCAGCGGTATCTGGTCAAACAAAATCTTCATGTCTTCCACCGAGTCGATCGCCACTCCGGCCTTGCCGACGTCACCGGTCACTCGCGGGTGGTCCGAGTCGTAGCCGCGGTGTGTGGCAAGGTCAAAGGCCACCGACACGCCCTGCCCGCCAGCGGCAAGTGCCTTACGGTAAAACGCGTTCGACTCTTCGGCAGTGGAGAAGCCGGCGTACTGGCGAATGGTCCATGGACGCACTGCGTACATGGTCGCTTGAGGGCCGCGCAGGTAGGGCTCAAATCCTGGCAAGGTGTCGGCGTGTTGCAGGTCAGCCGTGTCAGCGGCCGTGTATAGCGGCTTGACCGCAATGCCGTCCGGTGTGATCCAGTTCAATGCTTCTACGTTGCCGCCGGGGGCCGACTTTGCGGCCGCCTTGGTCCAGATGTCGATTGTGGTGGGTTTGAATTCAACTAACTTGTCGGTCATGGCAGGGTCCGGTGGATCAGTTACAGCGCGCAGGTAGTACACCATTGTGGTACGGCGCAGCCTTGGGAGAGGTCAAAATTTTACATTATTTATAATTATTGATTAACAATATTGATACCAACTTACAATCGTCCTATGGCAACCCAGATGACAGCACCCCGCTCCGGTGTGTCCCTTTCACCCCGTGCACTGTACGAGGAAGTGGCGGAATTGCTGCGCCAGCGCATTTTTAGACGCGAGTTAGAGCCCGGGAACTGGATTGACGAACTCAAAATTGCGGAGGAGTGCGGCATCAGCCGCACGCCTCTGCGCGAAGCCCTTAAGGTGCTTGCTGCAGAAGGCCTGGTCACCATGAAAGTGCGGCGTGGCGCCTACGTCACTGAAGTATCGGAACAGGATCTGGCCGACGTGTACCACCTGCTGAGCCTGCTGGAAAGTGACGCAGCGGGCGTGGTGGCTCGACAGGCCACCGACGGTGAAGTGGCCGAATTGCAGCAACTTCATGGAGAACTTGAAGCGGCAGCCCTGCCCGGACAGGAAAATGCGCTGCAGTTCTTTGCAGTGAACGAGCGCTTTCATATGCGGCTGCTGGAGATCTCGAACAACCGCTGGCGCGACCAGATGGTGGCAGACCTGCGCAAGGTCATGAAGCTCAACCGACAGAATTCGTTGCTCAAGGACGGAAGAATTACCGAGTCCCTTGCCGAGCACCGCGCCATCATGGCGGCACTTGTGGCTAGGGATGCCATTACCACCACTGCTTGCATGCAAGCCCACTTCCTGAGCGGCTTAAACGCCGCCAAGTGAGCCAGTCTCAGTCGCCCTGATGCGTTTGCCGGTACATCAAGGCCGCCCGGATTCGGCTAATCGTCTCCTCCAGCGGCGCCTTGGTGGACACCTCCAACCCCAGCTTTCGTGCGATGTCATTGACTTTGGCAGGGTTGAGTGGCAGACCGCCGGCGTCAATCGCCTCGATCAGGTCGGCCGCACGTTGAAACTCGGACAACTGCATTGACTCGGACCCGAACAATGCGGAGAGCCAATTTGGTAACAGTGCCATACGAGCGCACGTCAGGGCAACCGCGCATGCGCACGTGCCATCACCTGGGCCGGGGACAAGGCCTTGAGGTGGTGATCACTCCAAACCTGGCGCCATCTGCGTGCGCCAGGCTGGCCATGGTAAAGACCCAGCATATGGCGAGCGATGGCTGGCCAAGGAGTGCCATGCGCAACCGCTTCACGCTCCATGTAGTGAACCATCTGCTCTTCCACCCACTCACGAGAAATGTTCAACGGTGCATCACCGAAAAATGCAGTGTCCCACGCGCTGAGCCACCACGGGTTGTGGTAGGACTCACGCCCCAGCATGACACCATCGACGACGCACAGTTGTGCATCCACTTCCTCGCTGCTGCGGATGCCCCCATTGATAACGATGCTTAGGTCGGGAAAGTCCAGCTTGAGTTGGTGCACCCGTTCGTAACGCAACGGCGGAACATCACGATTCTCCTTGGGCGATAAGCCACTCAGCCAGGCGTTACGGGCATGAACAATGAACACTTGGCAACCCGCTTGGCTCACGACACCGACAAAGTCGCGAACAAAGCTATAGGACTCATTTTTGTCGATGCCAATGCGGTGCTTGACCGTTACTGGCAACGACACGGCGTCTGCCATCGCCTTCACTCCATCGGCGACTAAAGCAGGCGCGGTCATCAGACATGCGCCAAACGCACCGCGCCGTACACGCTCGCTCGGGCATCCGCAATTGAGGTTGATTTCGTTGTAACCCCACTGCGCACCCAAGCGCGCACAATGTGCCAAATCCGCCGGTTCACTGCCCCCTAACTGCAGCGCCACAGGCTCCTCTTGCGCGTTCAGCTGAAGATGCCGCTCCACATCGCCGTGCATGAGCGCCCCGGTAGTCACCATCTCCGAGTACAACCTCGCCCTGCGTGAAAGCAAACGGTGAAAGTAGCGACAATGCCGGTCGGTCCAGTCCAGCATCGGAGCGACGCACAGACGATGCGCCGTATATTGTTGATTTATAAAGATTTTATCTTGCACAGAATATAGAAAAGGACTGATTACCGTGCACATTGGGTACAAAGTGCACGCACATGGATTGCACACGATGTCCACATTCTCTCAGTTACCGTCAGGGAAATGGAGGGTACAAGTCCGTCGGGCAGGTATATATATGGCGGCGACCTTTGCCACCAAGCGTGAAGCCAGGGACTGGTCCACAGCTATTGAGGCTCAAGCCAACCATGTCGCCGCCGGGGGATATGCCCCAGTTCCCAAGTCTGCAACCGTCGGCGACTTGATCGACAAGTACGTCAAGACCTTCACCAGGACACCCGGCAAGTCTAAAGATGCGACACTGGCGATGCTCAAACGAGAAATCGGCGAGGTAAAGCTAGGCACTGATTCAGAGTTCAGGGATGCGTAACAAATTTTTGCTAATCGATGCCAACGCAATCACCGCTCATGCGTTGAATGAGAACCTAAACCAATTTTCAAATCCAATGTCTGCATCTAGGAGTCAATACGGCACATCAAACCGTTCAACCTGCGGAACTCACTACCTGAAGTGGTTTGCGGTGCCAGTCGTAGCTCTCGCTTTGATGACTGCCGGTCCTGCAAATGCTCAGGCCTACGTCAATGTGACCATTGGCGGGCAATTTGCTCCCGGCATGTACGGGCAAATCGCGCTGGGAAACAATTCGCCACCGCCTGTCATCAATGTACAGCCCATCATTGCCGGTCGACCTTTGCACGGCGCACCTGCGATGTACCTGCACGTAGGCCCGGAGGAGTATCGTGATTGGGCCAAGCACTGCGAGCGCTACCGTGCTTGCGGACACCCTGTGCATTTTGTAAGGGTTGATGCAAACGACCGCTGGTGGGAGCGTCATGGAGAGCACCTCCGCGGTGAAGGGTACTACCGCAAACCCGAGTACAAACGCGAGGAGCGCAGGGACCATCGCCGAGATGAACACGAAAACAATCGTCGCTTAGACCGAGAGGACGGTCGTCGATAACAGGAACCTCGATCGCAATTGGCCTCCTCGTAACCGCATAGACGCGCTTAATCACCAGCATCGGTATATCTTTTGGAAATTCAACACTTCAAGACAGGCATCGGGACGCAATTCCAATAAGTGAGCGAGGGGCATTAAGTGCCCCCAATGCCACCATATAGGGTTTTCGCTGGGAATTTCCGATATTCACCGAAAAGTTCGGAGAGGAGTTCGGAGTGCAGCTCAGGAAATTTTGGACGCAAAAAAAGCCCCTGAAAATCTTGGGCTTACTGCGTGCTATCAATTTTGTAGCTCGTCTAAAGAGTCCGCTTCTCTACCAACTGAGCTAAGTTCCCACTAGGTGAAATCTGATGAGGTTTTTGGAGGCATGCTCCGTTTTCACCAGCGCGAGTTCTAGCAGGAAAACCGGAGGATTTTGGGTGGGTTCTGGGAGGATCTTGGGTGATTTTGGGTTGGAACCGGTGGGTGGTCCTGCGGGGTTCGGCAAACACGCTCAAACGTAAGTCCAACGTTCAAAAACTACACGATTTGACTTTGACTTGCCCGCAAGGGATAGTTATGGAATAGTTGAGTAGTAAGAATCGCAAAACAGGGAACTATGATGGATCTTCTGGTGACATCATCTAGTCGGCTTCACTGCAATGGCTAGCAGTTCGGCTGAGGGGTTGAAGGATGGCATAGCGAGCACTGATGCGGTTGACGTACAAGCTCTGCAGACCAGCGAAGCAAACTTCCGAACACTGTTCGAAACAATCCCGCACGGTATCGTTTTTCACGCCGTCGATGGCCAGATCACCAACGCCAATGCAACTGCCCAGCGCATCCTGGGATTGACACTGAATCAGCTAAAGGGCAAGACTCCTATCGATCCACGGTGGAACGCGCGGCGCATAGATGGCAGCAACCTTCCTGGAGAGCGACATCCTGCCATGATAGCCCTCAAGAGCGGCAAGGTCGTCCAAAACGCCGTCATGGAAATCGCTGCTCCCGAACGTGGCAGGATCTGGATACAGGTCAACGCCGTCCCACTGTTTCGCGATGGTGCTCTGATCGGTGCATACGCCAGTTTTGATGACATTACCGAACGCAAACAACTCCAGGAAGAACTGCGCCTCAGCGAACAACGCTTCAGATCGTTCGTCGAAAATGCCAATGACGTCTATTTCGCACTCAACCAAGAGGGCGAGTTCGTTTACGTTTCACCGCGCTGGCGTGAAGTCTTCGGCTACGAATTGAACGAAGCCGTTGGCCGCCCATTCATCCCATTTGTCCATCACGAGGATGTTCCCATGTGCTTGCAGGCACTGCAGGAGACCATGAGCACGGGTGGCAAACGCAGCGGCATCGAATACCGCGTCAAACACAAGGATGGATCCTACGTCTGGTATACCGCCAATGTGTCCCTCATCGAAGATCCCGCAAGCGGCAAGCCGATGCTGGTGGGCATAGGTCGCGACATTTCAGAGCGCAGAAATGCAGAACAAGCCTTAAAGGAAAGCGAAGCGCGTTACCGAATGCTTTTGGAATGGTCGCCAGAGCCCTGTGCCGTGCACAGAAGCGGTCTGGTCGTTTATGTTAACCCTGCGGCTCTCGAATTGTTGGGCGTGCCCTCCCTCCAGCAGGTCATTGGCAGCCCGCTAATGGACTGGGTTCATCCTGATTCCCGTGAACTGGTGAGAGAACGGATAAGGGCTCTGGCCACAGTTGGGTTCGCCAACCCGGTGGTGGAAGAACGATTCCTGAAGATGGACGGATCCGCCATCAGCGTCGAAGTCAAGAGCACTGCGATCCAGTACGACGGCGCTGAGGCAATTTATGTCGTATTCCATGACATCACCCCGCGCCAGCGCACCCATCTGATCGCCAAGCAGTACCAGACGGTAATTCAAACATCAATGGATGGATTCTGGATCACCGATGAGTCGGCGACGATTATCGAAGCCAACGAAGCAGTCTGCACTATGCACGGTTATACCCTGAACGAACTACTGGGCCTGAACATCTCGGATCTTGAAGCCGACGAGTCGCCTGAGGAGACAGCCGCACATACCGAGCAAATGCGGGAGCACGGTTATGTCCAGTTTCAAGCCAGACACCGTAAGAAAGACGGTTCCATCATCGACGTTGAGGTCAGCGTACAGCACTCGATTGAACTCGGCGGACGACTGTTCGCGTTCGTGCGGGATATTACGAGTCGCAAACTTATGGAGAATAAAGTACGTCAACTTGCCTTCAATGACCCTCTCACGAATCTGCCAAACCGCAGATTATTCAGCGATCGACTGCGACAAACCATGGCGGGATGCAGACGCACTTTTCTATCTGCGGCTCTATTGTTTATAGATCTGGACAATTTCAAGCCGTTGAATGACAAACATGGTCATGATGTCGGTGACTTACTTCTTGTGCAAGTAGCGCGGCGTATTTCCAACTGTGTGCGCCAAGTCGATACCGTGGCCCGATTTGGCGGAGATGAATTTGTCATCATCCTCACTGCCATAGACGCACAAGCGAGCACTGTCAGCGATCAGGCACACGCTGTGGCGCACAAGATTCTTTGCGCATTGGCGTTACCCTACACGCTCACCTTGCATGACGACGGTGGGGAGGCATGGACGCTCGATTGGTGCTGCACGGCAAGCATTGGCGTTACTTTGTTTGCGCATGATGCCTCATCCCCAGAGGACATCCTGAAGTCTGCAGATGCTGCCATGTACCAGGCCAAGCGCGGCGGTGGGAATTCGATCCGGTTCTCGGAATAGATCGCTGCATTGGTGGCTGCGATTGTGAGACTGGGGTGGAGAAGCTTGGTGCGCACAGTTGGGTCGGTATGGGGGGTCGGGTGAACACCGTACTTGCCAACGTTGCCCTAGACTCTCGAACATTACCATCTTGGAGCTAGCGCAGTTGCCACCTGAACAATTCCCACCTGATGCCCGCCTTGGATCTATGTGGCTCTACTGCTTGCGCACAGCCTTGATCGCAAGCGCACCAACGCTTATCGGGGTTTGTGTCGCTCTGATATCGACCTCCCTTTCGGAGATGGATCGTGGAGGCCTGATGGTCAAGTTCCCCATGCCTGACTTGTGGGAGCTATTTGGAAACATTGTCTTCGCACCGGTGACTGAAACAGCAACATTGGTTACAGCTTTACTTCTGCTGGGTAAGACCAGGATGTCGATAAAGGAAAATTCCCTCATCTGCGGGCTTGCATTTGGAATCCTGCACGGCGTCTTGCAGGGTTGGATCAAGTTTCCTATAGCTGCTTGGGGGTTCTATTTCTTTGCAACTGCCTTTCAGGTTTGGCGACCAGCATCGATGACTAAAGCGGTGTTGGCGGCATTGGCTCCGCATGTCATTGTCAATGCAACTGCAATGGCGGTACTTGCCGCATACGCAATCTGAGGAAGCATGCGAATCATCTGGTCACCCCCTTCACTGAGAAGGAAACCGTCAAAGCCCTCGGAGCCCGTTGGGATCCCGCCAAGAAGGTTTGGTACAACACTGATGTGACCGACCTCGTTCCGCTTCTGCGCTGAATTCCGAACTTGGTTGTCGCTACGGAAAAGTCTGCTGGTGGCGACTCTGGGAACACGTTTGCAGCCTTTGTTTCCCGTCTACCGTAGCGAATTCACGACTAAAGAACACTCGCACCAAGCCTCATCGGGACGCCAGGTTGCCGTCCACGTTGGCATCGCCTCGGCAGGCATTGGACGTGCAATGCCGTAGCCTTGGGCCAACTCACAACCCAAATCCAGGAGGGCGCTTCCGTGTGCCACGGTCTCTACACCCTCAGCAAGAACCTCGCACTTGAAGGCATTGGCAAGACCAATCACACCAACCAGAATCGCCAAGTCATCAGGATCGTCCAGCATGTCGCGCACAAAGCTCTGGTCGATCTTGAGCATCGCCACGCGCAGTTGCTTGAGGTAAGTGAGTGACGAGTACCCTGTGCCAAAGTCATCCAGCGCAAACTTCACGCCCATGTTCTGACAGTCCTCGATTACCTGCGACACTTTTGCCATGTCTTCTAATGCGCTTGTTTCGAGCACTTCAAGGTTCAGGCTGCTAGGACTGACTTGTGGGTGCTTTGCCAGGATGTACTGCAGGCACTGTACAAAATCACCTTGCTGCAACTGGTGCGCACCGATGTTGACGCTCACGACAAGGTCCAGCCCGGCGGCGTGCCACACCTCTATTTGGGTAAGCGCTGCGTCAATTACCCACTCGCCCACTTCGATTGCTAACGGGTGATCTTCGATCACAGGTAGGAATGCGGCTGGTGCCAGCAACCCTTTCTCGGGATGTTGCCATCGAATTAGCGCCTCAGCACCGATGATTTGGCCGCTGCGCATATTGACCTTGGGTTGGAAGTGCAGTACGAATTCACCTCTCCTCAACGCCAGATCTATACGTCTGAGCGCGTCGTGATGAACACGCAGGCTGCTGTCGTGATCTGCATCGAAAACGTGATAGCGATTTTTGCCCGCAAGCTTGGCTTGGTACATGGCTTGATCTGCCTGGCGCAGAAGTTGATCGGCACCGATGTCGTTGGTCTGCGGGTAGAAAGATACTCCGATACTCGCCGAACCCTGGAGAAGCACTGAACCGATTCGAATCGGCGCAGAAGCTGCCTCAAGGAGTCTGGTCAACAGGGGCGCGCAACTCTCGATGCCATCAAGATCGATCAGGACCGCCACAAACTCGTCACCACCGAGTCTTGCCAAAGTGTCGCCCTCTCTCAGCGTCTCCTTCATGGAAGAGGCCAGATGAATGAGCAGTTGGTCACCCATGTCATGCCCATGGCGGTCGTTGACGCCCTTAAATCCATCGAAGTCAAGATAGGCTACGGCGAGCTGTTGTCCACGTCGCTGCACCTGGGCAATGGCCTGTTGCAACCGATCAGCCAGCAGCAAACGATTCGGTAGATTGGTTAGTGCATCAAAGTGGGCAAAGTGCTCTAGTTGGCTCTGATGATCCTTGATGGCGGTGATGTCGGAGAGCAGGGCTACATACTGCTGCGTGTCGCCGCTTGCATCGTGGATGGCACTGATAGCGAGCAGTTGGGCATATACCTCACCGCTCTTGCGCCGGTTCCAGATTTCTCCGCTCCAGTGGCCATGCAGGCCTATGTCGTTCCACATCGCCTCATAAAATGCCCTGCTCTGTCTACCTGACTTGAGGATGCTCGGATTTTTGCCAATAGCTTCCGTACGGCCGTAACCAGTGATTCGGGTAAAGGCTTCGTTGGTATTGACGATGGTGCCGTGCGCATCGGTTATGACAATGCCTTCAAGGGCATGGTCAAAGACCCGGGCGGCGAGAAGGAGCTTGGCCTCGGCAAGTTTGCGCTCGGTAATGTCGCTATTGGTACCAATCATGCGCAACGCTTTACCGTGTTCATCTCGCTCCACCACGATGCCACGGCAAAGGACCCACATCCAACCGCTGTCCTTGCACAACATGCGAAACTCAACGCTACCGTTGCCGGCCTTTCCATCTCTGTATTGCTGCAATTCGGTGTAAACGCCAGGCGCATCCTCCGGGTGAACGCGCTGGCTCCACTCGACGATACTGTCACCAAATTCATGGTCGGCAAAACCAAGCATGTTCTTGTAGCGGGTCGAGTAATAGACCGTGTCGGTCTGGAGATTCCAATCCCACAACCCGTCGCCAGAGCCTTCAATCGCAAATTTCCAGCGCTCTTCACTGTCGATGAGTGCCTGTTCAGCCCGCTTGCGATCGGTGATAGCGACACAAGCAAAGATGAATTCTTCACTTCCCGGGCTGAGCACGCTACCACTGACGTCGAACCAGCAAAAAGTTCCGTCCTTGCGCAAAAACTCAACCTCCCCACGGAATACTTCGCCTTGCATCACCCTTTGCATCGCACTTGCCGAGAATGCCGCATACGCCTCGTCGCTGGGGTATACGATCCTTGAGGATTGGCCAATCATTTCGTCAGGGCTATAGCCGAGCATTTCCGCCAGCGCGGGGTTGACCCAGATGTACTTGCGTTCCTTTAGCTTTGCGATGCCGACGATACGGCTGTTCAGGATGGATCTTTGTTCGATCAGCAGCATTTCAACCTGCTCGCTGCTGCGCTTGCGCTCAGTGATATCCGTGTGTGTGATGACCGCGCC